>NZ_DATCVQ010000243.1:0-26595 GCF_036566765.1 Streptomyces sp.
CCTTGGAGGCATCCCCGGCCGGGTGCTCCCCGTCGGGCGGCAGGGCCGGCAGCGCGTGCAGGCGGCGGCGCGCTCGTACCGTCCCCGCGCCGAGCGCCGCCATGATCGCGAAGGAAACCCATGGGCTCATGACAGCTTCTCCAACCTGTCGGCCGCGGCGGCGGCGCCGCCCGCGGCGGCGAAGGACGCCTGGATCCGCCGGGCCGCGCGGCGGTGCGGACCGAAGTCCTCCAATACGGCGGTGAGCGCGTCGTACAGGTCGGCCGGTCGGGCCCGGCCGAAGCGCACCCGGATCCCGGCGCCCGCGTCGGCGACCTGCTGCGCGACGATCGGCTGGTCGTCCCGGATCGGGGCGACGACCAGCGGGAGGCCGTGAGCGAGCGCCTCGCACACCGTGTTGTGGCCGCCGTGACTGACGACCGCGTCCAGGTGGGGCAGCAGCCGCAGCTGCGGCACGGCCTCCTGGACCAAGGCGTGCGCCGGTACCGGGCCGACCAGGTGCCGGGGGGCGGCCACGATCAACTGGACCCGGTCCGCGATCCGTTCTCCGGCGGCCAGGACCGCTCCGTAGAACCGCGAGCCCGTCTCCTGGTTGAGCGTGCCGAGCGAGACCAGCACCCGGCGGCGGTCGGAGTCGAGCCGCTGCCAAGGGAAGTCCGTGCCCGGCGGACGGGACCCGAAGGCGGGCCCCACGCAGGCGTAGTGGTCGGGGAAGGGCTCGGCGCCCCCGATGAGCTCCGGCGTGGAGAAGACCAGCACCAGACGGTCCGAGAACCGGGGATCCCAGCCGGGCGGCGCCCCGCACTCGGCGAGCAGTCCGGCCAGCTGGTCCGCCACCCATGCGCCGACCTTGGGAAACCCGGCGAAAGGGCGGGTGAACTCGGCCGAGGTGCTCGCCGAGGTGGCCCAGGGGATGCCGCGCCGCCGGGCGACCACGGCCCCGGCCAACGCCTGCTGGTCGGCGACCACCACGTCCGGAGCGAAGGCCGCGACGGCCCGCTCGACGCCCGGCACCATCGCGAGGGCCAGCGGCACCAGTGCCTCCGCCCACAGGAACCGCAGCGCGGCGACCCCTCGCAGGTCGCGCCACCGCCCGTGCAGCGCGGCGTACCCGCCGGGTTCCGGACCTTCGGCGTCCCCGGAGGGGAACAGCCTGGCATGCGCGGGCAGCAGGCCGGACAGCACGTCCGCGGGCCCGGCCCAGGCGGTCGCGTGCCCGCGGGCGGCCAGTTCGGCGGCTACCGCGACCGTCGGATTGACGTGCCCGGCGAGCGGGGGGACGACGAACAGGAACCTCATACGATCAGCGCTCCCGTCCCGGCCCGGCTCACGGCCGCGGCGTGCGCCAGCAGTGCCTCGCGCAGCACCCCGCTGGCTTCCTTGAGTACGTCGTGGCCGAGCCCGGGCAGGATCCGCAGCGTGCAGCGCGGAGTGTGCCGGGCCAGTTCCGCGGCGCCCGGGACCAGTTCGGAGTGCTCCCCGCAGACCACCAGGACCGGGCAGTCGATCCGGGCGTAGTCGGCGGGTGTGAAGCCGCGGCCGGCCGCGATGTCGTCGATGAGGGTGGTGCGGTTCAGGAGCGCGTCGGCGATGGCTGTCAGCTTCGCCGCCTTGCGAAGCCGCAGCGAGGACAGTTCGGCGGGGACCTGGCTGTCCTCCAGGCTGAGCGCGGCGACGGACAGTGTGTCGACCATGTTCTCCACCCAGGGGCCGCTGAGCGGCGGTTCGAGCAGGGTCAGGCCCGCGACGCGATCGGGGCGGGCGAGGGCCGCGTGCAGGGCGAGCGTGCCGCCGTAGCTGTTGCCGACCAGGTGGACCGGCCGGGCGTCGAGCCCGAGGGCGGACAGCAGGGCGAACAGATCGCGGACGGCGCTGCGGCTGTCGTATCCCGAGGGCGGGCGTTCGCTGAAGCCGTGGCCGCGCAGGTCGTACAGGACTGCCTCGTGCCCGGCCCGGGCCAGCGGCACGGCCAGCGGGCAGTAGAAGCTGGAGAGGTTGTCGACGACGAGGCCGTGCAGGAACACGACCGGGGCGCCGGGGCCGGCCTCCGTACCGTCGGAGGCCGGGACTTCGGCCGCGGGCAGTCGCTGTACGTGGAACCGCAGCGCGTTGGCGAGGATCTCGGCCATGGCGGTCAGGCCGTCGGGACCGGGCGGACCGGCAGGGCGGCCAGAGCGTCATGGGCGATCCGCGTGATGTGGTCGACGAGATCGCCGACCGACATGGCCAGGATCGCCTCCATGTCCTTCTCCGCGAGGAAGCCCATCAGGTCGACCTGGGATCCGTAGCGCTCGTGCAGCAGCTCGGCGAGAGCGACGAACTCGATGCTCTCCAGCGCCAGATCCTCGTTGAACGTGGTCTTCATGGTGACCTCGTCGGCGAGGAGGAACTCGTCGCCGACGATCCGGACGAGCATGCCGGTGATCTCGGCGAGGATGTCAGATGCCATGGCTGTTCTCCGTCGGGGTCGGAAGGACTGCGGGGGCGGTGTGCGGGGGTGGCTCGGTACCCGTGGTCGGGGCGGTCGGGACGCTCGGAACCGTCCAGGCGACCTCATGGCCCTCGTACGTCGTCGTGCGTACGCGGTGGGCGCGGCCCGCGGGGGAGAGGACACGCAGACCGCCCGCGGGGTCCTCGGTCACCTGCCAGCGCACGAGCTGACCGCCGAGTCCCGTGCCCTCCGCCTTCGCGGCGGCCTCCTTGGCGCACCAGACGGTGGTGACGGCGGCCGCGAGGCCGGTCCCGTCCCGGGCCGCGAGCCGCTCGGCGAGGCGGTGTTCGTCGGCGGTGAGCGCGATGCGGATCAGGGCGCCGGGGTCTGCGGCCACCGGCTCGACGTCGATGCCCACGGGGGCGTCGGGGTGCGCGAAGGCGACGGCGATCCGGTCCTTGTGGGCGAGGGTCACGTGCAGGCCGCGGGCCAGGCCGCCGGGGACCGGGCGGCCCGCCTCGTCGTGGTCGACGGTGACCTCGGCCGGGAAGACCGGGCCGGCGCCCCGGTCCCACAGCAGCTGCCGCAAGGCGTCCTTGGCCGCGATCCGGCCCAGCAGCCAGGGGGCGCGGGTGCGCGGCGCCAGCCGCTCGTACGCGGCGCGCTCGGCGGCGCCGAGGTAGCGGCGCATGACCAGTTCCTGCGAAGCGGGGTCGCCCCACCGACGCGTGGCCGCGCACCAGCCGCCGGCCTGTGGCTCGCCGATCCCGGACACCTCCGGGGTGAACTTCATCGGCCACACCCGCTCGTCGGCGGCGAACCGGCGGTACGTCCAGTCCTCAAGGCGTGCCCAGACCGCGCCGTCGGGGGTACGGAGCTCCACATCGCCGCGTACGGAGGCGGGCCGCACTTCACGGATGCGGACGGTGGCCGCGAGCAGCGTGCCCGCCGCGGGCGGGGGACCGTACAGGTCGATCCGCTCGAGTACGGCCGGGAACACCAGGCGGTCGGAGTCCAGGCGCAGCTGCATCCAGTGGCCGAGGAGCTGCCCGGCGGCGTCGAGGAGAGCGCCCGGGGCCGGCAGGGCCCGGAGCACTCCGCGGATTCCGTCGTCGGCGACGGCGGTGACTTCATGCACGCCGGCGAACCGGGGGCCGTGGAACATCCAGCGGTCCCGGTAGAGCGCCTCGGCGGAGACCGGCGCGGGGCGTTCGGCGGCGAGGGGCGCCGGGTCGGGTGCGGGAGGCGCCTCGTGGCCGGACCCGAGGCGCACGGTGACCGACGCGCAGTCGCCGATGTCCACCCGGACGCGGCCGCCGCCGGCCGGGCGGGTGGTGAACTCGACGTCGACGGCGGGTGCGACGGGGAGCCAGCGCAAGGCGCGCATGTCGTCGAAGCCGGTGACGAGCTGCCCGGGCCGGGTGGCGAGCGCGGCCTCGGCCGCCAGCTCCAGCATGGTGGTCATGGGGACGACGGGGAAGCGGTCGGAGTCCTCCGGCCAGTCCTCCGGCTGCAGGTAGATGCAGTGGTCGCGGACGGAGGGGAGGGTGTCGAGGGAGAGCCGGCGGGTGTCCGTGCGCGACGCCTCGGCGGCGGGCGCTCGTGTGACGGGCCCCGCCAGGACGCTCGATCGCGCCCCGGCCGGGGGCGCGTCGGCCAGGGCTTCGGCGACGGCGTGAGCGGCCGCCTCCGTCTCGTCGAGGACGGCGTCCAGGGCCGACAGAAGCACCGGCCGTCCGGAGGCGGCCGGGCGGCGCGGGGCGGAGAGCGGCCCGCGCTCCCGGAGGGGCTCGGCGGCGCCGTTCAGGTGCACCAGTGGGGAGCCCAGGTCGAGCAGGACCGGACGCCCGGTGCGCTCCGGTGCGGGCCGGCCGGTGAGCCGGTCCCAGCGCGGTTGCAGGCCCTCCGTCCACAGCGCCGCCGTCAGGTGCACCAGGGCGTCCATGCCCGAGAGGCGCGGAGTGGAGGCGGCGGCGGCAAGGTGCTCGGTCCCGCGCAGGGTGTCGTCCACGAAGCCGGTCAGGCTGCCCGGCCCGGCCGAGACGAAGGCCCGTGCGCCCGCCGCGTACAGCCGCAGCGTCAGGGCGCGGAAGTCCACCGGCTCCAGCAGGTGCCGGATCACCAGCTCCCGGATCTCCTCCGGATCGGACGGGTAGGGGGCGGCCGTGGTGGCCGACCAGACGGGGAGCTCGGCCGCCTGGAGCGGCAGGCGCTCGAAGGCGGCCCGCACCTGGCCGAGGTACGGCTCCCACATGGGCGTGTGGAATCCGGACCGGAACGGCAGCTCCTGGCCCAGCACGCCCTCGCCGGCCAGTCGGTCAAGGACCGACGCGATCTGCAGTGGCGGTCCGCAGACCACCGACTGGTGGGGGCAGTTGTCGTGACTGACGGCCGTGCCCTCCAGGCCGTGCAGGGCGGCCGCCGCCTGCGGCGCGCCGCAGGCGAGGGCCGCGTACACGAGGTCCGGCACCGCGAGCGAGCCGGGCCGCAGCGAGCCGAGGAAGCTGTCGACCGCCTCCTGCGGGTACATCCCCGCGGCCACCATGGCGGCCCACTCGCCGAGGCTGTGCCCCGCGAACAGGTCCGGCCGGATGTCCAGTTCTGCCAGGACCCGGGCGAAGAAGCGGCCGGTGGCGAGGGCGTCGAGGGCGCGCTCGACGAGCTCGCCGCCGCCGGTGAGCGCGGGGGCCGCAAGGCCCAGGCGGGCGGCCACCTCGCCCAGGGCGGGTGCGAACTCCGGCTCCAGGCCGGGGAAGAGGAGGGCCAGCTTGCCGCCGGTCTCCGCGGCGTACGGGCCGAGCAGCGGCCGGGGCGTGAACCACACGCCGCCCCGGCCGCCCCAACGGCGGCCGCGTGCGATGACCTTTGCCGCGAGTGCCCGGCGCTCCGCGGTCGGCTCGGCGATCGCCAGCCGGCACGGACCGCCGCGCTCGGCGGCCGCCGCGTCCGGAGCGGCCAGGAGCCGGGCCAGCGCCTCCGGGTTCTCGGCCGTGAGGAGCAGCACGGACGCCGGGCCGGCCGCCTTCCGCGGGCGGACCGTGATGCGCTCGGTGGGCGGCGGGAGGAAGCGGCGTACCGGAAGCCGCACCGCGCGGGGACGGGGCGGCTCCTCCAGGATCACGTGCGCGTTGATGCCCCCGAATCCGAAGGCGTTCACCGCGGCCCGGCGGGGCTCCCCGCCCGGCTCCCAGGGCTCGGCCGTGCGTACAGGGCGCATCCGGGTCAGGGCCAGGCCCTCGTGCGGATCGTCGAGGTGGAGGGTCGGCGGCAGCACCCCCTCGTGGACGGCGAGCGCCGCCTTGATCAGCCCGGCCATGCCGGAGGCCTGCATGGTGTGCCCGAGCATGGATTTGACGGAGCCGAGCGCGATGGGTCCGGCGGCGTCGGGTGGCCCGAACACGCGTGCCAGGGTGGCGAGTTCGGCCTCGTCGCCGACCGGGGTCCCGGTTCCGTGGGCCTCCAGGAGGCCGATCGAGCCGGAAGCCGCAGGATCGAGGCCCGCCGTCGTCCACGCCCGCTCCAGCGCCTGGACCTGGCCGTCCACCAGTGGGCTCATCATGCTCGAGGCGCGGCCGTCGCCCGCCACGCCGACTCCGCGGATCACCGCGTACACCCGGTCGCCGTCCCGCTGGGCGTCCGCGAGCCGCTTGAGCAGCACCACGCCCGTCCCCTCGGACAGGAGTGTGCCGTCGGCCCGGCGGTCGAAGGGGCGGATGCGCTCGCTGGGGCTGAGCGCGCCCAGCTGGGTGAACACGCTCCAGAGCGTGGCGATGTGGCAGTGGTGGACGGCGCCCGCGACGACCAGGTCGCAGCGGTCGGAGGCCAGCAGGGCGACCGCCTGGTCCACGGCCAGCAGCGAGGAGGCGCACGCCGCGTCCAGGGTGTAGGCGGGGCCGCGGAAGTCGAGGCGGTTGGCGGTCCGGGCCGCGGTGAAACTCGGGACCAGGCCGATGGACGCCTCCGGCTGCTCCGGGCCCAGGGCTCCCTGGAAGGCCTGCCTGATCGCGGCGATCCGGTCGGCGCCCAGCTCAGGCGCCAGCTCGCGCAGAGTGGCGCTCAACTGGTGTGCGGTGCGTACCCGTTGGTCGAGGCGGGCGGTCGCCACGCCCATGAATCCGCCCCGGCCGAGCACCACGCCGATCCGGGACCGGTCGGCGGGCAGCCGGTCCTCGCCGCCTGCGTCGGCGATGGCCTCGGCCGTCGCGTGCAGGGCCAGCAGCTGGTCGGGCTCAGCCCCGGCGACGGCTGTGGGCATGATGCCGAAACGGGTGGGGTCGAAGACGGCGAGGCCGTCGACGAAGCCGCCGCGGCGGCAGTAGAAACGGTCGCTGGCGGGCGGCCCGTCGGGGGCGTAGTACACCTGCGGATCCCAACGCCCGGCCGGCACGTCGGTGATCGCGTCGACACCGGCGAACAGGTTGTGCCGGTAAGCGGTGAGGTCGCCGGCGCCAGGGAACACGGCGCCCATTCCGACGATCGCGGCATCGGTCGGACGCGGATCAGCCATGGTGGGCCTCCTGGTTCGTCGCGTCGGCCCTCTCCGGGCCGTCCGCCCCGTCAGCTCCGTCCGCCCCGTCCGCCATGAGGACGACCTGCGGATCCGTGCCGTGGGCCAGCTCCGCCAGGAAGGACTCCGCGCCCGCGTCGGGTTGGATGAGCGCGATGCCCCGTTGGGCGTATGCGCGCTCCAGTTCCGGGGTGACCATGCCGCCCGCCTCGGCGGCCCACGGGCCCCAGTCGACGGCGAGAACGCGGCCCGGAGAGGCCGCGGACCAGGTGTGGGCCAGGGTGTCCAGGGCGTCGTTGGCGGCCGCGTAGTCGCTCTGGCCGCGGTTGCCGTACACGCCGGCGACGCTGCCGAAGAGGACCATGAAGGCCGGGGCGGGCGCCGCTGCCGTGCCCTCGTTGGCGACGGCGGCAGCGAGGTGGCGGGCGCCGTCCACCTTGGTGGCGAAGACCTCGGCGAAGGACGCCGGGTCCTTGTCAGCCAGGAGGGAGTCCCGGAGCAGGCCCGCACCGTGCACGATTCCGTCGAGCCGGCCGTGGCGTGCCCGGATGTCGGCCACGACCGCGCGTACGGCGGCCTCGTCGGTGACGTCGGCGCAGTGGTAGCGGACGGACGCCGCCGTGCCTTGGAGAGCGGCCAGGGTGGCCCGTACCTCCCGGGCCGTCAGGATCCCGGACGCGGCCGCCTCGATCTCCGCCGGGGTGCGCAGGCCCCCGGCGATCAGTGCGGCGCGCAGGGCGACGCGGTCGTGTGCCGACGCGAGCGCGGGGTCCTCGGCGGCCTCGGGCGGGGGAGTGCGGCCGATCAGTTCGATGTGGCAGCCCGTGGCGCGGGCCAGGGCGAGGGCGACGCGGGAGGTGATGCCGCGGGCCCCGCCGGTGAGCAGGACCACGCAGTCGCGGTCCAGGTTCACCCGCGGGGGTGAGGTGCACGGGAGCGGCGCGGGCACGGTGCGCAGGACGGTCCTGGCGCCGTTGGTGTAGGCGACGGCCACCGGCTCGTCCGGGGCGCACAGTTCGGCGAGCAGGTGGGCGGCGATGCGTTCCGGGCGGTCCTTGGGGTCGATGTCCACGGCCCGCACGAGGACCCCGGGGCATTCGAGCGCGGCGCTGCGGGCGAACCCGCGCAGCCCGAGACCCGGAACCGGATCGGGCGCGGCCGGGCCGTGTCCGAACGCCCCGCCTGCCGCGGTGGCGATCATCAGCCGGCGTACCCCGCCGACCAGTGCCCCGCGCAGCCTCCCGAACGCCTCGGGCAGAACGGGATCCGGCCCGGGCTGCAGGGCACTCAGATCGACGAGGCCGTCGACCCCTTCGGCGTCCGCCGGCTGATCGGCCGGGACGGTGCGCACCCGTGCGCCGTGGGACTCCAGCAGCGCGGCGAGTACGGGCCCCACCCCGAGCCCGTCCTCGACCACGGCGAACGTCCGCCCGGCCAGTGCCTCTCCGGGATCGCCCGCGACGGGCGGCCCGGCGGGGGCCGTCTCGACGCGGAGCCGGACCGGGGGGCGTACGAGTGCCCTGCCGGGTTCAGCCGGGGCCACAGCCCGGGCCTTGGCCTGGGCCTGTACAGCGGGCCGGACCGCGTCCGGGACCGCGTCCGGGACCGCGTCCGGCGCGGACGGGGCCCCGTCCGGGGCAGTGGTCGGCGCCGCCGGTTCCCGGGCGGCGATCCAGTCGACGATCCCGCGGAGCGTCTTGATCCGGGACAGCTCCTCCACGGCCGACTCCGCGCCGCCGTCGAGCTGTCGGGGCAGGCCGATGCGGTCGGCCAGGGCTCCGACGATCTCCACGCGCTTGATGGAGTCGACCGAGAGGTCCGCCTCCAGGTCGAGGTCGGGGTCCAGCATGTCCCGCGGGTAGCCGGTGCGGGTGTGGACGATCTCCAGGACCGCGTCCATGACCTCATGCGGGGTGAGCGGCCCCCGGTCGGCCGGGACCGCTGCGGGCTCGGCCTCCTCGGCAGGCGCTTGCGCCGCTTCCACCGCGGATCGCGGTGCGACCGGACGAAGCAGCGCCGCGGGCGCGTCGGCGCCCAGGTAGCCCAGCAGGACCTCGCGTTGGGCCGCCACCAGCTCCCGCGCCCCGCGCAGGTACTCCAGTACGGTCTCCTCGCGGCGGTCCGTCGTGGCCGCGGCCTGCGGCACGTGCACGCGCCGGGCGGGCCGCAGGCCGCCCGCCACCGGCGAGCCGTCCGCCGTGCGCACGAGATGGCCGTCGACCAGCCAGCCGGGCCGCCGGGGCGCCCGTTCGGGCAGCAGGGCCGTACGCCCCTTGAAGAGCGCCTCCGGGTCGACCGGCACCCCGACCGCCGCCAGTTCCGCGAGCGTGGCGAGCAGCCGGGGCAGGCCCGGCTCGCCGGGAACGTCGACGGCGACGGCCGTGTGCGGGCGGGCGCCCAGGATCCTGTCGGCCAGACCCGTCAGCACCCGGCCGGGCCCCGCCTCGACGAACGTCCGTACCCCGGAGGCGTACATGGCCTCGATCTGGTCCACGAAGCGCACGGGTTCGGCCACTTGCCGGGCGAGCACCTCGCGCACCTCCGCGGGATCCGCGGGATACGGCCGGGCCGTGGCCGTGGACCAGACCGGGACGGTGGGCCCCGCCAGGGCCGTCCCGGCCAGCTCGGCGGCGAAGGCGCCCACCGCGCCGGCCACGACCTCGCTGTGGAAGGCGCAGGCCACCGGGATGCGCTCGCCGCGCAGCCCTGCGGCGCGCAGGTCGGCCAGGGCGGCCTCGACGGCGGGTGTCGGACCCGAGATCACGCACTGGGACGGCGCATTGTGGTTGGCGATCACGCACCCCGCCCGCGCCGCGATCTCCCGAACCCGCTCGGGGGCGGCCGTCACCGCGGCCATCGCCCCGGGGTCCTCCCCGGCGGCGTCCAGGATGGCCGACGCCCGACGCCCGCTCAGCCGCAGCAGCGCCGCGGTGTCGAGGGAGCCGGCGGCCCACAGCGCGGTCAGCTCCCCGTACGAATGTCCGGCGGTGCAGTCCGGCCGGACGCCCAGCGAGCCGAGCAGCAGGTGCGAGGCGGCGCCCGCCAGGCCCAGCGCAGGCTGTGCGACGCGGGTGTCGGTGACTGCGGCCCGTTGCTCCGACCGCTGCTGCGGCGTGAAGGCCGCCGGCGGGAACATCGCTGCCACGACCTGCCCCGGAGCCTCGTTCAGCAGGCCCCGCAGCGGGGGGAACGCGACGTACAGGTCCCCCAGCATTCCCGGGCGCTGGCTGCCCTGTCCGGGGAAGAGGAACGCCACCTTCCCGGGATCCGCCCCCGGCGCCCGTACGTGCACCCCGTCCCCGGCGGTGAAGCCGCGGGCCCGCTCCAGCTTGGCGGCGAGGTCGTCCAGGCTCTCGGCGATCACCGAGACCTGCACGGGGCCGGATGCCGACGCGGCCGTTTCGGCGGCCAGGTCGCGCAGCGGCCAGGGCCGTCCCGCGCTGTCGTTCTCCTCCAGCCGCGCTGCCAGCCGGTCCATCGCCCTCGCCGCCGCGCGGTGGTCGGCGCCACGGAAGCAGAACAGCTCCGCCGGCCAGGCGTCCAGCCCGTGAGGGGGCTCCGCCTCGTAACCCGCCAGCACTGCGTGGTAGTTCGTGCCGCCGAAGCCGAAGGCGCTCACGCCGGCGATCCGCTGCGCCGCGGGCGCCGCCCACGGCCGGGCCTCGGTGTCGAAGAAGAACGGGCCCGCCCCCGCCCGCCAGTCGGGATGCGGGCTGTCGAGGTGCAGTGTCGGCGGCCGTACCCCGGCATGGACCGCCCGCGCGGCCTTGATCAGCCCCGCAAGGCCGGCCGCGCACTTGGTGTGGCCGATCTGGGACTTGACCGAGCCGAGGGCGCACCCGGCATTCCCAGCGGCGTCGAACAGCGAGGTCAGCACGCCCAGTTCGGTGCCGTCGCCGACCACAGTGCCGGTACCGTGCGCCTCGACAAGACCCACGTCGGCCGGTGCGACGCCCGCCCGCTCGTACGCCCGCTCCAGGGCGCGCCGCTGGCCGTCGGCCCGGGGCGCGGTCAGCCCGAGGGAGCGCCCGTCGCTGGCGGCGCCGACGGCCTTGACGACTGCGTACACCCGGTCGCCGTCCCGCTGTGCGTCCTCCAGCCGCTTGAGCACCACCGCGGCGACCCCCTCGCCCAGCGCGATTCCGTCGGCGGCCGCGTCGAAGGGGCGGCACCGGCCGGTGGGGGACAGGGCCCGCACGGAGGCGAACATCAGGTAGTCGTTGATGCCGTTGTGCACGTCGGCCCCGCCGCACAGCGCCATGTCGCTGTCGCCGGACCGGAGTTGGCGGCACGCCAGATCCAGCGCGGCGAGCGACGAGGCGCAGGCCGCGTCGACCGTGCAGTTCGCACCGCCGAGGTCGAGCCGGTTGGCGATCCGGCCCGCGATGACGTTCGCCAGCACGCCCGGGAAGGAATCCTCGGTGAGCCTCGGGAGCGAGGCGTCCAGTTCCGGAGGGATTTCGCCGAGATAGCCGGGGTAGAGGGCGCGGAACCCATAGGCGCCCGCCAGGTCCGTGCCCGCTTCCGCGCCGAAGACCACCGAGGTGCGCGAGCGATCGTACTGGCGTTCGCCGCCGTAGCCGGCGTCCGCGAGGGCGCGGGCGGCGATCTCCAGGGCGAGCAGCTGCACCGGTTCGATCCCCGACAGCGAGGCCGGCGGGATGCCGTGCGCGAGCGCGTCGCAGGGCACCGGGGGCAGGAAGCCGCCCCATCGCGAGGGCGTCTTCTCCCCGGCCCGGGCCGGGTCGGGGTCGAAGTAGAGCGCCGGATCCCACCGGTCGTCCGGCACCTCCGTGACGGCGTCCCGGCCCGCGACGATGTTCGCCCAGAACTCGGCCAGATCCCCCGCACCCGGATACGCGCAGGCCATTCCGACGATCGCGATGTCCAGCGGCTCGGCAGCCTCCGCCGAAGGCGGCGCGGCCGGGGCGAGTTCCCGGGCCCGCTGCTCCAGGAAGGCGCTCGCGCCGTCCGTCACCTGCCCGTGCAGGGCCGCGACCGTGGTGGTGGCGGACCGGGCCGTCGCGGCCTGGCCGAGCATGAAGAGGCCGTCGCGCCGCTGCTCCTCCTCGGTCGCCGGCACCGGGCCGGCGCTCCCGTGGCGCAGCCCCTTGCTGGCGATGCGCAGCCGCCCGAGATTGAGCCGCTCCAGCTCTTCCCCTGCCTCGCGTGGGCTCGCCCCGTCCTCCGTCAGCCGCAGCCGGGCCCTCTCGAAGGCGTCGGCGTACTCGGTCGCCGCGCACCGCGTGACGTGTCCGGGCGCGCTCCGCAGCAGGACGGTCGCCTCGCAGTCGAGCGCGGCGGCCTGGAAGCCGGGCAGTACGGCCCCGGAGGTGACCGCCTCCGCCGTGAAGAGGTAGGCGGTGCCCATCAGGACTCCGATCCGGGCGCCCCGCTCGGCGAGTGGCGCGGCGGCGACGGCGGCCATGGCGGCGGACCGCTCGTCGTGGATGCCGCCGGCGAAGAGCACGTCCAGGGCCGGGATGTCCTCGCAGACCAGCAGCCGGTCGATCTGCTCCTCCCACAGGGCGAAGGAGGCCCGAGGGCCGATGTGGCCGCCGCATTCCAGGCCCTCGAAGACGAACCGCCGGGCGCCCTCGGCGACGTACCGTTCCAGCAGCCTGGGGGAGGGGACGTGCAGATACGTCCGTGTGCCCCCGGCCTCGAGTGGGGCCGCCTGAGCCGGCTGCCCGCCTGCGATGATCGCGTACGGGGGGCGTATCTCGGCCACCGCGGCCAGTTGCTCGGCCCGCAGCTCCGGCGGTGCGAAGCCGAGCAGGCCGACGCCCCAGGGCCGTTCGCCCAGGCGCCGTGCGGTCTCGGCGAGCAGGGTGCGGACCTCGTCGCCCGGCATGACGGCCAGCGCCAGGTACGGGACCCCGCCCTCGCCCGCTACGGCCTCGGCGAACGCCGCCTGGTCGCTGACCCGGGTCATCGGGCCCTGGGCCACGGGGAGATGCGGGGCCGAGGGCCGCGGCCGCAGTGGGGCGCTCTCCACGGCTGCGTCCAGATGGGTCGTGACCGCCTCGCGTACGGCCTGCACCACGCCGCCCGTGGTGCGGTGGCGAGCCGCGAGACGGGCGGCGAAGGCGCCCTCCTGGCCGACGGGCAGGGCGTGGGTGTGCAGTCCGCGGGCGCCGAGCCGGTGGACCAGGTCTCCGGGGTCGGGCGGGGTGAGGTCGGGGCGCGTGTAGATCCGGTGGCCCGCGACGATCAGGGTCTCGCTGCCGTCCATCGCGCGGAGGGCAGCGGATATCTCGCCGGGGAGGCCGGCCTCGCCCTCGGCGGTGAGGGCGAGTTGGGCGTCGAGCACCACCCCGGCGGCGCCGCCTGCGACGGCCGCGGCCGCGGTGTGCGGGCCGATGCCGCCCTGGGCGAGGACGGGGACCGCTACGTCCGGGTCGGCCAGGAGCCGCTGCAGCAGGACGAACGTCGTCAGTTCGCCGATTCGCCCGCCCGCCTCGTGCCCCTTCGCGACGACCGCGTCCGCTCCGGCAGCCACGGCGGCCGCCGCCTCCTGAGGGCTGGTCACCTCCGCCCAGACCTGTCGGGCGCCGCCGGCCGCCCAGGCCGCTGGGCGCGGCTGCTGGGCGGGATCGGCCAAGAGCACGGTGTCCACCTCGGTCGGCAGCTCGTCCGGCCAGATCGGGCAGCCGGCCGGCACTCGTACGCCGTAGGGCTGCCGCAGGGTCCGCGCGGCTTCGGCCAGTGCCCGGCGGGCGAGGCAGGCGTCTCTGCCGAGATCGAGCAGGCCGAGCGCGCCGGCGCGCTCGGCGGCCACGACGATCCTGGGGTTGGGCTCCTCGAAGGGGCTGACCGCGACGACGAGGTCGCGGACGGCGGAACGGGTCGGCTGGGGGGTCACAGGCGCTCCTGACAGGCCGAACGGGCAGGGTGAACGGGCGGGGCCAACAGGCAGGGGAACGGCAGCGCGAGCGGGGCGGAACAGACTGGACGCGGAGCGATGGCGCGGACGGTGCGGCGCGTACCAGGGCAGGCGAACGGGGGTGGCGAGGGTCCGCCCATGCCGCTCCGGAGGGGCACTCGCCATGGGTGACCGACGGTAACCCCGTCGTGCCGCGTTGCATCGTGCGGTGGCCGCCTGTGAGTGTCAACGGCCGTGTCGGTAGGACCCATTCACTTCCGGACGCCCGGCGTTTGCTGCGAAATCCGCAGCCTGCGACCGCTCCCACCGCTTCGGCCTGCGTTGTTGCACAGACCGGAGGCATTCCTTCCGCACGGCGGCGCGGCCCGACCGTGGGGCCGGGCATGCCGTGTCGGTATGGATCGCAGCCGATCTGGTATGAGGGCTTCCGCAATCGGTCGCTTGTTCACCTTGCTGCCCCTTACACCCGAACGATCCTGGGGTTACCGTCCGGTCATGACCCCCACACTCGCGCAGCTTCGATATCTCGTCGCCGTCGCGGACTGCCGCTCCATCACCGGCGCGGCGGCTTCGGTGTTCGTCGCCCAGTCCGCCCTCTCCCGGGCCGTTCAGGCCATGGAGCGCGACCTCGGAGTGGAACTGCTCGCCCGGCGCGGGCGCGGCGTGGACCTCACGCCCGAAGGCACCCGCGTGGTCCGACTCGCCCGTACGGTGCTCGACGCGGTGGAGGCGATCGAGGACGTCGGAGCCCCGCACGGGCAGACCACCCGCGCCACCCTGCACGTCGTGGCCACGCCGACCCTGGCGCTCGACCTCGCCGTCGATCTCGTACCCGCCTTCACCGAGCGCAGCCCCGGCATCGACGTACGCCTGCACCAGCACGACAGCCGGGAGGTCCTTGTGCAGGAACTCGTGGACGGAACAGCCGAGTTGGGGCTGGTCGACCTGCCGGTGGACAAGGAGCTGTCGGCGCACCACATCCAGGAGCGGGAGGTCGTTCTGATCTCGCCGCTCGGCTCCCAGCTGCCCGACCCGCTGCCCTTACGCATGCTTGACGGTCTCGACATGGTGCTGCCGACTCCGGGCACGGGCCGCCGTACGGAGCTGGAGGCGATGTTCAGCGTCCTGGGCGTACGGCCCGCGCCCACGCTGGAGGTCAACGAACGGTTGGCCTGGGTGACCGGCGTGATCGACGGCCGGGGCTCGCTGATCTGGTACCGGGACGTCGTCCTACGGGCCTTCGGCCGCCGCGCCGAGGTCCGCTCCTTCACACCGCCGCTGCTCCGGCCCGTGGGAATCGTGCACGCCAGACGCCCCCTGAGCCGTGCTGCGCGGGCCTTCCTCGCACACGCTCGGCACAACTCGCCCGTCCGCGAGCCCAGTCGCTGATCTCCCCGGCCGGCCATGGGAGACGCCCGGGCGCGCCATGCCAGCCCGGCATCGGTTCATGCTCAACGCGCAGTGTCCGGCGCTTGGGAACTGCGCCTGTCGCCGCCACATTGTGCGCATGTCCCGACTCCTCGCACCCCCACGCGTCGCGGCGGCCGCCGCGAGCCTCGTCCTGCTCTGGCCGATACCGCAAGCCGCATCAGCATCCGCACCCGGGAAGGCCGGGAGCCCCGCGGTGCTCTCGGCGCCTTCGGCCCCGGAGCGCAAGTGCACCCTGCCCGCAGGCATGGCGGAGATCAGCGGGCTCGCCATGAGCACGCGCCACCCCGGCGTCTTCTACGCCGTCAACGACAGCGGCAACACCAACCAGGTGTTCGCGGTCGACTGCAGCGGACCCACCGGACAGCTCAAAGCCACCCTCACCGTCGCCGGCGCCTCCAACACGGACTGGGAGGCACTGGCCGTGGGGAAGGACACGGCCGGCCGGCCGGTGATCCTCGTCGGCGACATCGGCGACAACCTCAGCGGCCGCGCCGAGCTCACCGTCCACGCCTTCCCCGAACCCGACACCCTCGCAGGCGGCACCGTCACCCCCGTCACCTACCGCTTCGCCTACTCCGACGGCCGCCATGACGCCGAATCGCTCCTCGCCGACCCCGCGACCGGGCAGTTGTACGTCGCCAGCAAGCTCATCGGCGCCCCCGGCACGCTCTACAAGGCGCCGCTGCCGCCGCAGCCCGGACAGCTCAACACCCTGACCCCGGTCCGACCCGGCCCCGTCTTCGCCACCGACGGCGCCTTCTCGCCCACCGGAAAGTCCTACACCCTGCGCAGCGGCGGACCCCTGGGGGCGAACACGGCCTCGGTGTACGACGCGGCGACCGGAGCCAAGCTGGCCGACGTGGCGCTGCCCGCCCAGCCCCAGGGCGAGATCGTGACGTACGCCGACTGCGCCACGCTCCTGGTGGGTTCCGAGAACGACAACCAGATCTGGCGCGTGGCGCTGCCCGCGGAGGCTGCTCCCGGCTGTGACGTCACCACGCCGCCGCCCACCGGGGACCTCAAGGTCGCCAACCCCGGCCCGCAGACATGCAAGTTCAACCAGAGCTGCACGATCCAGCTCACCGCGACCGGGGGGAGGCCTCCACTGCGCTACAGCGCGACCGGGCTGCCCTGGGGGCTGGCTCTGGACGCCGCGACGGGTCGGATCAGCGGCAAGCCATGGGGCTCGGGGTCCGTTCAGATCAACGTCACCGCCACAGACGCGACCGGAGCCTCTGCCGGCACCTCCTTTCCGCTCACCATCAACTGGTTCTAGCGTCGCCCAATGCCCGACCCGGTGAATGCCCGGGTCGGGCACCCTTTGGCCGAGGATTCAGTGTTCGCAGAGGGAGAATTCTCGTCCGTAGAGCTGCTCGTTGTGTTCGTCGACGAAGAACTTGCGTTCCTGCATGAGCTGTTCACAAGGCAACGCCGATGAGCGCCGACGGCCGGTGTGCCGGGTCGCCCCCGGCACTTGAGATGGCCGCTCGACACGATGGACCGTCACAGCCTGCCGAACAGCCGCCCTGAGTGGTCCAGCGCGTACCGGGCCACGTCGCCGCCGAGGACGACTCCGGCCTCGTCTGCGGACCGGGTATGGATGCCGGACCACACCCGGGCGTCGACGTTCTCGGCCGTGAGCCGGCGCCAGCTCGTGTAGCTGCGGGTCACGCCGGGCGCCGTGGGGCTGGTCAGCTCGAAGGGGGCGGTCCGCGGGCCGACGAGCGCGGTCAGTACCGTCTCGGCCGCCCCGGCGTAGGTGGCGTGGCCGCTCGGGTAGTCCGGGTGCGCTGGTGTGCTGTGGCGCGGTGTCCACACGGGGTCGGGGTCGATGGCGCCGGTGCGCAGGGCGGTGACCGGACGCCAGCGCAGATGCGCGTACTTGCTGTCGGAGGTCGCGATCTGAGTGTCCACCAGGGCCGCATGGAACAGCGCCACGAGCCCGGCCCGCCGGTCGGTGGACGGGCCCGAGCGGGTCAGCGCGACGCGCAGGGGCTCGGTGTACAAGGTGAGCGAGGAGCCGTACCAGAAGTCGGCGGTCTCAGACTGCTGGGAAGTGCGGACCGTGCTGTCCGCCGCCCCGTACGCCCGTACCTCGGTCAGGTCGGCCCGGTAGCGGGCGGAGCCGACGGCGGGCGGCGGGCCCAGCCGGAACCGGTCGGCGCGCTCCAGCAGGAAGGGCTTGGCGAGCCGGTTGCCGTACTGAACGGCCGGGGCGTACGCCGGCGGCGTCGGCTGCCAGATGCCCGGGCCGGCGGGCGGCACCGTGAACGGGGCGTTCACCGCGGCCGGGTCGAGGCCGTCGCCCTGCCGGGCCGTCAGCACCTGTGCCGCCTGCCGGGCCCCTGCCGCGACGCCACGCTCCTCGGCGTACCCGTCCGGGATCGCGTCCAGCGTCCGGTCCAGCGCGGCGTCCAGCGCCTCGGTCCGTGCGGGTGCCAGGGCGACCAGCGCGTCGTGCACGGCCGAGGCGAGCGCTGCATCCTGGAACGCGCCGCGGTCCACGCCGGCCGGCGCCAGCCGGGTCGCCCTGGCGGCAGCGAGCCAACTGATCGCCCACGTACGGCTGTTGGTGATCTGGGTGGGGGCTCCTGCCGTGGCGATGGTCTCGGCCGTGGTGTCGTACCAATCCAGGACGATCGAACTGCGGGCTGGTGCGGGTGAGGCGGTCTCAACGGGGGCCGCGGGGACCGTGGAGGCGACGGTCAGCAGGGCGGACGCGGAGAGCGTCACCACGGCCGACCGGAGGCGGAACGAGGTCACAGGGGGTTCCCTCCAAGGGAAGCGGGATGGGTGAAGGATGAGGGCACGCCGACATGACAGCGCCGACACGGCGGCCCCTACGCGGCCGCCGGAACGTCAGGGACGACAGAGACCGCTGCTGACGCGGCGCACATCGACGTCCAGCCGCATGTGTGAGGGCCGTCGAGTGCGGCACGTCGCGGAATGCCTGGATGGGCGAGGCGCGCCGAGGTTCTGACGCAGCCGTCTCGGCGTCCTCGCGGGTGGGCCGCCGGGCAGAACGCCTGCCCGGCGGCCGGGGGTTCAGGCCGCCGCGGGGGTGTAGTGGGTGGCGTCGTCGCCCTCGATGACGTGGCTGAGCGTGCCGTCGATCCCGGCCGGGACGTCGCCCGCGACGGTCACCCGGTGCAGCAGTCGCGGCAGGTCGCCGTAGTCGTCGGGGGCGTAGTGCTGGGTGATGCGGTTGTCGAACAGGACGAGGTCGCCTGGCCGCCAGGCCACGCGCACGATGTTCTCGGGGCGGGTGACGTACGACTGGAAGATGCGCAGCAGGTCGCGGGATTCGGAGGGGCCCAGGCCGAGGATGCTCTGGGCGAAGCCACCGATGAACAGCCCCGGCTCCCCGGTCTCGGGGTGGACCCGGACGACCGGGTGGGCGGTGCGGTACTTCCGGGAGACGAACCGCTTGCGGTGCTCGGCCGCCTTCTCGCTCTTCGGGGCGGCGTAGTCGTAATCGTTGGTGTGCACCGCCCACAGCTTGTCCGCCAGCTCACGCAGCGGCTCGGGCAGGTCCCGGTAGGCGGCGCCCGCGTTGGCGATGAGGGTGTTGCCGCCGTAGGGCGGGACCACGATGCTGCGCAGCGTGGACGCCTTGGGCGGCGTACGGACGAAGGTGACGTCCGTGTGCCAGTGGTTGGCGCGGATTCCCTCGTCGCCGTCGACGGGCAGGATCTGGGGCTGACCGTCGACGGACGGCACCGTCGGGTGCGCGGTGGTGAGCTCGCCGAAGAGGGAGGCGAAGCGGAGCTGGCCCGCGTCGTCGAGCTGCTGGTCGCGGAAGACGAGTGCCTTGTGCTCCAGGAGCGCGGAGTTGATCTCGGTGACGACGGCGGGCTCGAGGTCCGCGCCGAGGTCCACGCCGAGAATCTCCGCGCCGATGCGGCCGCCGATCCTGCGGACGTCGAAGCCGGTGCTGGTTGTCATGTGCGAGTGTCCTTTCGGGTTGATGACGATCAGGAGGTGATGGGCTTGGTCCCCGGCGGGCCGAGGGCAGGGCCGACGGCTCGCAGCGCGCCGGGTGTGCGGCCGCCTCCCCAGCCGATGTGCCGGCGGTAGCTGCCGAGCAGGCCGGTACGGGCCAGGTGCTCCTCGTCGCGGGCGGTGGGGTCGTCGGGCAGCGGGCGGGTCTGGGGTGCGACGTACAGCGCGTCGGCCGGGCAGTTCGCCTCGCACTGGAAGCAGGTCTGGCAGTCGTCGCGTCGGGCGAGCACAGGGATGCCGTCCTCGCCCCGGTCGAAGACGTCGGTGGGGCAGACCTTGATGCACTTGTCGCAGGCGATACAGCGTTCCGCCGAGACCAGTTCGATCACGAAGCCACCTCCAGTGGTACGGCCGCCGGTGCGGTTGTCAGGGGCTCGGGCCGGGTCCACACCCGGTCGAGGCCGCCGGTGACGATGCGGTGGTGCTGCCCAGGATCCTGCGTCGGGAAGTCGAGTCGCCTGGCCATGCCGCGGGTCTCGGTGCGGGCCAGCGCCGCCGCGTACATCCAACGGGCGTGCGCCGCCATCGCCGACGCCTGCCGGGCCCGTACGACATCCCCACCCTCGGCGTGCAGGGTGGCGCGCAGCTCCTGCCAGACGCTGTCGAGCACCCGCAGCGAGGCGGTGAGCCGCTCGCCGTGACGCAGATAGTTCTTCTCGTAGGGCAGCACTTCGGCCTGGACCGCGGCGACGACCTCACGGAAGCCGCCGGCCGGGCCCGGTGTTCCAGTGGGCCGGATCCCGGCCCCGCCCGCGGGGACCGTTCGGCGCGTCGCGGAGCGGAAGCCCAGCGAGAAGGCGTGGCGGGCCGCGCCCTGACCTGCCCACGTGCCGGAGGAGATGGCCCACGCGGCGTTGTGGCTGCCACCACCGGTGAATCCGCCGCAGATCAGCTCACGGGTCGCGGCGTCCCCGGCCGCGTACAGCCCGGAGACGGTGGTGGAGCAGTCGTCGCCGGTGACGCGGATGCCACCGGTGCCGCGCACGGTGCCCTCGGCGAGCAGGGTGACGGCGAAGCGTTGCGTGAAGGGGTCGATGCCGAGCCGGTCGAAGGTGAGGAAGAAGTTCGGCTGGGCCAGCCGCATCGCCTGCCGGGCAGCCGAATCCGCCCGGTCCAGGCGGCAGTACACCTTCTCGCTGAGCAGCGTCCTGGCGATCACGGACCGGCCGCCCTGGCTGGCCGCACCCTCCAGGACCGTGCCGTCCTCGCGGTAGAAGGTCGCGAAGGAGTAGAACGCGGTCTTGGTGACGGAGGTGCCCTCGGGCGCGATGCCGTACGCGTTGGAGAACTCCATGCCGGACAGTTCCGCGCCTGCCTCGGCGGCGAACAGCGCGCCGTCGCCGGTGTTGACGTTGCAGCCCAGTGCACCGCTGAGGAACGCGCAGCCGCCGGTGGCCAGGACGACCGCGCCGGCGCGCACCCGATACGGCTGCCCGGCCTGCCGCCGGTGGCCCCTGGCCCCGGCGACCGCCCCGGAGGGGTCGGTGAGCAGCTCGGTGACCGGGCTGTGGTCGAGGATGCGCGCCCCGGCCCGCTGGACGCGGATCCGCATTCTGCGCATGTACTCGGGCCCCTGCAAGCCGTTTCTGAGCTGCTTTCCGTCCGCCCCCGTCGGGAAGGGATATCGGCCGGCCGCCGCCAGCTCGTTCATGCCCGCGTACGTCTGGTCCAGCACCCGCGCCATCCAGCGCCGGTCGGCCAGAAACCCGCCCCGTGCCTCCCGGCTCGCCATGGCCGCCTCGCGCGCGGCAGGTTCCGGCGGGACGTACCAGACTCCGGTGCCACTCGAGGCGGTGGCGCCGCTCGTGCCGCAGTAGCCCTTGTCGGCGAGGACCACGTCCGCCCCCGCCTGGGCCGCCTTGAGCGCTGCCCATGTCGCCGCGGGGCCACCGCCGACCACCAGGACGTCCGTGGTGAGGTCGAGCCCGCTCATTCGGGCCGTCCCTCTGCTGCGGCCGCCGCGGCCAGCCGGTTGGCGGGGCGGGTCAGCCCGTAGTGCTCGCGCAGGGTGCGGCCGGTGTACTCGGTACGGAACAGGCCGCGGTACTGCAGGATCGGTACGACCTGGTCGACGAAGTCCACAAGGCCGCCAGGCAGAAGGGGCGGCATGATGTTGAAGCCGTCGGCGGCGCCCTGGGTGAACCACTCCTGGAGCTCATCGGCTATCTGCTCCGGAGTGCCGGCGAAGACGCGGTGGCCGCGTCCGCCGCCGAGGCGGGCGATGAGCTGGCGTACGGTCAGGCCGTCGCGGCGGGCGAGTTCGGCGACGAGCGCGAACCGGCTCTTGTTGCCGTTGATGTCCCGCTCCTCGGGCAGCTCGGGCAGCGGCCCGTCCAGCGGCAGCCCCGTCAGGTCGGTGCCGAGCATCCCGGACAGCTGGGCGAGCCCGTACTCGGGGATCTGCAGCTCCGTGAGCTCCTGCTCCAGCGCGCGTGCCTCGGCCTCGGTCGAACCGATGACGGGGGCGATGCCGGGAAGCACCAGCAACTGGTCCTCGCTGCGGCCGTGGCGCGCGAGCCGGGACTTGAGGTCCTTGTAGAACGCCTGGCCGTCGGCAAGGGTCTGCTGAGCGGTGAAGACGGCCTCGGCATACTGGGCGGCGAACTCCTTGCCGTCCTCCGACGAACCGGCCTGCACCAGCAGCGGGTGGCCCTGCGGACTGCGCGGAACGTTCAGCGGACCCTGCACCCCGAAGTACTCCCCGCGGTGATTGATCTCCCGCACCCGGTCGGTGTCCGCGTAGACGCCGCCCTCACGGTCGAGCAGGATCGCGTCGTCCTCCCAGCTGTCCCACAGCTTGGTGGCGACCTCGACGAACTCCCGAGCCCGCTCGTAGCGCAGCCGGTGCTCCAGGTGCTCGTCCTGGCCGAAGTTGCGGGCCTCGTTCACGGAGCCGGAGGTGACGATGTTCCAGCCGGCCCGGCCACCGCTGAGGTGGTCCAGGGAGGCGAACTTGCGGGCGGTGTGGAAGGGCTCGTTGAAGGTGGTGGAGACGGTGGCGATCAGGCCGACGCGCTCGGTGACCGCCGCCAGCGCGGACAGCAGGGTGAGCGGTTCGAAACCACCGAGCGCGTTGAACCGGGCGTTCCCCCACAGGGCGAGACCGTCGGCGAGGAAGACCGAGTCGAGCAGACCGCGCTCGGCGGTCTGCGCGAGCTGCTGGAAGTAGCGCAGATCGGTGACCCGTTCGGGCTGGGTACGGGGGTGGCGCCAGGCGGCGTCGTGGTGGCCGGCGTTCATCAGAAAGGCGTTGAGATGCAGTCGGCGGGGGCTGGTCGCGGTCATGGGGTTCCTCGGATCGGGGGCGGTGAGGCGATCGGGGACTGCCAGGCGGGAGGGCGGCCGGATCAGTCGGCGGTGGATACGCGCCAGGAGCTGAGCCGGCGTTCCACGGCCACCAGGAGCTGGTTGAACGTCACGCCGATGGCGGAGATCGTGATGATGCCCGCGTACATCTGCGGGATCGCGAAGTTGTACTGCGAGGCGTTGATCAGATAGCCGAGTCCCGCCTTCGCGCCGATCATCTCGGCGGCGACCAGCACCAGGATCGACACCGCTCCGGCCAGCCGGATGCCGGTGAACATCACCGGCACGGCGGACGGCAGGATGACCTTCTGGAACAGACGGGGCGCGGACAGGTCCATCGACTTCGCGAGCTTCAGCAGCGTGGGGTCGACATGGCGTACGGCGCTGATCGTGTTGAGCAGGATCGGCCACGTGCACGCGTACACAACGATGGAGATCTTCGAGGTCTCCCCGATGCCCAGGAGCAGGACGAAGACCGGCAGCAGGGCCAGCGCGGCGGTGTTGCGGAACACCTCAAGGAGCGGACCGAGTAGATCGGCGACCGGCCGGTACCAGCCGATCGACAGACCGAGGGGTACGGCGACGGCCAAGGCCAGACCGAATCCACTGAACGAACGCACCAGGCTGGCGTAGGTGTTGTCGGCGAGCTGACCGTCGGCCGCCAGGACCCACCAGGCGGCGGCGATCTCACTGAACGGGGGCAGGAAGGTCCGGTCGACGAGGTCGAGCCGTGGAGCGGTCTCCCACAGCAACAGCAGGGCCGCGATCGCAGCGGACTTGGTGGCCCCGGTCACCAGGAGGGACGTCAGCTGTCGGACCGCCTGGCGGACACGGGCCGCCCGAGAGGGAACTCGGCGCGGCGACAGCGGCGGTGCCGAGGGTGGGACAGACGCAGAGACGGAGGGCGTACGGATGCCTTCGGCGAGGCTCGCCGGGCCCGGTGGGGGAGTCTTCTCGATGGACGTGCCGGTCGTGAGGCTCATACGGAAGCCTCCTCCTTCTCCAACTGCTGGGCCCTTGCCACCTCGTCGTGCAGCAGCGCCCAGATCTTGTGCCGGTGGTGTGCGAACTCGGGGCTGGAGCGGAGGTCGTCCGTGGTCGTGCGGGAGTCGAGGGCGACCGGCACGATCTGCTTGATGCGGCCCGGCCTGGACGTCATGACGGCGACGCGCTGCCCCAGGTAGACGGCTTCGTCGATGCTGTGCGTGATGAAGACGACGGTCTTTCCGGTGCGCTGCCAGATGCGGAGCAGTTCGTCCTGCAGCGACTCACGGGTCTGGGCGTCCAGTGCGGCGAACGGCTCGTCCATGAGCAGCACGTCCGGGTCGTAGGCGAGGCTGCGGGCGATCGCCACCCGCTGCCGCATCCCGCCCGACAGCTCATGCGGATGCCGGTTCTCGAACCCGGACAGGCCGACCAGGTCCAGGAACTCCCGGGCCCGTGCTGCTCGTTCGCGGCGTGGTACGCCGGTTGCCTCCAGGCCGAACTCGACGTTTCCCTGCGCTGTGCGCCAGGGCAGCAACGCGTACTGCTGGAAGACGATGCCGCGGTTCAGGCCGGGACCGGTGACGGGTTCGCCGTCGAGCAGGATCCGTCCGCCGGTGGGCCGGGCGAGGCCGCCGAGCAGATCCAGCAGTGTCGACTTGCCGCATCCGCTGGGGCCGACCAGGACGACGAACTCGCCCGCCGCTATCTCCAGGTCGATGCCGTCGACAGCCGTGAACTCCCTGGACTTGTCTGTCCCCGAACCTCCCTTCGCCGTCGCGTCCTTGACCGTGAAGACCTTCCGTATGCCCTCGAACACGATCTTGGGTGTGGTGGATGCCTGCATGGGATCAGCTCCCGCTCGTCGAGGCGGAGGAGGCCGGTGAGGCGGGCGCCGTGCCGCCGCCACCGGCGGTGTTGAACTCATTGGTGTAGAGGTCGTCCAGCGTGACCTGGCCCTTCCGGATGTCGCCGCGCTCGGCCAGCCAGTCGATCCAGAGCTGGAGTTCCTTGTTGGTGATCCGGCCCGCCGTCTCGGCGACGCCGTAGGACCGCCAGTACTTCAGGGGTGCGGTGTCCTCGTTCCGTCCGCGCTTCTTCACGATGTCCGTCATCCGGGCGATGACCTCTTCGTGCGGAGTGGTGCGCGACCACTCGATGGCCCGTCCCACCGCGGTGACGAAGGTGCGGGCCGTGTCGGGGTTCTGCTTCAGGAAGCGGTCCGTCATCACGTACGTGCCGGCGCTGAAGGCGCCGAGCAGTTCGAAGTCCGTGAACAGCGGGCGGATTCCCCCGGTTGCCAGGGCCTTGTCGCGCAGAATGCCGCCGAGCACGGCCACGTCGATCTGCTTCTGGCGCAGCGACTGCTCGGTGTTCACCGGAGGCACGACCAGCGGCTCGACCTTGTCGATCTCCGCCTGGGGCAGGCCGCCTCGCTGGAGATATATGTCGAGCATGGCCTCGGCGTGGGCACCGAGGGTGTTCATCCCGACCTTCTTGCCGATCAGATCGCGGGCGGAGCGGATCGGGCTGTCCTCGAGGACGTAGTAGCCGCTGTAGGCGTGCTTGTCGGAGCCGTAATAGCTGATGACAGCCTTGATGGGGGTCTTGTTCGCGGCCAGTTTGACGACCGCGCCGTTGAACGCGCCGCCGAAGTCCGTCTGGCCGGTGGCCGCGGACTGGATGTCCTGCGGCCCGCTGATCGTGTTGCCGACCCACTCCAGCTTCACGTCCTCCAGGTAGCCGAGGTCCTCGGCCAGCTCCGGCAACGTGACCTGTCCTGCATAGCCCTGATACCGCAGCGTCCGGGTCTGGCCCTTGCCGGAGGCGCCTGTTGCGGTCGTGCCGCAGCTCACCGCGACCGCGGAGAGACCGAGCAGAGTGAGGAACTGTCGTCGGGTCGACGCCGTCGTGGTCATGGAAAGTCCTGTTCACGTTCGATGGAGTGGCGGGAGTGTGTTTCTGCTGAGTTCTTCCGCGCACATTGCGAGAACTGACATCGAGACGGTTATCCGGCCTGGAGCAAGCGCGTTGCCGGAAATGGCGCGCCAGGATTCGGGGCAAGGGCATGGAAGCCGCCGAACGGCGGGAAAAGGAACCTGCCCGGAAAACTCCGGCGAGGAGTCCGGTCAGTTACCGCAGTGGCGCGGCACGGCAATCCAAGGCGGAGAGAAGAGCAGGAGAGAGACGCCTGTCGGCGGGTCTACCGACCGACGGCACAGATGGCGCTGGCTTGACGTCGCAGATCGACGTGGAGCCGCGCGGCAAGGTTCTCGGACATGCTCACGACCAAGAGACTTGCAGCGAAAACCGGACACGTCAACGTCTCGTTCGGCTGCGTCTCGCATATTGAATCTCGTGCCATACGCGTGAAGTACAGCGTTCACAACTGGCCCGACACGAAGTGCGGGAAAGCGCTTGTTCTTACGGCTCGGCCCTCGCTCGGTGAATGGCCTCGACCATGTGCCGTGCATCCGGAGGGCGGCCGCGATCGTGACCTCCCGCTACTTCGGCGACCCCGGGCAGCAGATGGTTCCCGTGACGGATGCGCTGAGGGCGGCACGCAGCGGCGCCGCCGCCCTGCACATGCTCCGCCGCCGTGGGGCCGCCGCCCTGGAAGCCTGCGACCGGCCGGCGAAGTTCTCGTCACTCCACGGACCGTGCAGCCGGTCCCGTGCCCATGTCGCTCTCGTGCCAACGGGATTGCTCGCCCCCGCCGACCCGCGAGGTCCGGGCGGAAGCCGCGAACCGGAGGTGGGGTGGAGGGGCACCGGCTCGCCTCAGGGACGACGGTCGTCCCTCGAAACCGGCATGAGCATGACCAGCGATGCTGTGGTTCCGTCCGGGGATCTCGAGGCCCGGCAGAACCCCCCTATCTGACGACTCGTCAGTTTCTTCTTTGCCTGCAATCCTTTCACTGCCATGTGAACTGTGAAATTGTACGGTCACACTTTCCGTGGGCATGACAGCTCCGGAGGGCTCAACTTCCGTTGCCATCAAGGTCCGCACCCCCCACCGCCGTGCCCCACGCGCGGCTGCCGACCGGCC
>NZ_DATCVQ010000244.1:0-4194 GCF_036566765.1 Streptomyces sp.
CCGTCGGGCCTCCTCGGCGTCCCGGCCCGCCCCGGCGGTGCGCACCCCGGCGGCGGCCAGTGCCGCGAGGGTGTCGTCGAGGCCGCCGCGGCCGTGGTCCAGGACATGGTTGTTCGCCAGGACGCAGACGTCGGGACGGGCGGCGGTGAGCGCGGGCAGGTTCGCGGGATGCATCCGGTAATGCAGCTGTTTGCCGGGCGCGCGCTCCTCGGCGGCCGTCACCGACGTCTCCAGATTGACGATCCGCACGTCGGGCGCCGCCTCGGCCAGGACGGCCAGCGCCTCGCCCCAGGGGTAGGCGAAGTCCACCGGCCGGGGAATCGGCCCGTTGGCCGCCTCCGCCAGCGCCACGTAGTCCCGCGCGTCGCGCACGTACGGCTCGACCAGGGCCGGACCCACCGGATGCGGCAGGATCTGGTCGACGCCCCGGCCGAGCATGACGTCGCCGCACAGGAACAGACTGACCTGCGCCCTGCTCACCATTCCAGGGTAGGCCGCGGCGCGGGCCGGGAGGCTTCTCACATGCCTCCGACGTCCCCGGGCTCGTAGGGCCTGTCCGCAGCCCGCGACGCTCGCCTTCTCCGGGCGGTAGCCGGCCGGGGCGGTGAAGCCCGGCTGTGGTGATCGTCTTGAGGGCGGAATCGCTGGCTCCGCCGGGTTGCGTCGGGCGCAACTGTCTTGCCGTGCAAGGCAATCGATGACTATCTTGTACCGCATGACAATGGAGCTGTCCGAGGCCGGCGACCAGCGGCGCAGCCAGCTCCTGCGCGGGGTGCTCGACGTGTGCCTGCTCGCGCTGATCGCCGAACGACCGCGGTACGGCTTCGAGTTCACCCAGGCGCTCGCCGACAGCGGCCTCGACCTGGTCCGGGAGGGCAGCATCTACCCGCTGCTGTCCCGGCTGGAGCGGGCCGGGCTCGTCGACTCGTACCGGGCCCCGAGTGCCAGCGGCGGCGCCCCGCGCAAGTACTACCGGCTCACCGACGCGGGCCGCGGCGCGCTCGCGGAGGGGCGTACGGCGTGGCAGGCCTTCGCCGGTCCTGTGAGCCGGATCCTCACCGACACCGACACCGACACCGATTCCGCATCCACATCCCCGGGGGACACCTGATCATGCAGAACGACGGCACGACGGACGAGCGCACGGAGCGTGGGGGCGTGACGGCCGACGACGCGGCTCGCGAGGAAGCGGCGGCGCGTGACCGGATCCTCGCGATCTGCCGGAGCAACTGGGAGTACCGGGGCGTCGACGACGCCTCGATGCGCGAGATGCTCCAGGAGCTCACCGCCCATCTGCAGGACGCCGAGGCCGCCGGACGCACGGCGCGTGACGTCGTCGGCGACGACGTCACGGCCTTCGCCGCCGCCTGGGCCCGTGGCCGCGCACCCCTGCACCGACGGGCGCTGCGCCTGGCGGCGATGGCTTCCATGGTGGTCGGCTCGGTGTGGCTCCTGCGCCATCTGATCCGGTGGACGCCCCAACTGCCCGTCGACGCGGGCGACCTGGCCTTCTGGGGCGCGATCGCCACGGTCACCGTCGCCTGGGAGCTGCGGCGCGGCAGTCTGGGCCTGGGGAAGAGCTGGCTGCTCTCCGCCGTGGTCGGGCTGCCCGTGGCGCTGCTCACCCGGTTCGTGGCCGGGGACGGCGTCCTGTTCACGCTGCCGGTCTGGGCGGCCCCGATCCTGATCCTGCCGGCCGTCCCGTACATCGTCGCGGACACGAGGGCGCGGAAGGCCGAGGCCCCCGTCGAGGCGTGAGGCGTCGGCGGGGGACCGGGGCGGGTCGGCGCGAAGGTCAGTCCGTGACCCCGCCGGCCTGGGCGACCGTCAGTACGATCTTCCCGGTCGTCCGCCCGCTCTCCCCGAGCTCGTGCGCCTTGGCCACGTCCTCCAGCGGCAGGACCGTGTCGACGCGGACCTTCACGGCACCGGACTCGACCAGGGCGGCGAGCTCGCGCATCCCGGCCTGGTCGGACTCCACGATCATGAACTGGGCGCGGACGCCGAGCCGTTCGGCCTCCTCCGCGAGGGCTGCCTCGCCGGGGGAGGCGAGGGAGACGACGATGCCGCCGGGGCGCAGGGTGCGCAGCGAACGGGGGCCGTACTCGCCGCCGATGGTGTCCACGACGACGTCGACGTCGCGCACGGCCTCGGCGAAGTCGGTCGTGCGGTAGTCGATCACCTCGTCCGCGCCGAGCCCGCGCACGAAGTCGTGCTTCGCGGCGCTGGCGGTGCCGATCACGTACGCGCCGCGGGCCTTGGCGATCTGGACGGCGAGGTGCCCGACGCCGCCCGCCGCGGCGTGGATCAGCACCCGCTGCCCTTCCCGCACCTGTGCTGTGTCGACCAGCGCCTGCCAGGCGGTCAGCCCGGCGAGCGGGACGGCCGCGGCCTCGGTGTGCGTCAGCCCGGCGGGCTTGCGGGTCAGGTGGCGGGCGGGCGAGGCGACGTACTCGGCGTACGCGCCGGCCGGCAGTGGCGAGCGCGGCATGCCGAACACCTCGTCGCCGGGCTGGAACAGCGTCACGCCCGGGCCGACCTCCTCGACGACCCCGGAGAGGTCCCAGCCGAGCCGCACCGGCGCGGCGGTCCCGGCCAGGCCGCCGGTGCTGCGGTGCCACCAGTCGGTCGGGTTCACCCCGGCCGCGTGGACCCGCACCAGCACCTCCGCCGGACCGGGGACCGGCTTCTCGGCCTCCACGACCTTGAGGACCTCGGAGCCGCCGAAGGTGTCCTGACCGATCGCGCGCATGACGTCCACTCCCGTTCGTTCTATGGCCGGACACTCGGTCGCCCCGCCTTGCAAGATCAAGATTTCCGCATCCGGGACCGCCGGACGAGTGGCGAGATCGCCATGAGGTGAAAGAATCCGGCCATGCATCGAGTCGTGGTCGTAGCCCTGGACGGCGTGTATCCCTTCGAACTGAGCATCCCCGTACGGATCTTCGGCACGGCGCAGGGCGTGACCGGCGAGCCGCTGTACGAGGTGGTCACCTGCAGCCTCGACGGGCGTCCGGTGCGCTCCAGCGCCGACTTCACCATCGGCGTCGAGCACGGAGGCGAGGCGTTCGCGACGGCCGACACGCTGGTGATCCCGCCGTTCACCTGCGGACCGGACGCCGAGCAGGACTGGCTCCCGGACGCGCTCGCCGAAGCGCTGGGCACGCTGCGGCCGGGTGCGCGCATCGTGTCGATCTGCACGGCGTCGTACGTGCTGGCCACCGCCGGCCTGCTGGACGGCCGGTCGGCGACCACGCACTGGAACGAGGCGGGCCACTTCCAGCGGCGCTTCCCGAACGTCGAGGTCGACGCGAACGTGCTGTACGTGGACAACGGCGAGGTGCTCACGGCGGCGGGGGTCGTCGCGGGCATCGACCTGTGCCTGCATCTGGTGCGCCGGGACCACGGCAGCGAGATCGCCAACCGGGTGGCCCGGCTGTGCGTGATGCCGCCGCACCGCGAGGGCGGCCAGGCGCAGTACATCGAGCGCCCGCTCCCCGAGGAGAGCGTGGCCACGACGACGGCGACGCGGGAGTGGGCGGTCGGCGAGCTGCACCGGCCCCTGTCGCTGGCGGAGCTGGCGGCGCACGCGCGGATGAGCGTACGGACCTTCTCCCGCCGCTTCCGTGAGGAGGTCGGCACGACCCCGGCCCAGTGGCTGAACCGGCAACGAGTCGACCGGGCCCGCCGGCTCCTGGAGACCACCGACCTCACCGTTGACCGGGTGGCCGCGGAGTCCGGCTTCGGCACGGCGGTCTCGCTGCGCCAGCACCTGGCGGCGACCGTCGGCGTCTCGCCCACCGCGTACCGCCACACCTTCCGCCGCAGCGTCCCGAGCTGACATGCACCCTTTGCCCCGGTGTGTGAGGCTTGTGGTACCCCCTCGCCCGGGATCCACCACAGGAGGGATGATCGTGGGCAAGAAACAGACGCGCCGAAACGCCGGCGCCCGCACCGGCGGCCACGCCGAGCGCACCCCGCCGACGGAATCCAAGCCCGAGCCGAGACGATCCCCCGCGGACGAGACCACCCGAGCCATCTCGGAACCGTCCCACCGCAAGGAGCGGAAGTTCGGCCACAACTAGAAGAGCGACGGGCAGGGCCGGGCACCCGGCGGTCGCGGAGGGCCGCCGGGCGTCTGGGCTGCGGGCCCCGCCTCGCGGCGCGCCGGGGACGGCGCGCGGCGAGGCGGGG
>NZ_DATCVQ010000245.1:0-4190 GCF_036566765.1 Streptomyces sp.
GCGGACTGGCTGCGCGGCCGCCGGGCCGTGCTGCACGCCTCCGCCCGCCTCGCCGTCGCCGACGGCGAGCTCGACACCCTCGCCCGCCGGCTGGTCGCCGCCCTGGTCAGAGCCCTGGCCGCGCACCGGGGCGCCGAGGACGCAGCCGCCGATCTGTACGAGCTGCACGGCCTGGTCCTGGACGTCGCCGAGCGCCGCGGCCTGCACCGGGAGCGGGCCGCCGCCCTGCTGAACCTGGCCGACCTCGACGCCCGGACCGGCCGCACCGAGGCCGCCCTGGCCCGCTACCGGACGGCTCTGGACGCCGGACGGGCCGCGAACGACCCCTACGCGATCGGCCGCGCGATGGAATCCGTAGGCGGTTCCTACCAGGAACTGGGGGACTGGCAGCGGGCCGGCGACTGGTACGGCCGGGCGCTCGCCCATCGGCTCTCCCGTGACGAGCGCGCCGATCAGGCCAGGCTGTACGGCCGCCTCGGCGCGGTGCTCACCTACTCCGGCCGCTACGGAGAGGCGCTGCGGAACTGGCGCGCGGCCGCCGCTGGGCACCGCCGTCTTGCCGATCTCCCGGGCTACGCACGGGCGTTGAGCGAGGCCGCACGGGTCCAGGAGTACGCCGGACGGCCCGAGGAGTCGCTGCGGACCTGCGAGGAGGCGGTGGAGTGGGCCCGGCGCGCCCGGGACGAGCGGCTGCAGGCCGCGCTGCAGCTCAGGCTGGCCGACACCCTCGACCGGCTCGGCGACCCGGCGGCCGCCCGGTTGCACCGTGCGACCGCGGAAAGACTGCTTGGAACCGACCCCTCCGCCTACGAAATCCGTAGTGCTTCTGGCGAGGATTAGTTGTTTGTAAGGCTAGACAGCAGGAAATCCTTCATTAGACTGGGTGCGCCGCGACAGACCGCGGTCTGCCCCGGTGCGCAGCAATGCTTCCGGGTATGAATGGCATTGCTCCACTTATCCCCCTGATTCAAGGACCGTGATCGACGATGAAGGTCGGCATCCCCCGCGAGGTCAAGAACAACGAGTTCCGCGTGGCCATCACCCCTGCCGGTGTCCACGAGCTCGTCCGCAACGGCCACCAGGTCTTCATCGAGCAGAACGCCGGTGTCGGCTCCTCCATCACGGACGAGGAGTACGTGGCCGCCGGCGCCGAGATCCTCGCCACCGCGGACGAGGTCTGGGCCACCGCCGACCTGCTGCTCAAGGTCAAGGAGCCGATCGCGGAGGAGTACCACCGCCTCCGCAAGGACCAGACGCTCTTCACCTACCTGCACCTGGCCGCCTCCAAGGAGTGCACGGACGCCCTCCTGGAGTCCGGCACCACCGCCATCGCCTACGAGACGGTCGAGACCGCGAACCGCGCGCTGCCGCTGCTCGCCCCGATGTCCGAGGTCGCGGGCCGGCTGGCCCCGCAGGTCGGCGCGTACCACCTGATGCGCTCGGTCGGCGGTCGCGGTGTGCTCCCCGGCGGCGTCCCCGGCACCCACGCCGGCGAGTGCGTCGTCATCGGCGGCGGCGTCTCGGGCTGGAACGCCACCCAGATCGCCGTCGGCCTGGGCTTCCACGTGACCCTGCTCGACCGCGACATCAACAAGCTCCGTGAGGCCGACAAGATCTTCGGCACCAAGGTGAAGACCGTCATCTCCAACGCCTTCGAGCTGGAGAAGGCCGTCGTCGAGGCCGACCTCGTCATCGGCGCCGTCCTCATCCCGGGCGCCAAGGCCCCGAAGCTGGTCACCAACGAGCTCGTCGCCAAGATGAAGCCCGGAAGTGTCCTTGTCGACATCGCGATCGACCAGGGCGGCTGCTTCGAGGACTCGCACCCGACCACCCACGCCGAGCCGACCTTCATGGTCCACAACTCGGTCTTCTACTGCGTCGCCAACATGCCCGGCGCGGTCCCGAACACCTCCACGTACGCGCTCACCAACGCCACGCTGCCCTACATCGTGTCGCTGGCGAACAACGGCTGGGTCGAGGCGCTGCGCCGCGACGCCGCGCTCGGCCTGGGTCTCAACACCCATGACGGCAAGGTCGTTTACAAGGAGGTCGCCGAGGCGCACGGCTACGACCACACCGAGCTGGCCAGCCTCCTGGGCTGAGCTCGCGGACGGTGAGTCAACGCTCGCCGTCAACCTCACGCTTCCGGCCGGACCTTGTCGAGCAAGGTCCGGCCGGATGTGTGTCCGGCCACTTCACGGGCCGTGTTCAACTCGCCTCGAACGTAACCCTTTAACCGTTTCGCACACCCCTGAAACGTGTGGATGCATGCCTGTGCACCCTTGACAGAGGGGTGTTCGGTTGCCGACACATCGGGCCGGGTCCGGCGGATTGTGTTGCTGCGGAGCGGTGACACGCCATAGAGTCGCCAACCGTCGGCATGGTGCCACGCTGACCTATCGATAAATGTTCCTGGTCACATCCAAGGAGGTAAGACGACTTGTGAATAAGTCGACATTCACTCCCGGGGGTGGAGAACCAGACGACGACCCTGTCGGCTCCGTCGCTGTCCGGACCTTCGCGACACGCCAGCCCATGACGACAGCCCACACGATGAAGACGATGGACGGCCTACACGTGAACGCCACGGCCGGCAACGAGAGTGGCCGAGAGTCCACCCAATTCGCCGCCTATGACGAGGTGCCCGAGGGGCACTTCTACGACCCCGACGCCGAGTACGAGCCCGACCCGGAGTACGCGGCCACCCTCGCACCCGACGCTGCCCGGCAGCGCCGCGAGCGGATCGGCCCGACCGGACGGCCCCTGCCGTACTTCCCGATCCCGGGACCGCTGACCGATCACGGTCCCGCGAAGATCATCGCGATGTGCAACCAGAAGGGCGGCGTCGGCAAGACGACGTCGACCATCAACCTGGGCGCCGCGCTCGCGGAGTACGGCCGCCGGGTGCTGCTCGTCGACTTCGACCCGCAGGGCGCCCTGTCGGTCGGCCTCGGCGTGAACCCGATGGAGCTCGACCTCACCGTCTACAACCTGCTCATGGAGCGGGGCATGTCGGCGGACGAGGTGCTGCTCAAGACCGCCGTGCCCAACATGGACCTGCTGCCGAGCAATATCGACCTCTCGGCCGCCGAGGTGCAGTTGGTCAGCGAGGTCGCGCGCGAGTCGACGCTGCAGCGCGCCCTGAAGCCGCTGATGAACGACTACGACTACATCGTGATCGACTGTCAGCCCTCGCTCGGCCTGCTGACCGTGAACGCGCTGACGGCCGCTCACAAGGTCATCGTGCCGCTGGAGTGCGAGTTCTTCGCGCTGCGCGGTGTCGCGCTGCTGACCGAGACCATCGAGAAGGTCCAGGAGCGGCTGAACCCGGAGCTGGAGCTCGACGGCATCCTCGCCACGATGTACGACTCCCGGACCGTGCACAGCCGTGAGGTGCTCGCGCGCGTCGTCGAGGCCTTCGACGACCACGTGTACCACACGGTGATCGGCCGGACGGTGCGCTTCCCGGAGACCACGGTCGCCGGTGAGCCGATCACCACGTACGCCTCGAACTCCGTCGGCGCCGCCGCGTACCGCCAGCTCGCCAGGGAGGTGCTCGCCCGGTGTCACGCCGAGTGAGTCTGCCCGGAGCCGACGAGCTGTTCCGTACCACCGGGGGCATGGCACTGCAGTCCTCCTCGCCCCGCCGGGGCGAGCCGAGGGTGCCGGCGCCCGCGGGCGAGAGCGACACCGAGGCGGCGGCGGAGGGCGGCTCCGAGGAGCACGCGGCGGCCGACTCGGAGTCGTCCGAGCCGCGGGCCCGGGCGGCGGAGCCGGAGTCCCCGGCCGGGCCGAAGCCCGCGGGGGCGGCGGCCGGCGCGGCACGCCGACGCGGGCGTGCGCCCAGCCGGCGGCCGAGCGGGCGGGAACGGCACGACGAGAAGATCACGGTCTACGTCTCCGCCGAGGAGCTGATGGACCTGGAGCACGCGCGTCTGGTGCTCCGCGGCGAGCACGGGCTCGCGGTGGACCGCGGGCGGATCGTCCGCGAGGCGGTCGCGGTGGTCCTCGCGGACCTGGAGTCGCGCGGCGACGCGAGCATTCTGGTACGGCGGCTGCGCGGCCGCTGACGGTAGCCTGCGGGCTGCCGCCCTCCTGCTCCTCCCTGGACCCCGATGCCCCCGCCCCCCGCCGAAACGTCCCCGCACCCCCGCCGCCGCGCCCTGGGCCGCGGCCCGGGCGCGCCCGCG
>NZ_DATCVQ010000246.1:0-16751 GCF_036566765.1 Streptomyces sp.
GCCGCGCTCGCGGCGACCGGCGCGGCGAGCGCGGTCTCCACCGACGACCCCGCGCACCACGACGCGCTCGCGCGGGAGAAGCGGAAGCCGCCCGCGGTGCGGCTGGTGGAAGCGCCGGTGCGCATCGCGGACGCGGCGACCGTACGACTGCTGCGCCCCGGCGACCGGGTCGACGTCATCGCCGCCGCCAACTCGCCGACCGGCGAGGAAACTGAGGCCCGCATCGTCGCGACAGGCGCTCGGGTGGCCGAAGTTCCGCGTTCGGGCGAGACTCGTTCGGACGTCGGAGCATCGGACGGCGGAGCACTCGTCGTGCTGTCCGTTCCCCGGTCGACGGCGACCGTCCTGGCTGGCGCGTCCGCCACCTCCCGACTGGCGGTGACGTTGTGCTGATTCGCACTGACAGCCTGTCAAGTAACCGGTCCGAGTGTACGGATTGGACGTTCCTGCACCCTTCACGGCGTAATGACTCCGCCAACTGCACACGCGACGAGAGGCGCACTGGTGAGTCAGAAGAAGGAAAGCGTGCTGGACGGCTTCAAAGCCTTCCTGATGCGAGGAAACGTGATCGACCTGGCGGTCGCCGTCGTCATCGGCGCCGCGTTCACGAACATCGTGAACTCCGTCGTGAAGGGCGTCATCAACCCGCTGGTCGGCGCCTTCGGCACCAAGGACCTCGACAGCTACACGTCCTGCCTCAAGGGCCCCTGCGTGGTGGACAAGGCGGGCAACGCCGTCTCCGGAATCCCGATCATGTGGGGCACGGTCCTGAGCGCCGTCCTGAGCTTCCTGATCACCGCCGCCGTCGTCTACTTCCTCATGGTCCTGCCGATGGCAAAGGTCCTGGCCCGGCGGGCCGCGCACGAAAGGGCGAAGGAAGGCGTCCAGGAGACCATGGAGATCAGCGAGCTGGAGGTGCTCAAGGAGATCCGCGACCACCTCGTCCGCCAGCGCGGTTCCGGCGAGTCCACCACGACCACCGGGCGCCCCACCCCCTGACCGGCGCGGGCCGACGTCAGAGGTGGTGCGGCGGCTTCTCGTCGAGGAAGCGTGCGAGGTCGGCGGCGCTGTCGCCGCCGGGAGGCCGCTCGCCCCACCCGCGGTCCGTATCGTCCGCGGATTGCTGGTCCAGTGGATCGTCGAAGATCAGCGTCGGCTTGGGACCTGCGTCGGGCTGCTTCGCGTCTCGCGGTCCGTGGGCGGGGGCGGTGCTCATGCCTCCAGGGTACGCCGGAGCGCCCCGCCCACCGCGTGCCGGGCGTGGCCCTCCGACCGCGCCTCTGCTGTGCTGGGGCGCATGACACAACCGTTCCTGCCGCTCACCGCGCGCTCCCGCGAGGAGTCGCACCGCGCGGCCACTCCGCTCGAGCTGTTCTTCGACCTGTGCTTCGTCGTGGCCGTCGCCCAGGCCGGTGCCGAGCTCGTGCACGCGATCGCCGAGGGCCATGCCGGCGAGGGTCTGGGCTACTACGCCCTTGCCTTCTTCGCCATCTGGTGGGCGTGGATGAACTTCACCTGGTTCGCCTCCGCCTACGACAACGACGACGTCCTGTACCGCGTCGTCACCCTCGTCCAGATCGCCGGCGTCCTCATCCTCTCCGCGGGCATCTCGCAGGCCTTCCAGGAGCACGACTTCCTGGTCGTGTTCCTCGGCTACGTGGTGATGCGCCTGGCGATGGCCAGCCAGTGGCTGCGGGCGGCGCACCACGCCGGCTCCGCCGCCGAGCGGACGATGTGCCGGCGGTACGCGGGCGGGGTGATCGGCTGCCAGATCGGCTGGGTCGCGCTGCTCCTCGCGCCCGAAGCGGCCAAGCCATGGATCTTCGTGGTGATGGCGCTCCTGGAGATGGCCGTGCCCGTCTACGCGGAGAGGGACGTCAACACGCACTGGCATCCGCACCACATCGCCGAGCGGTACGGCCTGTTCACCATCATCGTGCTCGGCGAGACGATCGCGGCGGCGACGGTGGCCGTGAAGTCCGGGGTGACCGAGAACGACGCGCTGGGCGAGGTGCTGCCGATCGCCGCGGGCGGGCTGCTCATCGTCTTCGCGGCCTGGTGGATCTACTTCGTCGTCCCGGCGCACGACCGGCTCGCGGACAACCGGAAGGGGTTCCTCTGGGGCTATGGCCACTACGTGATCTTCGCGTCCGCCGCCGCGATCGGCGCGGGCATCGAGATCGCGGTCGAGCAGGCGGTGGGCGAGGCGCACATCTCCACCCTGGCCGCCTCGTCCGCCGTGACGATCCCGACCGCGGTGTTCCTGCTGTCGGTGTGGGTGTTGCACGCCCGGTACTTCAAGGTCGGGATCGCGCAGCAGTTGGTGCTGCCGGTGTCGTCGCTGGCGATCCTGATGTGCACCTTCGCCGGCCACTGGGCGGTGTTGGCGGCCGGGGCGGTCGCGGCGGCCACGGTCGCGGTCGGGGTGACGCTGACCCGGCGAAACCCGGCCACCCGGCACTGACTTCCGTACCGGCCGCCGTGGTAGTCAGAGGGGCATGACGAACCAGGACGCGGGCAGGCGGGGCGAACGGAACGACGGGCTCACGGACGTGGCCGGGCTGCGGGTGGGGCACGCGCAGGTGGCCGGTCCCGGGGCGCTGAGCGGCACCACCGTGGTGCTCGCCCCGGAGGGCGGCGCGGTGGCGGCGGTGGACGTGCGCGGCGGCGGGCCGGGGACGCGGGAGACGGACGCGCTGGACCCGCGCAACGTGGTCCAGCGGATCGAGGCGGTGGTGCTGACCGGCGGCAGCGCGTACGGCCTGGAGTCGGCCGCGGGGGTGATGGCCTGGCTGGAGGAGCGGGGTCGCGGGGTGCGGGTCGGCCCGGACCCGTTGCACGTGGTGCCGGTCGTCCCGGCGGCCTGCGTCTTCGATCTGGGCCGCGGCGGGGACTTCAAGGCGCGGCCCGACGCGTCGACGGGCCGGGCGGCCGTGGCGGCGGCGGACGCGTCGGAGCCCGGGTCGCTGGTGGAGTGCGGGGCGGTGGGCGCGGGCACGGGCGCGGTCGTCGGCGGTCTGAAGGGCGGCGTGGGCACGGCGAGCATGCTCCTGCCGTCCGGGATCACGGTCGCCGCGCTGGTCGTCGTCAACGCCGTCGGCTCCGCGGTGGATCCGGCGACCGGCGTGCTGTACGGGCGGTACTTCGGATCGCCCGACGGGGTGGGCGGGGCGGGTGGGGAGGGGGTGGGGGTGGGGGCCCCACCCCCGTACCCGGATCCGGAGGTGCATGCGGCCGCGCAAGAGCGGCTGGCGCGGGCCCGGGAGACCAGTACGCCGCCGCCGTTGAACACGACGTTGGCCGTGGTCGCCACGGACGCCGATCTGACCCGTGCGCAGGCGCAGAAGCTCGCGGGCACGGCGCACGACGGGATCGCGCGCGCCATCCGTCCGGTGCATCTGCTGAACGACGGGGACACGGTGTTCGCCCTTGCGACCGGGGAGCGTCCGCTGCCGCCGGAGGCCGGACCGCTGGCCCCGAACGAGATCCTCGCGGCCGGCGCGGACACGGTGACGCGGGCGATCGTGCGGGCCGTCCTGGCCGCGCAGGGCGTGGCGGGGCCGGGCGGAGCGTTCCCTTCGTACGCCGAGCTGTACGGGCTGGACGGCATCGGAGCGGCGAAGGAGGAAGAGATGTAGGGGAGTTGGGGCGCGTGGGAACTTGGCGCGCTCCCCCTTCGTTTTGTCGAACCCCGGACACGATGTCAGACCCAGGGGCTACGTTAAGCGAGCACCACGTGACATGCGGCGACGGCCTGGAGACCCACCTTGAACGCTCCTCACGATCCGTACGAGACCACCGAGACGCACGCCGAGCGGCTCCTGGGCCGGGCCCTGAACTCCTTCGAACTGCCCGACTCGACGGTCGAGCAGCTGGAGTCCGCGCTGGCCCACTCGTCCGCCCTGCACTCCTCGCACCACAGCTCGACGCTGCACCGCAGCACGTACCGGCACACCTTCCTGCTCGCCGACGGCACCGCGCTGAGCCTGTGGGAGCTGGTGCACAACAGCGGCCGCGGCGGCATCGAGCATCACGAGCTGTACGCGGACGAGGCGGAGGCGTCGCTGGCCGCGTCCCGGCTGCCCGTCGGCTTCGACGGCGAGTGGGGCGTGGAGCGGTTCGGCGTGCTGTCCAACGACCCGGACGACGAGCTGGAGAACGACCTGGAGGCGCTGACCTCGCTGCTGTCCCGGCCGGTGCCGCGGCAGCCGCGGATGTATGTGCCGGACAACTCGGCGGACCACGCGCGCCGGGTGTTGCGCCGCGCGGAGAACGCGGACCGGCCGGGCGAGGAGACGGCGCGCCGGCTGCGGGTGGCGTTCGCGCACCACATCACGCAGGCGTTCGGGCGGCATTGCCCGGTGGAGGGCCGGGACGCCGGGTTCACCCTCTACGAGCACGCCTTCCTGCTGCTGGACGGCAGCGAGATGAGCCTGTGGGAGGTCGAGCACACGGCGACGCCCGACGGGCGGCACATGTGCGAGGTGTACGGCGACGAGCGCGCGGCGCGCGAGGCGATGGAGTCGCGGGCGCGGGTGCGCTGAGCGCCGTACCCGACTCGGGCGGAGAAACGGGCACGGGCCCCGGGGATGATCTCCCCGGGGCCGTGCCTGTGACTGTGCCCGTGCCTGTGACTGTGCCCGTGCCCGTGCCTGTCTCTGCGCCTGTGCCTTGTCTCTGTGCCCGTGCCTGTCTCTGCGCCTGTGACTGTCTCTGCGCCCGTGTCCGCGCAGCGGCGGCCGTCGGTCAGCCGACCAGGGCCGGCTCCTTCACCGTGCCGTCGGAGTCGCCTGCGTCCTCGGCGTCCTCCGCCGCCTCCGCGCCCTCCATATGCTGCTTCGGCTTCGCCGGCAGCGCGAACATCACCAGGAAGATCGCCACGAGCACCGCGACCACCCAGCTCAGCGCGTTCTGGAACGCGTCCGAGAACGCCGTGCCCACCTCGGTCGGGGCCTGCGCGAGCCGCTCCTCGTCGATCACACCGAAGAAGACCACCGACACCAGGCCGAGGCCCAGCGCGTTGCCCATCTGCCCGGTCGTGTTGATCAGGCCGGACGCCGAACCGGCGTGCTCCCGCGGCACGTCCGACAGCACCGCGTCCGTCAGCGGAGCGACGATCAGGCCCATGCCCACGCCCATGACCACCAGCGGCAGGATCATCTGCCAGGAGTGGATGGACGTCCCGTACCGGTCGGCCTCCCAGATGTAGAGGAGGACGCCCGCAATCATCGTCAGCGCGCCGCTCTGCAGCACCTTCCGGCCGAAGCGCGGCACCAGCTTCTGCACGGACATGCCCGCCGCGGCCGAGACCGCGATCGAGAACGGCACGCCCGTCAGGCCCGCCTTCAGCGGGCTCCAGCCGAGCCCGATCTGCATGTACAGCGTCCAAACCAGGAAGAAGATGCCCATCACGACGCCGAAGGTCAGCTGCACCGCGATGCCCGCCGCGAAGCTCTTCACCCGGAACAGGCTCAGCTCCACCAGCGGCGAGCCGTCCTTCTTGGTCTTGTACTTCTCGTACGCGACGAGCGCGCCGAACACGAGCAGGCTGCCGGCCATCATCAGGTGGCCCCACAGCGGCCAGTCCAGCTCACGGCCGCGGGTCAGCGGGTAGATCAGCATCAGCAGCGCGGCCGTCACGAGCAGCACGCCGACGAGGTCGAGGCGGAGCGCCTTCGGGGCCTTCGACTCGGTGATGAACTTCCGGCCGAGGATCAGGCCGGCGATGCCGACCGGCAGGTTGATCAGGAAGATCGGCCGCCACTCCAGGCCGAACAGGTTCCACTGCGTGAGCAGCGCGCCGAGCAGCGGGCCGGAGACCGCGCCCAGGCCGATGATCGCGCCGAACAGGCCGAAGACCTTGCCGCGTTCGTGCGCGGGGAAGGTGACGTGGACGATCGACAGGACCTGCGGGACCATCATCGCCGCCGCCGCGCCCTGGAGCAGCCGGGAGGCGACCAGCATCTCCGGGCCGGCAGCGAAGCCGCACAGTGCGGAGGCGAGGGTGAATCCCGCGGTGCCGACGAGGAACAGCCGCTTGCGGCCGTAGATGTCGCCGAGCCGGCCGCCGGTGATCAGGCCCGCGGCGAAGGCGAGCGCGTAACCGGCGGTGATCCACTGGATCGCGCCGAAGGAGGCGCCGAGGTTCTTCTCGATGCTCGGGATCGCGATGTTCACGATCGTGGCGTCGACCAGGTCCATGAAGGCGGCGGTCATGACGATGGCCAGGGCTATCCAGCGCCTGCGGTCGGCGACGGTCGCCGTCTCGGCGGCGGTGGCCTCGCCGTTCGCCGTCTCGGGGGCCGCCTGGGCGACGGCATCGTGTGAACTCATGAGAGGACAGTAGGACGGATGTAGGTCAGGTTGCGTCCTATTTCTTCGGCATCCTGGAACGCATGACGGACACCCCTGCACGACTTCTGAATCTGCTGTCGCTCCTGCAGACGCCACGCGAGTGGCCGGGCAGCGAGCTGGCCGAGCGGCTCTCGGTCTCGGCGCGCACCATCCGGCGGGACATCGACCGGCTGCGGGAGCTCGGATATCCGGTGGAGGCGACGAAGGGGGCGATCGGCGGTTACCGCCTGGTCGCGGGTACGGCCATGCCGCCGCTGTTGCTCGACGACGAGGAGGCCGTGGCGATCGCGGTCGGCCTGCGGGCGGGGGCCGGGCATGCGATCGAGGGCGTGGAGGAGGCCTCCGTACGCGCCCTTGCGAAGCTGGAGCAGGTACTGCCGGCCCGGCTGCGGCACCGGGTCTCCACGCTGCAGAACGCCACGATCCCGCTGACCAGGGGCGATGGCGCGACGGTCGCCCCGCAGACGCTGACGGCGCTGGCGGGCGCGGTGACCGGCCAGGAGCGGCTGCGGTTCGGCTACCGCGCGGGCGACGGGGCGGAGAGCCGCCGTCTCGTGGAGCCGTACCGGCTCGTCTCGACCGGGCGGCGATGGTACCTGGTGGCGTACGACCTGGGGCGCGAGGACTGGCGCACGTTCCGGGTGGACCGGGTCAGCGAGCCGTTCCCGACCGGGGCGCGGTTCACGGCGCGCGAGCTGCCGGCGGGGGACGCGGCGCAGTTGCTGTCAAGCTCGATGTCGCGGGCGCAGCCTGAGTTGGCCCTGGACGTGCGCTTCGAGGCCCCGGCCGAGTTCGTCGCGGCCCGGCTGCCGGCCCATCTGGCCCCGTCGGCCACGGGGCCGGGCACCTGCCGGCTGCGCACGCGCACCGCCGACTCCGTCGAGTGGCTGGCGCTGCGGCTCGCGCTCGTGGACGCCCCGTTCACGATCGAGGCCCCGGACGCGCTGCTCACCTACACGCAGGACCTGGCGTCTCGACTGGCGGCGGCGAGCACGCACGGATGAGAGTCGGGCGGCCGAATGCGCGTCGGGGGCGGCCATGAGCGTCTGAGAGTCGGGCGGGCCCGGTCCCTCGTGGGACCGGGCCTCCGCCGACCGCGTACGACTCACCGAGTACGACTCACCGAGTACGAGCCGAGTACGAGCCCTGCCGCTACGCCACCGCGTCGAAGCCGGTGTCGTGCGCCATCTTCTTCAGTTCGAGCAGCGCGTGCTTCTCGATCTGCCGGATCCGCTCGCGCGTCAGACCGTGCTCCTTGCCGACCTCGGTCAGGGTGCGCTCGCGGCCGTCCTCGATGCCGTACCGCATCCGGATGATCGACGCCGTGCGGTGGTCGAGCTTGCCGATCAGGTCGTCGAGCTCCTCGCTGCGCAGCAGCGTGAGCACCGACTGCTCCGGCGATACCGCGGACGTGTCCTCCAGGAGGTCGCCGAACTGCGTCTCGCCCTCGTCGTCGACCCCCATGTTCAGCGAGACCGGGTCGCGCGCCCAGTCCAGGACGTCGATGACGCGCGCGGGGGTCGAGCCGAGCTCCTCCGCGACCTCCGCGGGCTCCGGCTCGCGGCCGTGCTCCCGGTTGAACTCGCGCTGCACGCGCCGGATCCGGCCGAGCTCCTCCACCAGGTGGACGGGGAGCCGGATGGTGCGCGACTGGTCGGCTATGGACCGCGTGATGGCCTGACGGATCCACCATGTGGCGTACGTGGAGAACTTGAAGCCCTTCGCGTAGTCGAACTTCTCGACCGCACGGACCAGACCCGCGTTGCCCTCCTGGATCAGGTCGAGCAGGGGCAGGCCGCTGCGCGGGTAGCGCCGCGCGACGGCGACGACCAGGCGCAGGTTGGACTTGATGAAGAGATCCTTGGCACGCTCGCCCGCGGCGTACAGCTCTTCGAGCTCCTCGCGGGACGCGCCCCCGGCCTTGCTCTCTATCTCACCGTCGAGGATCTGCCGGGCGTATACGCCCGCCTCGATGGTCTGCGAGAGCTCGACCTCCTTGGCAGCGTCGAGTAGCGGCGTACGCGCGATCTCGTCGAGGTACATGCCGACCAGGTCGCGGTCGGCGATCTCTCCGCCCACGGCACGAACGCTGCTCGCCCGGCTGCGTCCGCTCGAGCTGCCCTTGGTGCTCTTGGTGCTGGTGCTGCTCGTGGCGGACGACTGTCGACGGGCGACGGCACGGGTTGCCATGCGTGCTCCCTTGCTGAGTAGGCCGCGACACCCTTCCAGGTGCCCTGCATCCGACGGAAACAACGACTGGAATCAGGACAGAATTCCCACTCGGCGCATCGATTTTCGCGATCATGCAGTATCCTGCGCCGCCATCGGGCGCGCCGAGGCCGTCGGAGCGGGCGAAGGTGCAGGTCAGGCGGCTTCCTCGACGCCACGTCCACTCTTGAGGACGCCGATGACCCCGACGTGGTTGCCCGCGTACAGCCACAGCGTCACCCGAACCGCACGGCCGCCCTCACTCGAACCGACCGGCCGCCCTCACTCGGACCCCGCACGGCCGCCATCACCCGAACTGCACGGAGCGCTTCGCCAGTCCCATCCAGAAGCCGTCGATGACGCTCTGCCCCGCGTCCAGGTCGCCCGCCGCCTCCGCCGCGCCCAGCGTGACGAACAGCGGGGCGAAGTGCTCGGTGCGCGGGTGGGCGAGTCGGCCGGCCGGGGACTTGTGCTCGAAGTCGAGCAGCGCGTCGACGTCGTGCGCCTCCAGAGCCCGGTGCCCCCAGTCGTCGAACTCGGCGGACCAGCCGGGCACGCCGCCGCCGGTGTGCCGCAGCGCAGCCAGGTTGTGGGTGAAGAAGCCGCTCCCGACGATCAGGACGCCCTCGTCGCGCAGCGGAGCGAGGGTGCGGCCGATCTCCAGGAGCCGCTGCGGGTCGAGGGTCGGCATGGAGATCTGGAGGACGGGGATGTCGGCGTCCGGGAACATCTCGACGAGCGGGACGTACGCCCCGTGGTCGAGCCCCCGGTCGGGGATGTCCTGCACGGGCATGCCGGGGGCGCGCAGCAGCTTGCGTACGGACTCGGCGAGCGCGGGCGCGCCGGGGGCCCCGTACCGCACGCGGTAGTAGTGCTCGGGGAAGCCCCAGAAGTCGTACACGAGCGGGACGGTCTCGGTCGCGCCGAGGGCCAGCGGGGCCTCCTCCCAGTGCGCGGAGACCATCAGGATCGCGGTCGGGCGGGGCAGCCCGGCGGACCAACCGGCGAGCTGGCCGGGCCAGATCGGGTCGTCGGCGAGGGGCGGCGCGCCGTGGGAGAGGTAGAGGGCGGGCATCCGCGCGGCGGCGGGCGCCCCTTCGAGCGTGGCGTTCATGGCGACCGCCTCCATTTCTCGGGCCTGGGGCTGTTCGACGGGCTGCTCAACGGGCTTTTCAACGAAACTCATTGAAACTTCAAGCTCACCTGACATGACAAGCTTAGACCCGATCTAGTTCAACTTTCAAGAACGCGTCGTACGATGGACCCATGACGACGGCATCCCAGGAACCCCGCTGGCTCAGCGACGAGGAACAGCACGTCTGGCGCTCCTACCTCCACGCCACCACCCTCCTCGAGGACCACCTCGACCGCCAGCTCCAACGCGACGCGGGGATGCCGCACATCTACTACGGCCTGCTCGTCCAGCTCTCCCAGGAGCCACGGCGCCGGATGCGGATGACCGAGCTCGCCAAGAGCGCCAAGATCACCCGCTCCCGGCTCTCGCACGCGATCGCCCGGCTGGAGAAGAACGGCTGGGTGCGCCGCGAGGAGTGCCCCTCCGACAAGCGCGGGCAGTTCGCGCAGCTGACGGACGAGGGGTACGAGGTGCTGCGGCGCACCGCTCCCGGGCACGTCGCCGCCGTGCGCCAGGCGATGTTCGACCGGCTCACGCCGGAGCAGGTGAAGCAGCTCGGCGAGATCATGCGGGTGCTCGCGGAGGGCCTCCAGCCCACGGACCCGAACGCGGACCTGCCCTGGCTCCGCTGAGCGGGAACTCAGCAGGAGCCAGGGCAGGTCACACGTACCAGTCACCCGCCGTCAGCGCGACGGGTGCACCAGTCACCCCTCGTCAGTGCGCGACGACCGGGATCTTCACCTCGTCCTCGATGCCCGCACCGACACCGGCACCGTCGCCGCCGGCGACCTGGCCGCCCAGCCGCGGCTTCCCGGTGTTGATGAAGGTCACGGCGATCGTCGCCGAGACCGCGAGGATGCCGACGGCCCACCAGATCGCCGCCGAGTAGCCCTCGACCATGCCCTGGAGCTGGAGCAGCTTCTGGGTGGCCGGGGTGGTCGCGCCGGCCGCGTGGTCGGCGATGTACGCGGTGGTCGCGGAGGCCGCGATGGTGTTCAGGAGCGCGGTGCCGATCGCGCCGCCGACCTGCTGCGAGGTGTTGACCATCGCGGAGGCCACACCGGCGTCCCGCGGGTCGACGCCGTGCGTCGCGAGCGACATGGCCGGCATGAACGCCGTGCCCATGCCGAGGCCGAGCAGCAGCTGCGCGGGCAGGATCAGACCGGCGTACGAGGAGCCGACCTCCAGCTGGGTCAGCAGCAGCATGCCGACGGCGGCGGTGAGGAAGCCGGGGCCCATCAGCCAGCGCGGGGCGACCCGCGTCATCAGCCGCGTACCGATCTGCGTCGAGCCGGTGATCATGCCCGCGATCATCGGGAGGAAGGCGAAGCCCGTCTTGACCGGCGAGTACCCCTTCACGACCTGGAGGTAGTACGTCAGGAACAGGAACAGGCCGAACATCGCGATGATGGCGAGGCCCAGGGAGAGGTAGACACCGCCCCGGTTGCGGTCGGTCACGACGCGCAGCGGCAGCAGCGGCGACTTCACCTTCGCCTCGGTGAGCGCGAACGCGGCGAGCAGGACGGCGGAGCCGACGAACAGGCCGATCGTCGTGGGGTCCGACCAGCCCGCGGACTCGGCGCGGGTGAAGCCGTACACCAGCGCCACCAGGCCCAGCGTCGACAGGACGACGCCCGGGATGTCGAGCGGCGAGCGGTTGCGGCCGCCGGCCGGCTCACGGATGACGAAGTACGCGCCGAGGGCGGCGACGACGGCGAACGGGATGTTGACGAAGAAGGTCCAGCGCCAGTCCAGGTACTCGGTGAGGAAGCCGCCGAGGATCAGACCGACCGCGCCGCCGCCACCGGCGATGGCGCCGTAGATGCCGAACGCCTTGGCGCGCTCGCGCGCGTCGGTGAACATGACCGCGAGCAGCGACAGGGCGGCCGGGGCGAGCAGCGCGCCGAAGGCGCCCTGGAGCGCGCGGGCGCCGAGCATCATGCCTTCGCTGGTCGCCGCGCCGCCGAGGGCGGAGGCGAAGGCGAAGCCGATGAGGCCCACGACGAAGGTGCGCTTACGGCCCCACAGGTCGGCGATGCGGCCGCCGAAGAGCAGCAGACCGCCGAAGGCGAGGGCGTAGGCCGTGATGACCCACTGCCGGTTGCCGTCCGATATCCCCAGGTCCTGCTGGGCGGAGGGCAGCGCGATGTTCACGATCGTCGCGTCGAGCACGACCATCAGCTGGGCGAGGGCGATGAAGACCAGCGCTTTCCAGCGGCTGGGATCGGGCGTTTGAGACATGGGGGTAGCCACCTCTTGGCACGTACAGGAAGAAAAAGGACGTTCTAGGTAAAGGACGTTCTAGGTAAAGGGCGTTCTAGGTAAGGGGGAGGAGAGGGTCGATCAGACGGCCGTCGATCGGACCGGGATCAGGCCAGCGCAGTCCGTACGGGGATCAGGCCTCCCCCTCGTCCCGCCGCCGCAGGCTCTCCAGGGTCGCCGCCGAGCCCGGCAGCACGGAGCGCGCGGGGGCCTGGAGGCCGTCGAGGAACAGCTGCAGATGACGGTGGACGAACTGGTCGAAGTCCAGGCAGGCGCTGCCCGGCAGCGGGCGCGTCAGCTGGGACAGGGCCACCAGCAGGTCTCCGACGGCGACGTCGGCGCGGAGCCTGCCCGACGCGTGCGCGCGGTCGACGAGGCCCTGCACGGCCTCCTCCAACCGGGCGCGCTCGGCGAGGAGTTCGGGGTGGTCCTTGTCGAAGGTGCCGTCGAGCATCGGGCACAGGGCGCCGATCCGCTCGTCGGCGGCGGCATGTGTGAAGCGGCGCAGCGCCTCGAAGGCGTCCGCCTCCTCCGCGGTCGCCTCGTCCGCCCGGTCCGTGGTGCGGGACATGACGGAGAGGACGACCTCGTGGACGAGGTCGGAGCGCTCGGGGAAGTTGCGGTAGAGCGTGGCGTTGCCGACGCCGGCGCGGCGCGCGATCTCGTCGAGCGGCACCTGGGGGCCGAACTCGACGAACATCTCGCGGGCGGCCGTCACGATCCGCTCGCGGTTGCGCAGCGCGTCGGCCCGCGGCCGCGGGACGCGGCGGGCGGCCGCGGTACCGGAGGGTGCGTTACCGACGGATGTTCCGACGGATGCCGTACCGGCGGTGCTGTTCACGCCACTGACTCCTGCCTGCATGGAATGGAACGGAATGGAACGGATGGGGGTGGGGATCGGGAGGAAGATCCGGGGACCGAGTCCCCACTTTCCCGAACACAGGCGTAAACGGGGACCGAGTCCCCGGTTATTTCCCGCCCGCCCTGTGACCCCCGTCACGCACCCCACGCAGCACCCACGCCGAACCCCACGCACCTCCCCGGATACCCACGATCGGGCCACCCGGCGCGCGCCCCCGGACCACCCGGCACAGGCTGATCGAACAGCGCAGTACGGACCCGGCCGGCTGCCGCGCACCGAAGGCGACCGCATGCAGCAGACCCGCCGGCGGATACGCAGACCCCTCGCCCTGGCCGCGGCCGCGGCGCTCGCGCTCGCCACTCTGGCCACCGCGAGCGCGACCCTCCCCGGGCCCGCCCCCGCTTCGGCGGGCCCCGCCCCGGCCGCCCCCGACAGCGCGCTGCTCGGGCCGTGCCGGATCACGACGGCGCTGGGCGTGCAGATGTCGGAGGGACTGCCGACCGCCCCCGGGTACGTGCGCTCCACCGGTCGGATCCGGGCGCTGAACCTGATGATCGACTTCCCGGACGCGCAGGGCGAGGACGCGGCGATGAGCCGGTTCCGCGAGTTCTTCCCGCAGACCTCGGACTGGTTCCGGGTCAGCTCGTACGGGCGGCTCACCTACCAGCCGGAGACCCCGCTCTCCGACTGGCTGCGGATGCCGATGCCGTTCGCCTCGTACGGGATAGAGCGTGGCTCCCCGTACGAGCCGGGCTATCGCAAGCTGGTCGACGACATCGTGAAGGCCGCCGACGCCGAGGTGGACTTCAGCGCGTACGACATGGTCAACATCCTGATGACGCCGAACGCCGGCCCCTCCGCCTTGGACACGGTCCTGTCCGTCACCTTCTCCGGGAACGACGACGCGCCGTACGCGGACGGCGTCCCGCTCTCCAACACGTCGTTCGTCTACAGCCGCCAGGACGACGGATCGGGCTCGTACGACGAGACGGGCTACCGGGTGCTGCCGCACGAGAACGGCCATGTCTTCGGCCTGCCCGACCTCTACACGGTGGACGGCGGCGGCACCGTCGGGCACTGGGACATCATGTCCGAGGACTGGGGGGCCAACAACGATCTGCTCGGCTGGCACAAGTGGAAGCTGGGCTGGCTCGACAACGACCAGGTGCGGTGCGCGTCGGCGACCGGGGCGCGCGAGTACGTGCTGACGCCGCTGGCCGTGACGGGCGGCCCGAAGCTCGCGTTCGTACCGCTGTCGGAGCGGTCCGGTTACGCGGTGGAGGTCCGCACCCGGGAGGGCAACGACGAGGCGGTCTGCGAGCCGGGGGTGCTGGTGTACCGGGTGGAGTCGGACGTGGACACCGGGCACGGGCCGATCAGCGTCTCGGACAGCGACCGGGACAGCGGCGGCTGCACGCGGCGGCCCAACGTCCACGCGGAACTGTCGGACGCGCCGTACGGACCGGGCGAGTCGTTCACCGACCGGGCGAACGGCATCCGGATCTCGGTGCTCTCGGAGGAGCCGGACGGAAGCTACCGGGTCCGCATCAGCCGATCATGACGGCGGTGACGACACGGCGGTGAGGACGGCGTCGCCGACGGTGACGACGGCGCTCATCGGGTCGTGAACGCTGCCCGGAGCTCCCGCTTGAGGATCTTCCCGGTGGCGTTGCGCGGCAGCGGGACGTCCCGTACGAGGACGTGCGCGGGCGCCTTGAACGCGGCCAGGCTCCGGCCGACGTGCGCCCGCAGTTCCTCGGCGGTGGCGGTCCCGCCCTCCTTGAGGACGATGACGGCCGCGACCTCCTCGCCGAGGGTGGGGTGCGGGACGCCGAGGACGGCGGCGTCGGCGACGTCCGGGTGGTCGTGCAGCGCGCCCTCGACCTCGACGCAGTACACGTTCTCACCGCCGCGGACGACCATGTCCGTGAGCCGGTCGACGACGGTGACGCGGCCGTCCGCGTACGTGGCGAGGTCGCCGGTGCGGAACCAGCCGTCGGGGGTGAAGGCGGCGCGGGTGGCCGCCTCGTCGCCCCAGTAGCCGCGGATCAGGGACTGTCCGCGCAGCCAGAGCTCGCCGACGTCGGAGCCCTGTCCGTGGATGCGCACCTCCGTGGCGGGGCTGGGCCGGCCGACGCTGCCGGGACAGGCCCGGTACTCGGCGCCGAAGTTGGCCAGCACGCCGCCGCAGGTCTCGGTGAGCCCGTAGCCGTTGCGCGGCTCGACGCGCTCGCCGAACAGGGCGGTGAGACGGCCGACGAGGTGGGGCGGGGCGGCGGCGCCGCCGGTGTTGAAGTGGCTGAGCGTCGCCAGCCGATCCACCTCGCCGCGCCGCTCGACGAGGTCGACGAGCTGGAGGGCGGTGGTGGGCACGCCGGCGTAGTGGGTGACGCGGTGCTTCTCGATCAGCTCGACGGCCCGTTCGGCGTCCCACTTGCGCATGAGGACGAGCGTGCCGCCGGCCGCCATCACCGCGTAGAAGGAGGTGAAGGCGGCGACGTGGAAGAAGGGGAAGGTGGTGAGCGAGACGGGCGCGGGCCCCTGCCCGGGGATCTGCCCGCGCAGGAGCGCGGAGACGGCGGCGTGGTACCGCGGGTTGGCAGCGGCGCCCACCTGGGCGAGGTGGGTGGCGACGGCGCCCTTGGGGCGACCGGTGGTGCCGGAGGTGTAGATGATGGTGGCGTCGTGCTCGGGGAGGACGTCGACGTCGGGCGGCCCGAGGAGAGGATCGGCATCGGGAACGTAGGCCTCGAACCCGTCGTGGAACTCCCGCCCCTCCCCACAGAAGACGACCCCGGGCACACGACGCTTCCGAGCCCACACCTGCACCCGCTCGACCCGCTCGCCGTCGACGAGGAGGATGCCGGGGGCGCAGTCGTCGAGGGCGTACGCGAACTCGGCCTCGGTCCACCAGGCGTTGAGCGGCACGGCGACGAGGCCGGCGAGCTGGGCGGCCCAGAAGGCGATCTGCCACTCGGGGTGATTGCGCATCGCGACGACGGCCCGGTCGCCGGGGCGCAGCCCGTACACGTCCGTGAGCCGCCGGGCGAGCCCGCAGGCGGCGGCGAAGAATTCGGCGTAGGTGTAGGTCCGGTCCTCGGCGACGAGGAACGGCCGCTCGCCGAAGGCCCAGGTCGTCTCGACGAACTCCCGCAGGGTCCGTGGCCCGTCCGCGTAGACTCCGTCCCGCACGGCGAAGGGCGCTCCGGGAGCGGTCAGCCGGGCGGCGATCCGTTCGATCCCACCGCCGTCGAGGTCCACCAAGACCCTCCCCTCCCACCTAAGCGCTCGCTTACCCCACGCCTCGAAGCTAAGCCCCACCCCGCCCCCCGTCAAGGCCGCCCCACACCCCCCACGACGGGAATCCCCCCACCCCACCCCACCCCCGATCCGCTAGGCTGTCAGCGGTCCCACTCGCCTTCGTAGCTCAGGGGATAGAGCACCGCTCTCCTAAAGCGGGTGTCGCAGGTTCGAATCCTGCCGGGGGCACAAGCGAAAAGGCCACCTACCGATCTTGGTAGGTGGCCTTTGACATCTACGGCTGACATCAACGACACCGGTCAGGGACGACCGGGCCGCCTCTTGAGCAGCCGGTCCATGTGGCTGATCGCCTCGTACTGCGTGTCCTGGACGACGTGCGTGTACACGTCCATCGTGATGCTGATCTGGCTGTGCCCGAGGATCTCCATCACGACGCGGGGCGCGACGCCGGCCGCGGTGAGCAGCGTCGCGCAGCCGTGGCGAGCGTCGTGCAGCCGGATGACGGGGCGGCCGGCGGAGTCGGCGACACCCCTTGGGATCGTCGTCGTACAGCACGCCCCGGCGGCGCTGGGTCTGCTGCCGCACGTAGAGCACGCGCTTGTCGAGGTCCACGTCCGCCCAGCGGAGGCCGACCAGCTCGCCGCGTCGGAGTCCCATGGCGATCGCGAG
>NZ_DATCVQ010000247.1:0-3292 GCF_036566765.1 Streptomyces sp.
CAGACCTCGGGCGACATCAGCCGCGACACGGTGATGCGCCAGCTGCCCTTCGACATCGACGTCACGGCAGAGCAGAAGAAGATCGACGTCGAGCGAGTCCGCGACTCGCTCGGGATGTCGATGGCGTCGCTCGCCCAGGCCATCCCGCAGATGGCGATGGGCGGCGCCGACCCGACGCCGATCATCATGAAGATGGCGACGTACGCGCAGGCGCTCCAGAAGGGCGACAGCCCCGAGGACGCCGCGGCGAAGGCGTTCCCGCCACCGCCTCCGGCTCCGGCGCAGAACCCCCAGGAGGAAGCGGCCGAGGCTGGACCCGGCGCCCCTCCGGGTGCAGGCCCCGAGGGCGGGCTACCGCCCGAGCTCGCCGGTCTTCTCGGTGGTGGAGGCGGCGCACCCCAGCAGGGTGGCGCCGGACAGGACCTCCTGATGGGCCTCGCTGGCATGACTGCCGCCGGGAAGCCCAACCTCCAGATGAACGTCAGCACGCGCCGCCCGATCTAGCAGTACCAATCAAGGAGAACGAGATGTCCAACGGTCCCGTCGTGGGTCAGATGCACCAGGGTTCGCCCATCACCAAGGCTGCCGTCGAGCCCGACGAGGCCGGCACCCCCGTACGCGCGAAGCCGGCCGGTCCGGTGCCGCGGGGCGAGCAGCACCAGAAGGAGACGCCGACCACGGTCGGCCGCAACGGCAACAAGCCGCGCTGAGGCCCTCATGGACGAAGAGGTCTACGAAGAGTCCGAGGGCGGCCGTAAGTTCCACTGGCTGTTCCCGATCATCCGGATCCTGACGTTCGTCGCGAGCATCTTCGGTGTCACCGGTCGGTTGTTCGCCGGGCTCACCGAAGACCTCGTCGAGCACGTTAACTACAAGTACGAGCGGTCCGCCTTCCAGGAGGACGCTCGCCGTGAGCTCGAAACCCTCACCGAGGGCCCCGAGGAGGAGTAGTGGCAGGACAGCACGGGGGCTACAGGGCCCCGGCCAACCCGGCGCCCGTCTCCGGTCCTGGCTCCCTCTCACGCCGGACCGATGGCGGTCCGGGCAAATCCAACGGTCGCCAGCCCGTCGCGGAACTACCTGACGCGGGGTATGGCGAGCAGGCCGCTTTCCGGTCGATCCAGCAGGGCGCACCGATCCAGAAGGTTGAGCCCCCCACTGGGGGCGCTCCCGGAGGTGCACCCCAGGCGGGCGCGCTACCCCCGCCCCTGGACGCACCGACGGGGCGGCCGGGAGAGCCGGTTACGTCCGGCGTCGACATCGGCGCCGGACCCGGCTCGGATTCCCTCGGCCTCTTCGATCCATCGACGATGGCCGCGGACGACATCCGGAACGCGATGCAGTACCTACCCACCCTTCAATACATCGTCGATTCGAGCCCGCGCGCCAGCTCCAGTACGCGCGCGTTGGTTCGCTATCTGAGGTCGATGCGCTGACAAGCGGCAGCGGCCTCCAGAAGGAGTAGTCCGTGTCGTTCATCGACAAGCTTGGTGAAACCCTCCAGGACGCCGGCTGGTTCGTCGGCGCCCCCGTGATGGCCGCAGTCGACGTAGCGAAAGCCGCCCTGCCGGGCGGCACTCCGCTGACGACGGGTGCCGTGAAGGCGATCACCACCGGCTTCGACCGCGGCACCCAGCTCTTCTTCGGCGACCAGACCGGCGACGACGCCGGGACGCAGAACCTCGCGAGCCCGGCCGTCAACAAGGCCATGGACGGCATCGACTGGGCGTACCGGGAGGTACTGTCCCAGCCGCTGAACTTCGCGAACATCGAAGGCCAGCGACTCCTCGCTGACCTGACGGGGACGCAGGACGACGCGTCGCCGCTCGACTTCGGGTCCGCGTGGGATCGCGCGGACAACAAGACCGGCGGCTACGACGGCAAGGGCACCTCGATCGGTCGCGAGTGGACCAACCTGGTGGGCGCCGGCTTCGGTGCGATCACCAAGCCGTTCGAGCTCCTGGGCGGTCCGCACATCCCCGACAGCGAGCGATTCGCATCCCTCACCGACGAAGGCCAGCGCACCCTCGACCAGGGGAAGTCCTGGAAGGACGGCGGCAAGCCGTACGACCTGCTCTCCGGCGGTATGGACGCGATCGGCCGGATCTTCCTGGATCCGACGATCATCGGCGGCAAGGCGCTCAAGATCGCTCGCGCCAGCAAGGTGATCGCCGGGATCAAGACCCCGACCGAGATCTCCACGAAGCTGGAGAGCCGGAGCGACGGCCTGTTCGCCGGTTTCGGCGCCCGGCACGAAGAGGCGCTGAAGTTCGCGACGGCGCCCGACCGAAGCGCCGGCGAACTGCTGGCCGCGTTCCCCGGGCTGCGCAACTCCCTGGATGGGGAGTCTGTCGCCTCGGTGCTCGAGCAGACCAACAAGGCGATGCGCCTGGCGGGTAAGTCCGACGACGAGATCGTCGACCAGGCGAAGCTGATCACCCGCGCGTCCATGGGGGACGCGTCGGCTCTCGACAACATCGACCAGTCGGTGGCGTTCGCCAAGGACGCCCTCGCGGTGATGAAGTCGGATCGCGACGACCTGAAGACCGCGGCCGAGTGGGCGACCAAGTACTCCGACAGGGTGTCGCCTGATGACATTCGGGAGGCAGCCCAGAGCCTCAACCTGGTCAAGGACCTCGAGCTCCGGGGACGTGACTACTTCACGTCCGACGAGTTCCTGAAGCTGACGAAGGCGCGGCTCGACTCCTCCTCGAAGGACATCCGCGCCGCCGAGCAGGAAGTGGCTCGGCAGCAGCGAGTCCAGAACCTCTTCCGTGACGGCGAGAACGGTTCCGTTCTTGGGACGTTCGGATCTGGTAGTGACGCGCCGCTTTTGTCCTCAGTTCTGGGGACAAACGTCCCGCTGGTCGGCGGGACCCGGAAGCTCGAGCGCGCCGCGAAGCGCGAGCGCGGCGAGAATGTCGGCCTCGACTTCGTCTTCCAGACGACCGCCTGGAACAAGGGCGTCAAGGTGCTGGCGCCGCACATCTACCTGATGCAGAAGGCGCACGGGGCGTACGGCCGGATGGCCGCACCGCCGGTCATCAACGTCGAGGACGAGCGCGCCGGCATGGCGCTGAACACCTGGCTGAAGCACACCGGCATGGACGCCGAGCGGCGTCTCGAGCTGGTGTCGCGGATGGCCGGCTCCACCTCCAAGGTGCAGCGCGGCCAGATCGTCGACGAGGCGATCGAGAAGGGCGTCGACGCGTCGATCTCCGCCCACCGGGCGAAGAACCCGCTGATGACGGACGAAGCCGAGAAGCTCGTCCGGCTGGCGATCCAGAAGCAG
>NZ_DATCVQ010000248.1:0-5385 GCF_036566765.1 Streptomyces sp.
CACCCTCGACGAGGCCGAGGCCGTCCGGGCGGAGTCCGTGGTGCGGCTCGGCGCGCAGGAGGCGGCGGCCGCGGCCGCCGCCGGGGCGGCGCTGCCGATGGAAGAGGCGATCGCCGCCGTCCTGACCCCGCTGAGCTGTGCCCGGTTCGCCCGCGAGTGGGACGGCCCGGAACACCCGCTGACCCAGCGCGAGACGGAGGTCGCCGAGCTGGTCGCGGCGGGCCTGACGAACCGGGAGATCGCCCGGCGGCTGGGCATCGCCGAGTGGACGGCCGTCAACCACCTCCGCAAGATCATGCGGAAGCTGGACTGCTCCTCGCGGGTCCAGGTCGCCGGCTGGATGACCCGCCGGGCCGAGGCGCTCGCGGACCCCACGCCATAGCCGCCCGGCCGGCCCGCGGGAGAGCGGGCCGGCCGGGCGGCGGTATGTCAGGGGGCGCCGAAGGCGACAGGGGCGCCGACGGCGGTCAGAACCCGAAGTGGAGCACGTTGTAGACGAGGATGCAGCCGACGGTGACCCGGAAGGCCACCACGCCCCGGCTGCGCGCCAGCAGCGCATGCCCGTCCCGCAGGAACGACAGGTACTGGTTCAGCCGCACCGCGATCAGCGGCGTCAGCGCCAGGACGAACCACCAGGGGATCCAGCCCGTCACCGCCGGCACCAGGATCACGCCCAGGTTGGCCGTGGTCAGCAGCCCCAGGAACACCTGGTTGCCCCGCTCCGAGGTCAGCACCGCGACCGTGCGACGCCCCACCGCCGCGTCCCCGTCGACGTCCTTCGTGTTCGAGTAGCCCGCTATGAGCAGCTGCCCGAAGCCGAACAGCAGCGCCTCCACCAGGATCAGCGCCGGCAGTTCGCCCGAGGTGATGCCGTACGGCGCGAGCACGAACGCAGACGCCGAGAACAGCAGCAGCAGTTCGCCCAGGCCGATGTAGCTGAGCTTCAGACCCCAGGAGTACTGGACGCTGAAGACCAGCAGCAGCCCGCCCACCACCAGCGCCCACACAGGCGTGTGCGGGGCCTGGTACGTGGCGAGCGCCCACCACACCGCGCCCCAGACGAGGCTCACGTAGCCGAAGCGCTGCGCCTGCTCCACCGTCAGCTCCCCGGTGAGCAGCGGTTTGCGTTTCAGGGGCCGTAGCTCGCTGTTGTTCTCGGCGAGGTAGTTGTGGGTGTCGCTGCCGTCCTTGGTGCCCGTCACGTCGTCGAGCGTCATCACCGCGGACAGCACCCCGACCTTGCCCAGCGCGAAGAGCAGGACGGTGAACAGGACGTGACCGTCCAGCCGGGTCTCCGGCTCCGTCCCGGTCCACACGATGGCCAGGGCGAGGAAGAAGTCGATCACGAACTGGAACTTCACCAGCCTCGCGTACACCGCGAACCGCTGGAGAAAGCCCCCCTCGGTCTTCGGCGCCACCTCGGAACTCGCTGCCATGGAATGTCCTCACCTTCGTCGGTCGTGGTCTCGCGATGCGCTCGCGCGGGGCGTCACAGGGGCGCCGCCAGGGTGTTGAAGCAGGCCAGCAGGGACCGCGCCTGCACGTTGACGTAATGGCCGTGCCGCACCAGTGAGTTCAGCTGGCCCGGCGTCACCCACCGGTAGCCCGGCGGCGGTTCGGCCGGCGCCTGGGTCTCGTCCGCCTCGACGATCAGGTACCGGCTCTCCGCGTGGTGGAAGCGCCCGCCCTCCTCGGAGTGCACCGCCTCGTACCGCACGTGCGCGGGGTCGGCGCCGAGCACCAGGTCCAGGAACGGTGGGCGCTGCTCCGGATCGAGATGGGCGTAGTTCCCCGGGGTGCACTGCACGGTCGGCGCGAGCTCGATCGTGTCGAGGAAGCCGCCCTCGGCGCGCGCGTGCGCCAGCACGTGCGGCACCCCGTGGAAGCGGCGGGTGACGAACGCGGTCACGCCGAGCCCGAGCGGGTGGAACAGCGGCTGGGTCCAGCTGGTGACCTCGCGGTTCTCGGCCTGCACGGCCACCGCCATCACCTCGAAGTACCGCGGCGGCACATGCTCGATCGCCGACTCGCCGCGCACCCAGTCCTTCACCTCGGCCAGCGGGATCCGGCGCACTCGCAGATCGTGCCGGGACCGCTCCGAGGTGATCCAGGACAGCAGCTCGGTGTCCGAGTGCAGCGCGCCCTCCTCGGGGTACGCGGTGGGCGCGCAGGCCAGCACGGTGCGCGAGTCCATGTTCACCACGTTGTCCCGGCGCAGGAGTTCGCCGATCTGGCCGAGGGTCAGCCAGCAGAAGTCCGGGTCGAGCGGCACTTCCTCCCGGGTCTCCACGATCATGTTGCGGTTGGCCTTGCGGTGGAACCAGGCCCCGTGCTCGGACTGCAGCACGTCGGCGATCACGCGGCCGCGGTCCGCGCCCACGAAGTGCTCCAGGTACTTCACGTCCGCGCCGCGGTGCACCTTGGTGTAGTTGCTGCGGGTCGCCTGCACGGTGGGGGAGAGCTGGAGCAGATTGGGGTTGCCCGGCTCCATCTTGGCCTGCATCAGGAAGTGCAGGACGCCGTCGAACTCCTTGGCGAGGATGCCCAGGATGCCGACCTCGGGCTGGTTGATGATCGGCTGCTGCCACTCCGGGAAGGGCCCCTCGCCGAGGGTGACGTGCAGCCCCTCCACGGTGAAGAACCGCCCGCTGCGGTGCACCAGGTTCCCGGTGCCCGGCTCGAAGGACCAGCCGTCGAGCTCGGCGAACGGGATGCGGTCGACCCGGAAGCGGTGGGCCGCGGCCCGTCCCGCGAGCCAGCCGGCGAACTCCTCGGTGCTCGGTCCGTGCCCCTCCAGGGCCCGCGCCGACCGGGCGAGCCGGCCCGGCAGGCCGGGGTCGTCCCGCCGCCGCAGCGGTGCGCCCGCGTCGGCGGCGCCGGATACGGTGCTCACGCGCCGGCCCCTTCCTCGACCGGGACGACCGCCCCGGTCCCGTCGACGGTGTCGGCCCGCTTGACCGCCTTCCACCAGGCCGGGTTGTCCCGGTACCAGGCGACGGTCTCGCGCAGCCCTTCCTCGAAGCCGATCTGCGGCACCCAGCCCAGCTGCCGCCGGATCTTGGTGCCGTCGAGCGAGTAGCGGTCGTCGTGCCCGGGCCGGTCCGCGACCCGGATCACCGCCGACTCGTCCGCGCCGCACAGTCCCAGGAGCCGCGTCGCGATCTCGGTGTTGGGCAGCTCCGCGCCGCCGCCGACGTTGTAGATCTCGCCCGGGCGGCCGCGGGTCAGGATGGCGTGGATCGCCCGGCAGTGGTCGTCCACGTGCAGCCACTCGCGCACGTTGTGCCCGTCGCCGTACAGCGGGACCGGCCGGCCTTCGAGCAGGTTGGTGATGAACAGCGGGATCAGCTTCTCGGTGTGCTGGTAGGGCCCGTAGTTGTTGGAGCAGCGGCTGATCGACACGTCCAGGCCGTGCGTCCGGTGGTACGAGCGGGCGACCAGGTCGGAGCCGGCCTTCGACGCCGCGTAGGGCGAGTTGGGCGCCAGCGGCCAGACTTCCGTCCAGGAGCCGGAGGCGATCGACCCGTACACCTCGTCGGTGGAGACGTGCACCACGCGCTCGACGCCGGAGCGCAGCGCCGCGTCGAGCAGCACCTCGGTGCCCACCACGTTGGTGCGGAAGAACTCGCCGGCCGCGTCGATGGAGCGGTCGACGTGCGACTCCGCCGCGAAGTGCACCAACGCGTCGTGTCCCGGCATCAGTTCGCGAACCAGGGCGGCGTCGCAGATGTCGCCGTGCACGAACTCCAGGCGCGGAGCGGTCGACGGGAGGTTGTCGCGGTTGCCGGAGTACGTCAGCTTGTCGAGGACGGTGACGCGGGCGCCCTCCGAGCCGGGGTAGCCGCCGCTGAGCAGCGTCCGGACGTAGTGGGAACCGATGAACCCCGCGCCGCCGGTGACCAGGATCCTCATCGTGCGACCTCCACTTGTGAATCGTCTCCGATGATCAGCCGGTGCCGATCGCCGGCCGACCGGACCGCGGTCCGGCGGCCGATGACGGATCCGCGCAGGCCGCGCAGGTCCGAGAGGGTCGAGCTGTCCAGCACGATCGAGTCGTCGATCTGCGTACCCCGCACCGTGCAGTTGCTGCCGATGGAGGTGTAGCGGCCCACGTGGCTGTCCTCCACCACGGTGCCCGCGCCGATGATCGCCGGGCCCTCGATGGTGGAGCGCACCACCCGGGCGCCGGGCTCGACGACGACGTCCCCGGTGACCCGGCTGGCCGCGTCGATCTCGCCCGCGGACGCGGGGGAGAGGGTGTCCAGGAGCCGGCGGTTGGCGTCCAGGACGCTGTCCACCTGCCCGGTGTCCGCCCAGTAGCCGGTGTACTCGGCCGCCTTGACGGTACGGCCCCGGGTCACCAGCCACTGGATGGCGTCGGTGATCTCCAGCTCGCCCCGGCCGCTGGGCGCGATGGCGCCCGCCGCCTCGTGGATCGCGGGGGTGAAGAAGTACAGACCGATCAGGGCGAGGTCGCTGCGCGGCTCGGCCGGCTTCTCGACCAGCCGCAGCACGGTCCCCTCCTCGTCGATCTCGGCGACGCCGAAGGCGCTGGGGTCGGCGACCTTCTGCACCACGATCTGGGCGTCGGGGCGCGTGGCGGCGAACTCCCGCGCGATCTCCTGGACGCCCTCGGGCAGCACGTTGTCGCCGAGGTACATCAGGAAGTCGTCCTCGCCCAGGAACTCCCGGGCGATGAGCACGCAATGGGCCAGGCCGAGCGGCTCGGCCTGCGGAATGTAGGTGATGCGGGCGCCGATGCGGGAGCCGTCGCCGATCCGCTCGCGGATCGCGGCGAGCTGGTCGCCGACGACGATGCCGATCTCGGTGATGCCCGCAGCGACGATGTTCGTCAGCGCGTGTTCCAGGACCGCCTTGCCGGCGACCGGGACGAGCTGCTTCGGCATGGAATGGGTAAAGGGCCTGAGCCGGGTTCCCATTCCGCCGGATAGCACGAGAGCCTTCACTGGGTCCTTCCCGGAGTGAATTCTTCAACCGGATACAGATGTCGGGGATGCGACACGGGAGGTGATTTCCGGGATCGGTCCCCCGCGGTGAATGGGAGGAGGCGACCCCGCCACCCGGCCCAGGTGAATCTCGAACCGCGGTTCGGATATGCCAGGATGACGCTCAGTAATCTAGGCGAGCCCCGAGAGACCGCCGCCGGACGCCTGCCGGACTCTGTCAGGTCACGCCGGAGCTGACAGACTCGGCGGTCGGCCGAGAATGGCGGAAAACGCTTTCATCCCGGGGGCGCGGCGAGGGTTACGCGGGACCCGGCGCCCAGGCCGTCGACGGATGGTCCAGGAACGCCTCCGCGTCCAGCCCACCCCCGCGCGCGAACTCCGCGTCGTACGCCGCCGCCCCCAGCGCCGCCCGCGCGCG
>NZ_DATCVQ010000249.1:0-21481 GCF_036566765.1 Streptomyces sp.
CAGCTGGACGATGACGTCGAGGGCGCTGTTGATCTGGTCCTTGATCGCCACGAAGGGGATCTCGACCTCGGACATGGACGCCAGGGTCTGGAGTCGCATCAGCGCGTCCTCGGCGTTGTTCGCGTGGACGGTGGCGAGCGAACCGTCGTGACCGGTCGACATCGCCTGGAGCATGTCAAGCGTCTCACCGCCACGGACCTCACCGACGATGATGCGGTCGGGTCGCATACGCAGCGAGTTCTTGACCAGGTCGCGAATGGTGATCTGGCCCTTGCCCTCGACGTTCGGCGGGCGGGTCTCCAGGGTGATGACGTGGGTCTGCTGGAGCCGGAGCTCCGCGGAGTCCTCGATCGTGACGATGCGCTCGCCGTCGGGGATGAGACCGGAGAGGGCGTTGAGCAGGGTGGTCTTTCCGGTACCGGTGGCGCCGGACACGATCACGTTGAACTTGGCCCGCACCAGGCCGGAGAGCAGCACCATCATGTGCTCGTCCAGCGAGCCCAGGCCGATCATCTCCGCGAGCGTGAACGCGCGGGGGAATCGACGGATGGTGAGGATCGGGCCGGTCAGGGACAGCGGCGGGATGATGACGTTGACACGCTCGCCGGAGGGCAGACGGGCGTCGACCATCGGGTTCGCCTCGTCCACACGCCGGTTGACGGTGGACACGATGCGCTCGATGGTCTGCATGAGCTGCTCGTTCGACGAGAAGCGCATCGGCAGCAGTTCGAGCCGGCCGCTGCGCTCGACGAAAACCTGGTCGGGCCCGTTGACCATGATCTCGCTGACGGAGGCGTCTTCGAGCAGCGGTTCCAGGATGCCGAGGCCGAGGGCCTCGTCGACCACACGCCGGATGAGCTGAGAGCGCTCGGACGTGGAGAGGACCGGGCCCTCGCGGCTGATGATGTGCCCGAGGACCCGCTCCAGGCGGGCCCGGCGCTCGGCCGCGGCCAGCGAGGACATCTCCGCGAGGTCGATCTCCTGAAGGAGTTTGGCGCGGTAGACACCGACGAGGAGATCCCCCTCGTTCTGGCCGCTGTTCGGCTCAGGGCTGTTGATGCGTGCCCTCAAGCTCATGTCGTCAACTCCTGCGTGCTACTGGTTGCTTACTCTGTTCGGCGTGGTCCGTCCGCGGCACGGATTCCGGCGGCGGTCAGTCCCTCGGCATCGTGGCGCTCTTCTCGGCGTCGCCGAAGTCGATGCCGGGCACGACGGACGGCACCTTGACCTTGACGGTCACCGTGACTTCCTCGCCCCACCCGCTCTTGGTGATGCGCGCGCCGTTGTCGCGCTCCAGGAAGTCGGAGAGCGACTCCCTCGCGGCCCGCTCGTACCAGACGTCGGACCGCTGGTCGGTCTGCGCGCGCGCCGCGGCGCGCGCGGCGGTGCCGGCCTGCTGGGCGGCGAAGACGCCGAGACCGAGCTGGATCACGAGCAGGCCGACGAGGAGCAGGAGCGGGGTCCAGCTGACCAGCTCCAACCCCGCCTGGCCCCGGTCGCGGCGCTCTGCACGGAGGTTCATGATCAGTTCTCCCTCGTCGCCACGGCGTCGCCCTTGACCGGGATGTCCAGCTTCGGCCCACCCGGGAAGAGGATCGGGATCTCCAGCTCGACTTCGGCGCGGATCAGGTCTCCCTCGAGCGGATCCCGCCAGCAGTCGATTCGGGCGTCACGCCACTCTTCCGGCAGATCGTCCCGGCCGGCGATCTCACACGCCTTGTCCCGGCCGTTCATCCAGTTGAGGTTGCTCACCGTGGCCTCGCGCACCGCCTTGTCGGCCGCGTTGCCCGCCAGCGAGAAGGTGTAGCCGACCAGGGCGCACTGCCACAGAAGGACCAGCACCAACAGCATCAGCGGGAAGGTGCCGGCAAACTCGACGGAGGTCTGGCCCCGGTCGTCACGCGACCGGGCCGGCACTCCCGCCCGTATCTCTGGTGAACTCATGATTCAACGTTCCCCCTTGACTCCGTAGTGACGACTGACGAGTGACTTACGAGCGCGGCTTGCGCAGTCCGAAGGATCCGCGGTCCCCGCCCTTCGAACGGCCGCCCGCCCTCTCCGGCTGCTCTGCCTGCTTCACGATGTCCAGCTCACCCGCAAGGGCCCACATCGCCTGCTTCACGACCGCCCTCGCCTCCAGGTCCTGCATCCGGCCCGCGTCCACGGCCGACTGCAGCTCCTTGAAGTTGGACGGGATCGCGACGCCCGCGACCCTCGTCCCGGTGATCTTCTGGACGAGCGGAGGCTGGATCTCCGTGTTGCGGATGTAGCGGTTGACGACCGTGACGGTCTCCTCCGCCTTGCGGATCTGGAGCCGGTTCCAGAGGCCGACCATGCGCTTGGCGGCGCGCACCGTGATCACGTCCGGCGTCGTCACCAGGACGGAGGTGTCGGCCATCTCGATCGCGGCGGCGTTCGCGGTGTTCAGCACGGTGCCGCAGTCGATGACGACGATCTGGTACTTGTTCCGCAGGGCGCTGATGACCTGCCGTACGGAACGGTCGTTGACCTCCTCGGCCCGCTCACCGTCGGCGGGTGCGAGGAGCAGCGACACGTTCCCCGCCTTGTCGCCGGAGTAGATGACGTCTTGAAGGACGCGGGGGGTGATGTCCTGGATGCCGGCCAGGTCGACGATCGACCGGCGGTGCTGGACATCGAGGTACGAGGCGACGTCGCCCGCCTGGAGGTCCAGGTCGGCGAGCGCCGTGCTCATGCCCGACGCCTGGGCGGCCAGGGCGATCTGGACGGCGATCAGCGTGGTGCCGACGCCGCCCTTCGCGCCGCTGACGGTGACGACCCTGCCGCCGGGACCGCTGAGGACGTCCGCCCCCTGCCCCAGGTGGCGGCGGACGCCGACGGACCAGGCCGCCGCCGCCTGGACGCGCTGGGCCAGCTCCTCGTACGAGAGCGGCAGCGTGACCAGGCCGCGGGCGCCGGAGTCGGCGGCGGCCTGGTACAGCCCCTGGCTGGCGTCAGCGGTGACGAGGATGACGCCGACGGCCGGGAACCGCATGGCGACCTCACGGATCAGCTCCAGCGCGGGAACCGGACCGATCCGTTCATGCACCAGGACGACCTCGGGCAGCTCGTCGAGCGACTCGCCCGCCAGTTGGGCGAGGGTGTCGAGGAGCGAGGTCGAGTCACCGACGTGCGGGGCCGGCTCCGCGTCAGGGAGCTGGCTCAGCAGCGTGGTGATGGATCGGGCGGCGTCGGCGTCGCCGACGGCCGGGAGGATACGTGTGGTCATCCGGATGTCACCTGCTCGTGTCTTCCTGCAGCGTGTACCGGTCGTCACCGGGCCGCAGGGTGGTCGGGCTGCCCTTTGCGACGAGCGCGAGGCGGACGTTGACGGCGAAGGACTCGGCGAAGGCGACGCGCTGGGCGTCCTGCGTGTTCAGGGCGAACGTGATCGGCACGGCCTCGGCGGAACCGCCGCCGCGGTCGTCCTTCTTCGGCTCCAGGGCGGTCAGCTGACCGATGTCCAGCACCTTGGCGTTGGCCACGATGATGCGGGACTCGGACGGCTTGTCCTTGCCCAGGCCCTCGTCGTTGAAGGTGGCGAAGATGTTCACCAGGGAACCCTGGGTGATCTTGCCGGCGACACCGGTCGCCGCGTCGACCATGATTGCGATCTCCTGCTGACCGTTCTCCAGCGCCGGGCGCTGGACGATCATGTCCTCCTGCAGCAGCGAGCCGCGGCGAAGCTGGGTCACGGCCGTCTTGCTGTCGATGACGCTGATGTCCGTCACCGCGGTCGGGGAGAGCCACCGCTTGGGCATGGTGACCTTCTCGAACTGCGAGGCCTCCAGCTTGCCGTACGCGGCTATGTCGGTCTTCAGTCGATAAGCCGTGACTTCGGGCCCCACCTTGGAATTCACGTCACTGATCACCGACAGGACGCCGGCGAAGGCGGCGAAGGCGCACAGCACGGAGAGGAGCAGAAGAACGACGCCGCGGCGTTGGCGTGAATTCATGGGCGGGACAACCTCATTGGGAGACGGTTACGGGCAAGCGGATGGGCAGCGATGCGTGGTTCGGTGCTTGGTCGGTGCTTGTCGCATTGCTTGGGGCGGTGCTTCGAGCGGAACTGCGAGCCGGACTTCGAGCGGGTTCGATCCGTACCGCGGGAGCGGAACACACGCTTCTCACGGGGCACACCTTCGGCGTTCCTCGATGCCCCCTAAGCGTTCAGGACACCATGAGCGTGGTTTTGGTTCTCCGCCGATCCCAAAGGGGCCGCGCAGAACCCGCAGCGGTCGCCGATGAGTTCGAGGCCGCACCAGGTGCAGATCTCGCGCCGAACGGAGGAGACCAGCTGGTAGATGATGGAGATGTTCGGCAGGAACGCGGCGAATTCGATCAATTTCGACGTTCCCCACCATCCGGCGGAGTCCGGCGGCAGCGCCACCTCCTGCACCCCCTCGACACGCCAGGCGGGGGCCAGGGTACCCGTGACCCAGTCCGACTGGAGCTGACCCTTGGCGACCGCGAGCTGGGTGCCGAACTCAGGGCCGGCCAGATCCCCGGCGCCGGCGCCGATCTTGATCAGCTGGGGCGTCGGGTTGGCCAGGACCGCGAACTGCGAGCCGGGGACCCACGACTTGGCGTGCGTCTTGAGGCTGACGGGCACGCGGTCGAGGCGGGTCACCGAGTTCAGCAGTGCACCCGCGTAGATGTAATGCGAGAGCAGGCGGGCCGCCGAGGCGACGACGCCGGCGCTGAAGTCGCATATCGACAGCTGGCGCAGCTGACGGACCAGTACGGCCACGCCCAGCGGCGGCAGGTCGAGCTTCAGCAGGGCGATGCGGTCGCTCTCCAGCACCGCGCGGATGGTGTGCAGCCGTCGCTCGTGGGCGGCCGAGATCGACGCCGGGTACACCGCGACGACGTAGCCGTGCTGCTCGACCAGGACCTGCATGTCGGCCAACGCGGCCTCCAGCGGCTGCGCGTCCGGGTGCTGCAGAAGTGCGGCGGTCGGTGTTTGATGATCTTGTGGTGGCAGCACCAGCTCCGTACTGGTGACGGCAATGGCGGTCGGCACGCTGATTCCCCGTTCAGCTCCGGTCCACCGGGGTTCCGGTGGCCGCAGTTCCCTCATACTCCGTGCTCAAGTATCAGCACTTTATCCACCTCCTACGACACAGAGAACACCTATCGGGTTCCGAGCGGGCAACCATCACAAGGCCTCTACGGGTCAATTCGGGCAAAACGGCTGCTAGTTAACTCTTCTACCAAGTCTCCCTTCCGCCTCTGGGTCGGGCCCAACGCGTGAGGTGGGCCCGCATTGGGGTCCCAGGGCCCACGCCCGCACCCCGGCGTGATCCGTATTGTCGGCTTCCGTTCAGTGGAATCACCAGGAGGCCGCAGCCGTGCGGCAGCGTTCTGAAGGGGCGCGGTATGCGACAAGGAAGCCGAATACCGGCCAGATCCGGAATGTGGCGCGACACACATATGCCGCGCGACACATGGGGCCGTCCTGTCCACCCCGACCGGGACCCGCTGCGCCCTGACGGGTCGTTGCACAGCGAACCCGCATCCCGCTACGGCGATCGCGGCGCCACCGCGACCGACTACGTCGGCGTCACCATCGTCGTGGTCGCCATCGTCGCCGCCCTGCTCGGCACCGGCATGGACGGCAAGCTCGCCGACAAGTTCCGCTGTCTGCTGTCCTTCAGCGGCGGCCCCTGCGGCAGCGGCAAGGGCAGCGAGGCCTCCGCGCCCAAGACCGACGCCGACTACCAGCCGCCGCTCTGCCAGATCTCCGCCATCAGCGACAAGGCCGGCTCCAAGGCCAAGTTCCTGTTCTGGGAGTTCGGCAAGGAGTACGGCTTCCAGGAGCAGCACTACAAGGCGAACACGGACATCAACAAGGACGGCAAGGTCGACGACAACGACCGGATGGTCATGGTGACCTTCACGGACGCCGCGTCGATCGCCGCCAAGAAGGAGTTCAAGCCCGGCCTCAAGGTGGGCAAGGTCGGCGCCGACACGCTCGAGCTCGGCGCCGGCGTCAAGGTCACCAACGGCGACACCTGGGTCTTCGAGAGCGAGGACGAGGCCAAGCGCTTCCGCAAGGACATCGAGAAGCTCCAGATGTACGAGATGCGCCGCACGTCCCCCCACGGCGCCGAGGCCAGCATGGGCGACAGCCTCCTCTACCTCTTCGGCACGGGCCCGCTGAAGGAGGAGGAGGAGACCCGCAAGCGGATCGAGCGCGATCTCGGCAAGAACCGCAACATCACGTACGGCAAGCTCGGCGGCGAGCTCTCCGCCTCCGGCGGTCTCAAGATCTCGGCCGGTGACGACAAGAAGCTGAGCGCGACCCTCGGCGGCAACGCCAAGTTCTCGCCCGAGGTCACCTGGACCGACAACAACTACAAGGGCACGAAGGCCTACACGTACTCCATGGCCCTGGAGTACGGCACGAAGCTCGGCTACGAGGCGGGTCCGCTGAACGGCGAGCACTCGGCGTCGACGACTCAGACCGGCACCATGACGGTCACCAAGGACAAGGACACCGGAAAGATCATCCGGGTCGACATGACGCGCACCGTCGAAAAGGGCGGTACGAAGGACGGCGTCAAGGGCAAGGGCGACAACGGGAAGAAAGACGACGACAAGCGGGGCGGAAGCGCCGGCGTGAAGGGCTCCGACGCGGAGACCGGCATCGAGGTCATCACGAATTCGATCGTCATGCCGAAGGACGAGAAGGGCGATGCCGACCGCAAGATCGTCGAGGACTGGCTCGCCAACACCAACGGCGGCGGCACGGCCTGGGAGTACATGTTCAGCAACAACGCGCCCACGAAGCGCCCGGGCAACGACGACCCGTTCGGTCAGCTGATGTTCGACAAGGGAATGTCCAGCAAGACCAAGTACACCGGAAAGACCGACGCCGCGGAATACGGCTTCGATCTGAACCTCGGCCTGAGCCTCGGTTTCTCGGTCTCCACCGAGAGCAAGGAAGAAACGCTCAATGACGCCGAATTCCTGGGCGCACCCCAGGGCGACGGGCGGTCCTATGTCCCGTACAGCTACTGTGCGAACTGATCCGGACAATGGGAGCAGGAGTACGGACATGAACATCTTCCAGCGCACCACTGCCCTGGGTGTGGGCGTCATCGCCGCCCTCGCCCTGACCGGCTGCGGCTCGGGCGACGAGGTCAAGACGGCGGCGGTCCCCGAGGGCTGGTCCGAGCTGCGGACGAAGGGCGTGGACGTCGCCTACCCGCCCGCCTTCAAGGTCCAGAGCGACGCCGAGCGGAGCAAATACAACGCCGCCGCGGCGACGCTGACCGAGGGCAGCCGGACGGTCGGCACGATCACCGTCCAGCTGAACTTCACCACCGCGCGCTCGGCGGAGCAGGCGGCCATCGCCGCCGAGGCGGGCGTGCAGCTCGGCTCGAAGGTGGAGGGCACGAAGAAGGTCGACATCGCGGGCACCGACGACGCGCGGCGGATCGACTTCGAGTTCGCCGCCTCCGGCGACAAGGGCCAGCCGGTGCAGGGCGCCAAGGTGCACGGCACGATCGTCACGGGCCTGGACTCGAAGGACAAGACCTTCGCCATCCGCATCGACGCCCAGCAGGGCAAGCTCGCGGACGCCGACCTGGCGAAGATCATCGAATCGATCGAGGTCCACTGACATGGACGTCCCCGGCGGAAGCTACATCTTCTTCGGCCTCATGGCCGCGCTGTTCGGTGTGATCGCGGCGTCGTACCTGCGCCGTCTGCTCACCGTGCTGCGAACCCTCCGCCGGGGCGTCCGCACGACCGGCGAGTGCAGCCGGGTCACGTACCCGGACCGGGACTCCGACGCCAAGGACCACTACTTCACGTTCCGCACCGGCGACGGCCGCGAGGTGGAGTTCAAGGACCTGGCCAACTGGACCATGAGCAAGGGCACCCAGGTCACGGTCGCCTACGACCCGGCCGACCCGGAGCGCACGGCGACGATCGCGAGCCGGAGCAACTGGGCGCCGGTGCGACTGGGCCTGGTGGTGGTGACCGGCTGCGGCCTGGCCTGTCTCCTCTTCCTCACCCTGCTGTTCTACGAGATCACCGGCTGAACCAGCCACAGAACCACCGGCTGAAACAGGCACAGAACCCCCGGCTGAACCAGCCACAGAACCACCCCGCTGAAACAGCCACCGAATCACCGGCCGACCGCGGACCCCACTCCGCCGAAGCCACCCCCTCCCCTGCCCCCTACTCCCCCGTTCCCCCCACTCGGATCCCAGGGACTTTCCATGTCGCACTACCGCAACTACGGTTCTCCGGCCCAGGCCGACGCAGGACGACCGTTCTTCGCCCTGATGAAGGCGTGGGCGGCCGGCCTGGTCGTGCTGCTCCTCGCTTCTTACCTGCAGAGCGCGTACTTCTACGGCTCCTTCGCCACCGCCGAGAAGCTGGAGTCGTTCTCGAACGTGCTGTGGCTGATCCACCTGCCGAACGCGGTATGCATCGCGCTCACCGTGTGGGTGTCCGCCCGCGTCCACGCCGAGCCCCACCGGGACTCGACCGTGCAGCACATGAGCGCGGCGTTCGCGGTGCCCGTCGCGGGGCAGATCGTGGCGTTCGCGCTGAGCGCGGGGCTGCCGTGGCGGAACCTCGGGGTGGTGAGCGTGCTGATGTCGGTCGCCGTGCTGGTGGTCGGCTGCGTGGCCGGGTACGCAGCGGAGCGGCTGCGCGAACAGGACTGACCCGGTACGGATTCGCCGGAGGGCCCCCGCAGATGCGGGGGCCCTCGGCGTTTTTCGGACCCTGCCCCGGACGCCACAGGTCTTGACAACTCAATTGGTCTGGACCAGATTGCAGCACCAGCGGTGGCCACCGTTCCGTACGACCTCCACACCCCCAACTCCCCCACCGGAGGCAGCAAGTGGACCGCACCACACGCTCGCGCGGGCGCAGCTGGCTGGGCGCCTCGCTGGCGCTCGCCGTCGGGTCCGGACTCGTCCTCGTCGGCGGCGCCGGCACGGCCCAGGCGGCCGATGTCAACGTCGCCAAGAACGCCGGCTTCGAGTCCGGACTGACAGATTGGAGCTGCTCCGCCGGATCCGGCGCCGCCGTCTCCTCGCCCGTCCGCACCGGGGCCGGCGCGCTCAGGGCCACCCCCGCCGGCATGGACAACGCCAAGTGCGTGCAGACCGTGACCGTGAAGCCCAACTCGACGTACACGCTGAGCGCGTGGGTGCAGGGCGGGTACGCGTACCTCGGCGCGACCGGCACCGGGACCACCGACGTCTCGACCTGGACGCCCGACTCCGCGTCCTGGAAGCAGCTGACCACTGCCTTCACCACGGGCGCGTCCACCACCTCGGTGCAGGTCTACACGCACGGCTGGTACGGCACGGCCGCCTACAGCGTCGACGACGTGAGCGTCTTCGGCCCGGACGGGGGCGGCGGCACCGACCCCGACCCGGTCGTCCCGCCCACCCCGGCCGGCCTGACAGCCGGCACGGTCACCACCTCGTCCATCGCCCTGAGCTGGAACGCGGCCTCCGGCGCCACCGGCTACAAGGTCTACCGCAACGGCGCCCTCGCGCAGACGACATCCGGCGCCTCGGCGACCGTGACCGGCCTCGCAGCCGACACGGCGTACCAGTTCCAGGTCTCCGCCACGAACACGGCGGGTGAGTCCGCGAAGTCCACGGCCGTCACGGCCCGGACCGCCAAGGCCACCGACCCGGGCCCCGGACCGGCCGTGCCCAAGCACGCACTCACCGGTTACTGGCAGAACTTCAACAACGGCGCGACCGTGCAGAAGCTGCGGGACGTGCAGGCGCAGTACGACATCATCGCCGTCTCCTTCGCCGACTCCACCGCCACGCCCGGCCAGATCACCTTCAACCTGGACCCGGCCGTCGGCTACGCCTCGGTCGCCGACTTCAAGGCGGACATCGCGGCCAAGAAGGCGGCCGGCAAGTCGGTGATCGTCTCGGTCGGCGGCGAGAAGGGGAACGTCACCGTCAACAGCGACGCCTCCGCGACCGCCTTCGCCGACAGCGCGTACGCCCTGATGCAGGAGTACGGCTTCAGCGGCGTCGACATCGACCTGGAGCACGGCATCAACGCGACGTACCTGACGAAGGCGCTGCGCCAGCTCTCCGCCAAGGCGGGCTCGTCACTCGTCCTCACCATGGCCCCGCAGACCATCGACATGCAGAACACCGGGACCGAGTACTTCAAGACGGCGCTCGCCGTGAAGGACATCCTCACGGTGGTCAACATGCAGTACTACAACAGCGGTTCGATGCTGGGCTGCGACGGCAAGGTGTACAGCCAGGGCTCGGTGGACTTCCTCACCGCACTCGCCTGCATCCAGCTCCAGGGCGGCCTGGACGCCTCCCAGGTCGGCCTCGGCGTGCCCGCCTCGACGCGGGGCGCGGGCAGCGGCTACGTCGACCCGCAGATCGTGAAGAACGCGCTGGACTGCCTGGCCCGGGGCGCCAACTGCGGCAGCTTCAAGCCGTCGCAGACGTACCCGAATCTGCGCGGCGCGATGACCTGGTCGACGAACTGGGACGCGACGGCCGGCAACGCCTGGTCCAACGCGGTCGGCCCGCACGTCCACAACCTGCCGTGACCCGGCGTCAGCAGCACCCCGTCGCGCCCCGGCGCGCACACCACCCGTAAGGACCGCAGCGCCGCCGCTCCCCCGGCGGCGCTGCCGTGTTTGACTCGTCATGCCCGAATAACGTCTTGACCAGAACATGTCACCCATCGACGATGTGTCGACGCGGTGCCCGAACGACGAAGCACCCGAACACACCCGCACAGCTTGCTTGTCGCACACCCCCACACTCCCCACCCAGGAGACAGCATGCGACTTCGAACCCGCGGAAGAAGGACCGCCACCCTCGCGGCCCTCATGGCGCTCGCCCTCGCGGCGCCGCTCTCCGCAGGCGCGTACCAGGCCGGCGCCGACGCCGAGCCGACCGCCGCCACCGAGGAAGTCATCCGCCAGTACGAGATCCACGGCCCGTCCACGGCCGCCGAGCGCACCGCGCTCGCCGCGACCGGCGTCTCGATCGACGAGGCCGACGACCACTCGGTCGTCGTCAGCGCCAACGCCGCCCAGCTGCGCAAGCTGCGCGCCCTCGGCCACAAGCCGCAGGCCCTGCCCGCGCCGCCGGACCGCTCGATCGCCGGCAAGGCCGTCAAGCCGCTCGACTTCCCCTCCGCGGACGCGAAGTACCACAACTACGCGGAGATGAACGCGGAGATCGACCAGCGCCTCGCCCAGTACCCGAACATCATGAACAAGCGGGTCATCGGCAAGACGTACCAAGGTCGGGACATCGTCGCCATCAAGATCAGCGACAACGTGGGCACAGACGAGGCCGAGCCCGAGGTGCTCTTCACCCACCACCAGCACGCCCGCGAGCACCTCACCGTCGAGATGGCGCTCTACCTGCTGCGCGAACTCGGCGCGGGCTACGGCTCCGACTCCCGGATCACCAACGTGGTGAACAACCGCGAGCTCTGGATCGTGCCGGACCTCAACCCCGACGGCGGCGAGTACGACATCGCCTCGGGCTCCTACCGCAGCTGGCGCAAGAACCGGCAGCCCAACACGGGTTCGTCGTACGTCGGCACGGACATGAACCGCAACTGGAACTACAAGTGGGGCTGCTGCGGCGGCTCCTCCGGCTCCTTCAGCTCGGAGACGTACCGCGGCAAGGCCCCCGAGTCGGCGCCCGAGGTGAAGGTGATCGCCGACTTCGTCCGCTCCCGGGTGGTCGGCGGCAAGCAGCAGATCAAGACCGGCATCGACTTCCACACGTACAGCGAGCTGGTCCTCTGGCCGTTCGGCTACACCAACTCGGACACCGCCCCCGGCATGACCCAGGACGACCGCAACGCCTTCGCCGCGGTCGGCCAGAAGATGGCCGCGAGCAACGGCTACACCCCCGAGCAGTCCAGCGACCTGTACATCACGGACGGCTCGATCGACGACTATCTGTGGGGCGCGCAGAAGATCTTCGCCTACACCTTCGAGATGTACCCGACGTCCTCGTGGAACGGCGGCTTCTACCCGCCCGACGAGGTGATCGAGCGCGAGACCAGCCGCAACAAGGACGCCGTCCTGCAACTCCTGGAGAACTCGGACTGCATGTACCGCTCCATCGGCAAGGAGGCGCAGTACTGCACCGGTAGCTGACACGACGCAGGGGCGCCCCGGCAAAGCCGGGGCGCCCGCACGTTCAGCCGAGCACCGCGAGCGCGTCGATCTCGATGAGCAGGCCCTTCGGGAGCCCGACGTAGACCGTCGTACGAGCGGCGGCGGGCGCCTTGAGGCCCTGCTCCTCGAAGTAGGCGTTGTAGATCTCGTTCATCTCGGCGAAGTGGTCGACGTCCGTGAGGTAGACGCGCATCATCATCACGTCGTCCCAGCTCGCGCCGCCCGCCTCCAGGACCGCCTTGACGTTGGCGAAGGTCTGCAGGGTCTGCTCGCGCAGCGTCGGGCCGGCGGGCGTCGGCGGCTGCCCCTCGACGGCGGGCAGGAAGCCGACCTGGCCGGCGACCTGGAGGATGTCGCCCTTCTTCACGCCGTGCGAGAACTTCGCGGGCGGGGCGGTGTGGGTGGCGGGGGTGATCGCGATCTTCTCGGTCATGCGGTGGCTTCCTTCGGAGGGGTGGCGCCGGAGTACTCCCGGCTGATGGCGTCGGCGGTGCGGCGCACCAGCGGGAGGAGGCTGAGGAGTTCCTCGGCGGTGACGACCACGTTCGGCGCGGAGACCGACATGGCCGCGACGACCCGCCCGTCCGCGCCGCGGATGGGCGCGCCGACGCAGTTGATGGACTCCTCGTGGCCGCCGAGGTCGGTGGCCCAGCCCTGCTCGCGCACGGTCGCCAGCTCCTTGAGGAAGGCGGCGGCGTTCGGGGTCGAACGGGGCGTGTACATGGGGTAGTCGAGCTTGGCGGCAAGGGCGCGCCGCTCGGGCTCGGGCAGGTCGGCGAGGAGCAGTTTGGCCACAGCGGCGACGGTGATCGCGACGGGCTTGCCGATCCGCGAGTACATGCGGACGGGGTAGCGGCTCTCGACCTTGTCGATGTAGAGGACCTCGCCCTCCTCGTACACCGCGAGATGGACGGTGTGCCCGATCTGCTCGTTGAGCGCGGTGATGTGGGGGTGGGCGATCTCGCGGATGTCGAGGTTCTCGACGGCCTCCTGCGCCAGTGCGAACAGCCGGGCGCCCAGCCGGTAGCGCTGATCCTCCTGCCGGTACACCAGCCCGTGCTCATGGAGCGTGCGCAGCAGCCGCAGGGCGGTCGACTTGTGGACGCCGAGCCGCTCGGCGACCTGTCCGAGGTCGGCGGGGCCCTGCGCGAGCAGCGGCAGGATGCTCAGCGCGCGGTCGACGGTCTGGCTCATGGCGTGCGTACCTCCTGGTCGTCCCCCGTCCACCCGGGGCCGAGACGAAGTCTCCCCCAGGCGTCGTCCGACAGGGCGACGAGCCGGTCGGCGTGTGCGATCCAGGAGGTGCGCGGCGAAGCCGCTCCGTGAGGGGTGGTGGCCGGGCGACGGGTGGGAGGCGCGCCGAGGTCGCCGGGGACGGTGAGGGCGGCGGCGGCCATGAGATGCCCGTGCCGCAGCCGCTCCTTCACCCCGAGCCCGCGGAGGGTCGCCGACAGAAACCCGGCGGCGAACGCGTCGCCCGCGCCGACGGGGGCGACGACGTGGACGGCGGGGGCGAGGACGGCGGTGCGGGTGTCGGGGGCGGGGGCGTCGGCGGGGGCGTCGGCGGGGGCGTCGGCCGGGGTGGGGAATGAAGCCGCGCAGCGCGCGAATGCCACCGCGCCCTCCCCGCCCCGCTTCACCACCACCACCGACGGCTCGGGCAGCGCCTCCCGGATCGCGTCCGCACCCACCACCCCCCACGCCTCCTCCGCCTCGTCCTCCCCCACGAACACCACGTCCGCACCGCGCGCGAGGTCCATCAGCACCTCGGGCCCACGGCCGTCGCGCCACAGCCCCGCGCGGAAGTTCACGTCGAAGGAGACCAACGGCCGCCCCTCCCGCGGCGCGGTGACCGTCCGCACCAGCGCAAGGCAGTCCTCGGACAGCGCCGCAGTGATCCCGGAGACATGAAGCACCCGCCCCCCGCCCACCGCCTCCCACCCCACCGTCGCCGGCGACATCGCCGAGGCGGCCGAGCCGGCGCGGTAGTAGACGACCTCGTGGGCATCGGTCGCCCGATCCGTCGCCGTGCGGAAGTAGACGCCGGTCGGCCGCAGCGGGTCGCGGGCGACCGCCGAGGTGTCGACGCCGTACGCGGCGATCGCCTCGACGAGATGGTCGCCGAAGCCGTCCGTGCCGACCCGGCCGACCCACTTGGCCCGGTGGCCGGCGGCGGCCAGCGCGCAGGCGACGTTCGACTCGGCGCCGCCGATGGTGCGGGCGAAGGTGGGCACGTCGGCGAGGCGCCCGGGCCGGGAGGGCACGAAGGTGACCATGGACTCGCCCAGGCAGACGACATCCACGCCCTCACCTGCGTTACTGGTCACCCTCGGGGCTCCTCGTCCGTCAATGCGGGTCCATTGACCCGGCGTTGGCCCGGATGTTAGACAGCCTTGAGCGATATATGCAATGGTCGTTGCACATAATGCAACGCATTCGATGGAGGAGGCACCATGCCCGCCGACCGCCCGGCCGACCGGCTCCGCGACGAGCGCGTCGACCACCGCTTCAAGGCCCTCCCGCCGGACGCCGAGGGCCTGACCGTCGGCGAACTGGCCGCCGAGCGCCGCAACCTGTTCACCGGCGGGTTCACCACCCCCGTCCTCGCCCTCTCCGCCGAGCGCCTGGAGCACAACCTCCGCCTCCTGGAGGAGTACACGCGCCGCCACGACCTCGCCTTCGCCCCGCACGGCAAGACCTCGATGTCCCCGCAGCTCTTCGACCGGCAGCTGGACCACGGCGCGTGGGGCATCACCGCCGCCGTCCCGCACCAGGCGCGGGTCTACCGGGCGTACGGGATCCGGCGGATCTTCCTCGCCAACGAGCTGGTCGACGCCGCCGCGCTGCGCTGGCTCGCCCGCGAGCTCGCCGGCGACCCCGAGCTCCGCTTCATCTGCTACGTCGACTCCGTGCGCGGAGTCGGGCTGATGGACGAGGCGCTGCGCGCTGCCGACGCGACCCGCCCTGTCGACGTCGTCATCGAACTCGGCGCCGGCGACGGGGCCCGCACCGGTGCCCGTACCGAGGCCGACTGCACCGCCGTCGCCGACGCGGTAGCCGCTGTCGACACCCTGCGCCTGGTCGGCGTGGCCGGCTACGAGGGCGAAGTCCCCGAGGCCACGGCCGACCGCGTACGCACCTGGCTGAACCGCCTGACCTCACTGGCCGCAGACTTCGACAAGGCGGGCCGATTCACAGACGCCGACGAAATCGTCATCAGCGCAGGCGGCAGCGCATGGTTCGACGTAGTGGCCGACACCTTCGCCACTGTCCCCCAACTCTCCCTCCCCACCCTCAAGCTGCTCCGCTCCGGCGCGTACGTCTCGCACGACGACGGCCAGTACCGTCGCCTCACCCCGTTCAACCGGATCCCCGACGAAGGCGCCCTCCAGCCCGCCTTCCGCCTCTGGTCCCAGGTCGTCTCCCGCCCCACCCCCGAGCAGGCGTTCACCAACGCGGGCAAGCGGGACGCCGCGTACGACCTCGACCTCCCGGAGGCCCAGGCGGTCCGCGACGCCCGCACCGGCGAGGTCCGCGAGGCCGCCGGCATCACCGTCACCGGCCTGTCCGACCAACACGCCTGGCTCCGCACAGAAACCCACGCCGACCTGAACGTGGGCGACTGGCTCGGCATGGGCCTCTCCCACCCCTGCACCAGCTTCGACAAATGGCAGCTGATCCCCGTGGTCGAAGCGGACGGCACGGTCGTCGACTTCGTCCGCACGTTCTTCTAGGAGAGGCCGTGAACGAGCTCGTCATCCGTGACGCAGACGTCATCGACGGCACGGGAACGCCCTCCTACCGCGCCGACGTCGCCGTCCGGGACGGCCGCATCGTCTCGATCGTCAAGGAAGCCGCCGCCGCGGGCTGCCAGCGCCCCACCGGCACCCGCGTCCTCGACGCCGAGGGCCTGGCCCTCTCCCCCGGCTTCATCGACATGCACGCCCACAGCGACCTCGCGCTGCTCCGCGACCCGGACCACAGCGCCAAGGCCGCGCAGGGCGTCACCCTCGAAGTGCTCGGCCAGGACGGCCTGTCGTACGCCCCCGTCGACGATCGCACCCTCGCCGAGGTCCGCCGAGCGATCACCGGCTGGAACGGCGACGGTTCGGACCTCGACTTCGACTGGCGCACGGTCGGCGAGTACCTGGACCGCCTGGACCGGGGCATCGCGGTCAACGCCGCGTACCTCGTCCCGCAGGGCACCGTCCGCATGCACGTGGTCGGCTGGGACGACCGCCCCGCCACCGAGGCCGAGCTGAACCGGATGCGCCGACTCGTCGCAGAGGGCATGGAGCAGGGCGCGGTAGGCATGTCCTCCGGCCTCACGTACACCCCCGGGATGTACGCCGAGAACGCCGAACTCACCGAACTCTGCCGGGTCGTGGCCGCGTACAACGGCTACTACTGCCCGCACCACCGCTCGTACGGGGCGGGCGCCCTGGAGGCGTACCAGGAGATGGTCGCCCTCACCCGCGAGGCCGGCTGCGCGCTCCATCTCGCGCACGCCACGATGAACTTCGGCGTGAACAAGGGCCGCGCGCCGGAGCTGCTCACCCTCCTGGACGAGGCGCTCGACGCCGGCTCGGACATCAGCCTCGACACGTACCCGTACACCCCGGGAAGTACGACGCTGGTCGCGATGCTGCCCAGCTGGGCGAGCGAAGGCGGCCCGGAAGCGGCCCTGACGCGCCTCCGGGACGACGCGACGGCGGAAAGGATCCGCCATCACCTGGAGGAGATCGGCTCGGACGGGAACCACAGGGTCCCGATGGACTGGAACACCATCGAGATCTCCGGGGTGACGGACCCGGGCCTGGCCGCGCACGTCGGCCGCCGGCTGGACGGCTGGGAGACGGCGCGCCGGCTGCTGGTCGAGGACCGGCTCGGCTCGACGATCCTGCACCACGTCGGGCACGAGGAGAACGTCCGGGCGATCATGCGGCACCGGGTGCACACGGGCGGCTCGGACGGCATCCTGCAGGGCTACAGGCCCCACCCGCGGGCGTACGGCACTTTCCCCGAGTACCTGGGAAAGTACGCCCGAGACGAAGGCGTCCTCACCCTCGAGGAATGCGTGGCCCACCTCACCTCCCGCCCAGCAGCCCGCCTCCGTCTCCCGGACCGCGGCCTGGTCAAGGAGGGCTACACGGCAGACCTGGTCCTCTTCGACCCGAACACGGTCGCGGCAGGCTCGACGTACGAGACCCCCCGCACCCTCCCGGTAGGCATCCCCCACGTCCTGATCGCCGGCCGCTTCGTGATCGAGGACGGCAAGAGAACGAACGCCCTGGCAGGCCGCGCAATCCGCCGCACGGCGGGATAGCCGAACACGCGCGGGAGCGGGGGACGTGGAGGGGGTGGTGTCCGGGACGTAGAGCGTGATTTGTGGCGCACGAGAGACGTCGCCTTTCGAAGGGCCCGCACGCGCCGTACATCATGCAGTCCCGGACACCGCCCCCGGAACGGCCCCCGCGGCACCGGACTCACGGCCCGCGTCCCACGGATCGCGCCGGAGCCACCACACGCCCGCCGCCAGCACGCACCCCGCCAGGACGAAGCCGTACGCCGGGGTATGGCCCGACGGCTGGGTCTCGTACACGAGCGCCGCCGACAACACCGCCAGTACCTGGCCGAGTCTCGTACGCCACGCGCCCGCCGCCGCAACCACGGCCGTCCCCCACAGCAGGTACCACGGCTGGACCATCGGGGACAGGGCCACCAGGGCGACCAGGGCCAGGCCGAGCCCGTACAGCGGGTCGATCCGCCCGCGCCAGGCGCGCCACGCCAAGGCCCCGATGAGCGCCACCGCCACCACCAGCCCCACCGTCTGCACCGCGCCCTTCAGCGGCTCCGCCTCGCCCGTGACCAGCAGCCCGAGCCCCAGCCCGACATCACTCGTCACCGACAGCGCCGTGTGGATGGCCGCGGCCACGCCCTGCGTCCGCAGCCACCCGAAGCCCGTTCCCGCCGCCACCGTCGCCCCGGCGGCCACCGCCGCCGCGACCAGCCCCGGCCCGACGACCCACGGCACGCCCCGGCGCCGCGCGACCAGCACGCCCACGAACAGCAGCGCCACCGCCGCCGGCGACTTGACCATCATCGCGAGGCCGACGAGCACGCTCCCCAGCACCCACCGCCCGCGCACCGCGAGCAGCACCCCGCCCAGCATGAGCCCGATCATCAGCCCGTCGTTGTGCATGCCGCCCACGACGTGGATCAACAGCAGCGGGTTGAGGACGGCCAGCCACAACGCGCCCGCACGGTCCTCGGCGAGCCCACGCACCGCCCACACGATCAACCCCAGCGCGACCAGCGCGATCAGCCGCATCCCGATCACCGCCGGAACGAGCTCCCCGCCGGTCACCTTCACGACCGCCTGTGCGAGGACCAGAAAGACGGGCCCGTACGGCGCTGGCGTGTCGGTCCAGTGCCCGCCGACGCTGGCGGCCGCGTCCGCGCCGAGGTCGTCGGGGCCGAGCACGGATGGCCCGGCCGCGTACACGTCGTGCCCCTCAAGCACCATCGCCCCCTGGGCGATGTAGCTGTAGACATCCGCGCTGTACAGCGGCGGCGCGAGCACCAGTGGCGCGACCCACCACCCCAGGGTGACCAGCACCCGGTCCGGCACACCGCCGCCCCGCGCGAGCAGCACCCCGTACCGCCACCACGCCGCGACCAGCACCGTCAGCCCGATGTACGCGAGGACGGCCGCGACCACAGTCAGCGACGCCCCCCGCGGCGCCCAGAGTCCCCACGGCTCACGGACCGGCAGCGTCCCCGCCGCCCACCCGCCCGCCGCGACGGCGAGCGACCCGGCCGCGCCCAGCCACCGGCAGCCGGAGGCACTCAGCATCCGCATGGAAACACCCACATGGGGGGTCAACCTATCCGGCGGCCCGCTCCAGCGTCTCCGCGGCCGTGCCCGTCCGCTGCATCCGGTGCCAGCGCAGCCGGCTGCCGAGCAGCGCGGTGACGACGGACTGGACGACGACCAGGTACATCAGCTGGCGGTACAGGAAGATCTGCAGCGGCAGCGTCCACAGCGGCTCGAACCGCTCCTTGTCGAGCCGCAGCGCGTACACGGCGGTCGCCACCTGCACCGCCGTGAAGCCGACCCACACCCCGGCCGCCTGCCCCGCGTCCTGGAACAGCAGCCCGTACACGGCGAAGACGTCGACGAGCGGCGCGAGCAGCGGCAGGACGGTCTGGAACAGCAACAAATACGTCAGTCCACGGCGGCCGAGCTTCCCGGACTGGCCGCGTTCGACGACGGCCCGCCGGTGCTTCCACATGGCCTGGAGGGTGCCGTAGCACCACCGGTACCGCTGCTTCCACAGCTGCTTGACCGTGGACGGCGCCTCGGTCCAGGCGATCGCCGACTCCTCGTACACGACCCGCCAGCCGGCCCGGCACAGCGCCATGGTCAGGTCGGTGTCCTCGGCGAGGGTGTCCTCGCTGACCCCGCCGACGCCGACCAGGGCCTCGCGCCGGAACGCGCCGATCGCACCGGGCACGGTCGGCATGCACTCCAGGACGTCGTACATGCGGCGGTCGAGGTTGAAGCCGATGACGTACTCGAGGTGCTGCCAGCGGCCGAGGACGCCGGTCCGGTTGCCGACCTTCGTGTTGCCGCTGACCGCGCCGACGCGCGGGTCGGCGAGCGGCTGGATCAGCTTGCGGACGGCGTCGGGCTCGAAGACCGTGTCGCCGTCGATCATCACGATGATGTCGAAGTGGGCCCAGGCGAGTCCGGTGTTGAGCGCGGCGGCCTTTCCGGCGTTCGGCTGCCGTACGACCATCACCCGCGGGTCCTCGATCGACTCGGCGATCTCGAAGGTCCGGTCGCTGGAGCCGTCGTCGACGACGACGATCTGGACGTACTCGTGGGTGGAGGCGAGCAGGGAGCGGATCGTCCCCTCGATGCCCGCCTCCTCGTTGTACGCGGGCACGATCACCGATACCGGATCGGTGACGGGCGGCAGCCGGGGCGCGCCGCGGCGCCGCCGGGCGCGGACCCGGCGGACGTGCAGCCGGGCGACGCCGAACAGCATGACGAGCCGTACGGCGGTGATGAGGCCGGCCAGCGCCATCAGCCAGGTCATCGCGTCGGCGAAGCCGCGCGAGAACGTCTGGGCGAGGACGAACGCGGCGCCCTTCCACTCGGCGGCGGTGGACACGGTGTAGGTGGTGTCGGAGAGGCCGAGAGCGATGCCGACGGTCGTGTACTCGGTGCTGCCGCCCTGGGCGAGGAGCCGCTCGGTCTGCCGCACGGCCTCGGGCGATCCGCTGAACTGCCGAACGGAGTCGTCGGCGGCCACGAGGAGGTAGCCGGACTCGGCGGCGCGTCGGCCGGCCTGCCACTGGGCGTCGCAGAGGGCCGCGACGTCGCCGGTGTGCGGCGGGCGCAGCAGCCGGGTGCCGATGCCGGCGGTGCCGGCGAGGGCGTTCTGCGTGAGGGAGAGCTCCAGGCCGGCGCGGGTGTCGGAGACCTGGGCGAGGTCGGCGTCGGTGTAGGTGTGCGAGCCGATCTCGTGGCCCTCGGCGACGATCCGCCGGACCAGTTCGGGATGGGCGGCGGCGTCGCTGCCGGTGACGAAGAAGGTGGCCTTGGCGCCCTCGGCCTTGAGGACGTCGAGCAGGCGCGGTGTCCAGTCGGGGCTGGGGCCGCCGTCGTAGGTGAGGGCGACGGCGCCGGAGCGGGGCGCGGCGCTGTGGGTGCCGGTGGGGTCCACGCGGACGACGGGGCCGCCGTCGCGGATCTCGTCGGGCGCGGCGGGGCAGGCGCCGGCCGGTTCGGGGGCGGCGGTGGGGGCGATCTCGTGCCGGCCGTAGCCCGCGAAGGTGAGCGCCGTGGCGGCGACGACGAGGGTGAGGAGCAGGACGAGCCAGTGGGCGCGGGGGTCGCGCCGGAGTGCGTGGCGTTTGCCGCGGGGCTCCTGGGCCGAGGCGAGCGGCTCGGTGCGGGGTCGGCGCGCGGGGGGCTCCTGAGCCGGCGGGGGTACGGACGCGGTGACCGACTCGTCGGCGGCGTACGGCTCGGGGTGCGGCTGCTGCGGGTGCGGGTACGGGCCGTACTGCTCGGCGTACGACTGCTGCCGGTGACCGTCCTGGCTCGGCTGCTGCCCGTACGGGTCCTCGTACGGCTGCTGCCCGTACGGGTCCTGGTACGGCTGCTGCTGCGGCCCCCACGGGCCCGGCGGGTGGCTCACTTCGGTCGCTTCGTCGCGCCCGGGGCCTCGTCGGCCTTGCCGGGTCCCTCGCCGGTGCCGCCGCCGGAACCGCTGCCGGACG
>NZ_DATCVQ010000250.1:0-4995 GCF_036566765.1 Streptomyces sp.
GCCCATCCGACTGATCATGCTTGCGGCTGTTGCACCCGAGGTGCGCCGCCTGGACGTTGGCCATCGAGTGCTCGCCACCCTTAGCCAAAGGCACTCGGTGATCGACTGATGGGCTCATGGGGTCTGGCCACGCCACGCCGGGGTCGATGGGGAGTCGGCACAGCTGGCACACCCACCCGTCGCGCTCGTACACCTCGCGCGGGGCGAAGGACTCGACCGTGGCGACCAGGACCCGCATCCGCCGGCGCGCGTCAATCGCAGCAGCCGCAGCCGGGTAGCGCTGTCGCCAGTGACCGTTCTTCTCCCGATACGCCTTGGCGTACTCCATCTCGCGAAGCCTGCATCCGCCGCCGTCAGTCTCCCTGTACTTGCGCATGTACTCGCGCATGCGATTCGCCTTGGCCTGCTTCACACACTCGGGCTTGCCGCACTGTGTGCGGCGCGTCGCGGCCATGGGGCTGTCGCAGTACAGGCAGGGGCGAGTCTGCTGCTTCACCCGGGTCTGCGCCTTGCGCTCCCGTTCTCGCTGATTGCGTGCTTCGGCCCGGCCGTCCTGCTCTTCGCGTTGGCTCCGAGCGCGCTGCTTGCATTGCGGCGAGCAGTAGGTGGGGAGCGGCCCGCCCTTGCGTCCGCCTCGTTCGATGACTCCGGCGCACACTAGGCAGGTCTTCATCTCCCCATTATCCCAGGTCAGTTGATGAGTCCTGGGTGGTTCTCCTGTGGCCTTGCTCTCGGTGGCAGGTCGTGCGCGATGGCGGCTGCCTCTCGGCCGGTCTTCTTCGCGTGATGCCAGGAGCACAAGGCTTGGAGGTTGTCCGGGCTGTGGTCGTCGACGCCTCGGGCTGCGCCGATCTTATGGTCAACTTCGTTGGCCGGCTCGCCGCAGGTGCCGCCGGTGTCGAGCCGCCACTGGCAGCGGTGACCATCGCGTTTCAGGATGCGTACACGAATACGCGCCCACCCCTTGGGGAGTGGCGCCGAGCGGCGCCCCTTGCTGGGCATCAGTGCCCGCCCTTGGCCTGGCGTGCAGCCTCTTCGCCTGGGGCGTGCCCTGGCCTCGCGCCGGTAGCTCTCTGGTGCAAGTTGCTGCAAAGCCCCTTCACCACACCGGGGCTGACGTACTTGCCGAGTTCCACGACGCATCGGTCGAAGTCGCCCGACACGCCCCATTGGATCTTGGCCGCGCCTTCGCCCTCAGCCCAGTAGCGCATCAGACGCTGGGTGGCGGCGGCATCTTTGGGGCTGGCTTCTCGCCCTGCGACCATGGCGTTCACGCTCCTTCGGCGTGGTCTTCTTCTGGCGGGTCGATGCGTTGGATGCTCGCCCCTTGTCCGGACGGGATGGCGAGGCAGACGCCTTCGGCGTCGGCGAGGACGGCCCAACTGCCTTGGATGGTGAGGGTGATGTCGTCGCCATCGATGAGGACGTCGTCGCGCTTCTGCCCGCGCGGATGGATGACGAGGTAGGCAGGCATCGTCTACTCCTCGGGGCTGCGTTCGGTGTGGCTGCTGACCGCCCAGTCAGGGTGTTTCGATCAGGTGCCAGACGAGTTGTCCGCCGGGCGCGATGACCGTGCCCCGATACTTGGTGCCGTCGGGGATGGGATGGCCGGTGCCGTAGACGCGGAAGCTGCGGGCGGGGAGATCATCGCGGCGCCACGCCCAGAACTCGACGACATGCGGGTCTCGGCAGTCGACGTGTAGCGGCGTGCTGCATCCGCTGATCTCGTGCCAGCGGTCGTCGACGGGCACCTCGAAGCGGAAGATCTGGCCGCTCATACGGCCATCGCCCGCCGCACGCCCTCTTCGAGGGTCACGGTGGGCACAAAGTGGTTGAGCATCCGCGAGGGGTCGCTGACGCGGTGGTGGACGCCTTGCGGGGCGTCGGTGCGGTGTTTCAGCTGCGGCCGGTATCCGGCGGCCGTGCACACGATGCGGGCGAGTTCGTCGAACGAGGTCGCTCTGCCCCAGCCGAGGTTGACGGGGCCGGTGACGTCGGCGTCGAGGAGCGCGAGGGTGGCGCCGACGAGGTCGTCGATGTGGATCCAGTCGCGGGTGCTGCTGCCGTCGCCCCAGATCTCGAACGGGTCCTGCCGCTCGCGCGCCCGGCGGATGAACGCGGGGAATGGGTACGCCTCGTCCTGGTCCTCGCCATATCCGGAGAACGGGCGCGGAATGAGGATGCGGCAGCCTTCGGCTTCGGCGTAGGTGGCGAGCTTCTCCCCCGTCAGCTTCGCCCAGCCATACGATGCGTCGGGTTCTTCCATGTACTGGAGGTTGATGTCCTCTTCGTACAGGCGCCGCACGTCGCCGGGCTGCTGAAGCGCGACCGGGTAGGCCGCAGACGAGCTGAAGTACACGGCGCGCGGGGTGCCGGTGCGGACGAGCCACCGCATGTACCAGGCGTCCAATGCCAGGTTGGTGCCAACGCCGAGCGGGCTGCCGTCGATGCTGGCCCGGCCTCCGACGATCGCCGCCGCGTGGATAGCGAGGTCGAAGCGGGTGTCGTTGGTGCGGAAGAAGTCGAGGGCGTCGTCGCCGTCGGCGAGTTCAACGCAGGTGATCTCGTAGCCGCGTTCGTCGAGCGCCCGGTGCAGGTGGCGGCCGACGAAGCCGCCCGATCCGCTGAGCAGGACGCGCATCAGCCGCCCGCCTTGACGGCCTTGTAGACGCCCCAGGGCAGCTGCGCGTCGACCGGCTTGAGGCCGATCCGGTTGCAGGCGTCGTCGTGGGCTTCCTGGCTCCACGTGGTGACGTCGAGCCACACCTGGCCTTCGACCGGGTCGTCGCTGACGGGCCAGTCGAGGATGAGGATGCCGCCGAGCTTGACGGCTTGCCGGAGTTCGGCGAGGAGATCGAGGCAGTCGGCGTAACTGTGGTGGATAAGGACGGCCAGCGCGACGACGGCATCCGCCTTCTTGCCGAGCTGCCCGTACAGGCCGTGGCCGGGGTTGAGGAGGGTGGGCATGTCGGGGTCGTGCTGGTGGAGCCGGTCGAGCATGTTCTGGGAGGCGTCGACGGCGGTCACCTCGTAGCCGAGCTTGCGGAGCGGGATGGCGACGCGCCCGTCACCGCACCCGAAGTCGACGACCTTGCAGCCGTCGGGGAGGACGGTGCCGAGGAGTGCGGCCTGGTTGCGGCCGGAGTTCCAGTAGGCGCCTTCGTCGATGCCGCGGGTGGGGTGGATTGCGGCGGCGTCGGCCTGGTCCCAGGCGTCGATGATGTCGGCGGCGGTCACGAGGCCTCCTCGACGAGCTTCCGGAGCTTGGCCAGGTCGGCTTCGAGGCCGCCGTTGTCGCGGTAGTCGTAGTAGGCGGCGGCGTCTGCCGAGGCCCGCTCCGAGCTGTTGCAGTCCTCGTAGACCGCGTCGACGCTCGCCTTGCCCGCGGCGGGGTGTAGGTGCTCGATGACCATGTCGTCGAGATAGGTGATCCGACCCATGCCGCGGCCCCAGTCGACCCAGCAAAGGTCGACGCACAGATGCACCATGGCGCTCGGGGCCATGTAGCCGAGCGTCGTCACGATGTCGGAGGTCATCGCTACCGCGGTCGCCATGGCTTCGCCCTGCAGCAGGTCGTTGCCGTAGACGATGCCGGGCCCGCCGGACAGGCAGATGCGAATGCGCTCATCCCACGGCGTCTCTGCGGGGCGGGGCCGGTGGTCGTCGCCCATGAACGCGAGGAACCGGTAGTCGCCCGCGTTCTTCACCGCGGCCTGGTTAAGGGTGCCGACGAGACGCTTCCGCGCCCAGAACACGAACCGCACCCGGCCGTCATCCGCCAGCGCCTTCGCCTGCTGCTTGTAGCCGGCGAGCTGAGGATCGTCTTTGTCGACGCAGAACAGCACGTCGGCGGTCGCCCCGGTGTCGTCCCACGCGGTCATGATCTCGGGGATCGCGTTGGGTCGGCCGCGGGTGGGGATGATGACGAGCAGGTCGTCTGCCATGGCGCGGGCTCCTTACGCGGGTTCGACGATCATCCAGGCGACGGTGCTGGTGTCGGTGCCGCTGGAGCTAGTGATGGTGAAATTGGTTCCGGCTGTGCGCGCGGAGACCCGCAGCCATCCCTCGGTTCCTGCGGTATCGCCTTGGCCGGTCAGGAAGATGCGGCTGTTGGCAGTGACGGCGGTGGTGGCAACGGTGACTGTTCCTGCTGCCAGGGTCGCGAGGCCCATCTTGGCGTTGGAGCCTTCGGCGACCATGAGGCCGCGTCCAGCAGTGCCGATGCGCAGATCGGATGTGGACAGGCTGAGCCTGTTGGCGATGTCGCGGGTCAGCGTGACGTCGGTGGCTGTGCCGCTGCCCCACGTCTGGGTGCCCGCCGCGTTGACGGAGTAGCGGGAGCTGGTGTCCGAGCCGACGCGGGTTGAGAAGGCGAAGTCGCCGGTCGCACTGCCTTTCATGGCGAACGCGGCGGGCGAGCCGGAGCCTCCGATGTTCACCTGTGTTGCGGCCGGGAGGGAGATGCTGCCGCCGGACGCGTTCTGCACTTTGGTGACGTCGGAGATGTAGCCCTGGACGGTGGAACTGGACAGGACCCGGTTGCCCCAGTCGAGGACGGCGACGGATCCGACGGGCTTGATCGCCCAGTCGGGGTTGTTGGTGAGCCCGTCGTAGCCGAATTGGGTGCCGATGACGGTGATGGCGCCGCCGGTGACGGAGATGTGCGGGTAGGTGTTGTTGGTCTGCTGGCTGTTGGAGTGGAACATGCAGCCGATCACGCTGACGGCGCCGCCGTTTTGTACGACGAGCCCGGCCTGCTTGTGCCGGTCTATGCCGCAGTTGGCGAGGGTGACCTGGTTGACGTTGTCGCAGACGACGCCGTTGCTCTCGGAGGACCAGATGTCGCAGTTGGATAGGTGTTCGACCCAGCCGCCGATGTAGATGCCGTTGGCTCCGGACAGGCCGATGAGGACGGTGTCGAGGCCTGCGTCTGCGCCGTTGAGGGTGATCCCGTTGTTCGCGGACCGCATGATCCAGGTGCGGTTGGCTTTGACG
>NZ_DATCVQ010000251.1:0-17578 GCF_036566765.1 Streptomyces sp.
CGAGCCCCGCCGACGGGGCGGTGCCGCCGCCCGCGCCCGGCTGGTCGCTGCAGTGGAGCGACGACTTCACCGGCCCCGACCGCGCACTGCCGAACCCCGCCGAATGGCAGATCGACACCGGGCACGGCTACCCCGGCGGCCCCGGGAACTGGGGCACCGGCGAAATCCAGGAGTACACCGCCAGCCCCGACAACGTCCGCCTGGACGGCGCCGGCAACCTGCGCATCACCCCGCTCCGGAACGCCTCCGGGGCCTGGACCTCGGCCCGGATCGAGACGAAGCGGGGCGACTTCAAGGCCCCGGCCGGCGGCACCCTGCGCATCGAAGGCCGCGTTCAGATGCCGAACGTGACCGGCGACGCGGCCCTCGGCTACTGGCCCGCGTTCTGGGCGCTCGGCAGCCCGTACCGGGGCAATTACTGGAACTGGCCGGGCATCGGCGAGTTCGACATCATGGAGAACGTCAACGGGCTGAACTCGGTCTGGGGCGTGCTGCACTGCGGCGTGAACCCGGGCGGCCCGTGCGGCGAGACCACCGGGATCGGCGCGAGCCGCGCGTGCCCGGGCGCGAGCTGCCAGTCGGCGTTCCACACGTACCGCTTCGAGTGGGACCGTTCGGCCTCCCCCAATGAGCTGCGCTGGTACGTGGACGACCAGCTGTTCCACCGCGTGGACGAGGCCCGGGTGGGCGCCGCGACTTGGGCGGACATGACAAGCCACGCCGGGTACTTCCTGCTGCTCAACGTCGCCATGGGCGGGGCCTTCCCGGACGCGCTCGCCGGACCGACGCCGACCGCGGCGACCGTGCCGGGGCGGCCGATGGTCGTCGACTACGTGGCGGTGTGGACGCGCGGCGGCGGGTCGACGACCCCGCCGCCCACCACTCCCCCGCCGTCCGGCTCCGCGCAGTTGTATCTGCGGACCGGCGCGGGCGCGGGCGACGCCCAGGCGTCGGCGGCCACGGTGACGCTGCCCTCGGCCGGCGGCGCCAACCACGACGGGACGCCGTACCAGCCGCAGGTCTTCACCTCTGGCCCGATCACCCGGGCGTACGACGGCGGCGCGACGCGCTTCGACCTGTTCGCGGACGCGGGCACGACGGTGGCCAACGGGCAGCAGGTGCGGGTGAGTTACGACCGCACCGGCGACGGGAGCTGGGAGCGGGTGGAGACGTACCAGTACTTCGCGACCGATCCGGCGCCCGGCTACGAGCATTACACCGAGGCGCGCGGCCTGCAGTCGGCGAGCGGCGCGCACGGCGACCTGGTGAACGGCCGGGTGCGGGTCGAGGTGTGGAGCGCGATCGGGAACGGGCCGAGCACGCTGGGGGTGGGCAACCAGTCGGTGGTCCGCATCCCCTACGCGTGAGCATCCCCGACGCATGAGCATCCCCTGCCCATGAGCCGGACGGCCGGTTTCGAAAAGGGGAGGGCCCCGGTCGCGTCGTGCGACCGGGGCTCTCCCGTACCCGGTGCCCGGATCCGGCTCAAGGCCCGGGACCCGGGAGCCTCAGACGGCGGCGGGGGCCTTCTCCCCGCCGTCGTCGGCCCGCTGGTCCGGGATGTCGGAGACCGCGGGGGCGTGGTCGTCGATCAGGGTCGTCTCGTCGAACGGGACCTTGCCGGCGAGGACCTCGGTCGCCCGCGCCCGGTCGATCTCCTTCGTCCAGGTGCCGACCAGGACCGTGGCGACCGCGTTGCCCGCGAAGTTGGTCAGCGCGCGCGCCTCGCTCATGAAGCGGTCGATGCCGACGATGAGGCCGACGCCGTCGACCAGTTCGGGGCGGTGCGACTGGAGGCCGCCGGCGAGCGTGGCCAGGCCCGCGCCGGTGACGCCGGCCGCGCCCTTGGACGCGATGATCATGAAGACGAGGAGCGAGATCTGCTCGCCGACGGACAGCGGGTCGCCCATCGCCTCGGCGACGAAGAGCGAGGCCATGGTCAGGTAGATCGCGGTGCCGTCCAGGTTGAAGGAGTAGCCGGTCGGCACGGTGATGCCGACGACCGGCTTGCTGACGCCCAGGTGCTCCATCTTGGCGATCAGCCGCGGCAGCGCCGACTCGGACGAGGAGGTGGACAGGATCAGCAGGAACTCCCGGCCCAGGTACTTCAGCAGGCTGAAGATGTTGATGCCGGCGACCAGCCGCAGCAGCGTGCCGAGCACCAGGAAGACGAAGAGCGCGCAGGTGAGGTAGAAGCCGATCATGATGACGGCGAGCGACTTGAGCGCGTCGACGCCGGTCTGGCCGACCACCGCGGCGATGGCGCCGAACGCGCCGACCGGGGCCGCCCACATGATCATCGCCAGGATCCGGAAGACGAGGCGCTGGATGTGCCCGATGCCGCGCAGCACCGGCTCGCCGGTCTTGCCCATCGCCTGCAGCGCGAAGCCGGCGAGCAGGGCGACGAGCAGGGTCTGCAGCACCTCGCCCTCGGTGAAGGCGGAGACGATGGTCTTCGGGATGATGCCGAGCAGGAAGTCCGCGGTGGACTCGCCGGCGCCGGCGGCCTGCTGGGAGCCGGCCTCGGCGACCTCCTTTGTCAGGTGCAGCCCGGCGCCCGGCTCCAGGATGTTGCCGACGACCAGGCCGATGGCGAGCGCGACGGTGGACATCACCATGAAGTAGCCGAGGGCGAGACCGCCGACGGCGCCCACCTTGGCGGCCTTGCGCACGGAGCCGACGCCGAGAACGATCGTGCAGAAGATGATCGGGGAGATCATCATCTTGATCAGGTTCACGAATCCGGTGCCCAGCGGTTTGAGCTCGACGGCGACCCCCGGCGCCAGGAAGCCGACGGCGATGCCGAGCAGCACGGCGCCGATGACGGCCAGGTACAGATAGTGGGTACGGTCCCGGCGTGCGGCCACGGGGTCCTCCTCGGTGATGAACGTCCACGTCCCGGTGGATCCCCGCGACTATCCATCACCTTGTGACGCAGGTCACCGTTGCGTGCCTTTCGTTCACGCATTTCCCCGCTTCGCCCGTCCGCGCATCCCCGCCGGGCGTTCCGCCGAGCGTTTCCGGCCAGGCACACTGACCGCATGCGCCTACCCGTCCCCCGGCCCCGGAGCCTGGCCGCCCAGCTCTTCGCGATGCAGGTCGTGCTGGTCGCCGTGGTCGTCGCGGGCTGCGCGGTCTTCGCGTACCTGACCGACCGGAAGCAGGCCGTGGAGACCGCCACGCGCCAGTCGACGGCGACCGCCTCGGCCGTCGCCAAGTCGCCGTCCGTGGTCGCGGCGGCCCGCTCGGCCGACCCGACGGCCCTGCTCCAGCCGTACACGGAGGCGCTGCGGAAGGACTCCGGCGTCACCTTCGTCGTGATCATGGCGCCGGACGGGACGCGCTGGACCCACCCGGAGCCCGCCGAGATAGGCCGCACGTATCTCGGCCACATCGAGCCCGCCGTGAAGGGCCGGATGTTCTCCGAGACGCACCTGGGCGTGCTCGGGCCCTCCGTCCGCACGGTCGCGCCGGTGTACGCCGGCGGCCGCGTCGTCGCGCTGGTGAGCGCGGGCATCACCATCGAGAAGATCAGCGAGCAGGTACGGGAGCAGGTGACGGCGCTGCTCGGCATGGCCGGGGCCGCGCTGGCGCTCGGCGGGGTGGGCACATACGTGATCAACGCGCGGCTGCGGCGGCACACGCACGGCATGAACGCGACCGAGCTGAGCCGGATGCACGACTACCACGAGGCCGCGCTGCACGCCGTGAGCGAGGGGCTGGTCATGCTGGACGGGCAGCGGCGGATCGCGCTGATCAACGACGGGGCCCGGGAGCTGCTCGGCCTGCGGGACGCGGACGCAGTCGGCTCCTCGGCGGCCGACCTCGGGCTGCCGCCGCCGCTGACCGGGGCGCTGCTTTCGTCGCGGCCACGGGTGGACGAGCTGCACCTGACGGCCGACCGGGTGCTGGTGGTCAACACCCGGCCGGTGGTCGGCGGGGAGCGCCGCGGCACCATGGCGACCCTCCGGGACCGCACCGAACTCCAGGCGCTGTCAGGCGAGTTGGACTCGGAGCGGGGCTTCACACAGGCGCTGCGCTCGCAGGCCCACGAGGCGGCGAACCGGCTGCACACGGTGGTCTCGCTGATCGAGCTGGGCCGGGCGGACGAGGCCGTGCAGTTCGCGACGGCCGAGCTGGAGCTGGCGCAGGCGCTCACCGACCGGGTGGTCGCCGCGGTCGCCGAGCCGGTCCTGGCGGCCCTGCTGCTCGGCAAGGCGGCGCAGGCGAACGAGCGCGGTGTGGAGCTGGTGCTGACCGCGGACAGCCGGATCGACGACGGCCTGCTGCCGGGCACGGTGCCGTCCCGGGACCTGGTGACGATCCTGGGCAACCTGATCGACAACGCGGTCGAAGCGGCGAGCGCGAAGGCGCTCGAGTCGCCGGCCGGGCGGGCCCGGGTCACCGTCACCGCCGCGGCGCAGGACGGCGAGCTCCTGGTCCGGGTCGCCGACTCCGGCCCCGGGGTGCCGGACGACGAGCGGGAGGCGGTGTTCGGGCGCGGCTGGTCGACGCGCGGCGCCGGTCGCGGCCTCGGCCTGGCCCTGGTCCGCCAGGCCGCACACCGCAACCGCGGCGCGATCGAGGTCGGCCGCGGCCCCGACGGCGGCGCGTCCTTCACCGTCCGCCTCCCGCTCGCGAGAACGGAGACCCCGGCATGACCCACGCAGCGGACGAGATCCGGGTCCTGGTCGTCGAGGACGATCCGGTCGCCGCCGACGCGCACGCGCTCTACGCGGGCCGGGCGCCCGGCTTCACGGTCGTCGGGGTGGCGCACTCGCGGGCCGCGGCGGTGCGGGCCCTGGAGCGGACCCCGGTCGACCTGATCCTGCTCGATCTGTACCTGCCCGACGGGCACGGGCTCCACCTGCTGCGCTCGTTGCGGGCCGTCGGGCACTCCGCCGACGTCATCGCCGTCACCTCCGCCCGGGACCTGGCGATCGTCCGCGAGGGCGTGTCCCTCGGCGTCGTCCAGTACGTCTTGAAACCGTTCACCTTCGCCACCCTGCGCGACCGGCTCGCCCGGTACGCCGAGTTCCGCGCCGCCGCCGGCGAGGCGTCCGGGCAGGACGAGGTGGACCGGGCGCTCGCCGCCCTGCGCGCCCCGCAGCCCGCCGCGCTCCCCAAGGGCCTGAGCGCGCCGACCCTGGAGGCCGTCACCCGGAGCCTGCGCGCCGCGCCGGGCGGGCTGACCGCGGCCGAGGCGGGAACCGCGGTCGGGATCTCGCGGATCACCGCCCGGCGCTATCTGGAGCACCTGGTGACCGAGGGCCGGGCGGCGCGGGCCCCGCAGTACGGCCAGATCGGCCGCCCCGAGCTGCAGTACCGCTGGCTGCCCGCGCGGCCGTGATCATGAGCGGTACGCTGCTGACCTGCGGTGTCCGTGCGGTTACTCACTGGTTGGCACGTTCCTCCAGCATGTGACTCTGGATGAACCGACCGTAGTCATGAGTCACTTTCCGCACCTACCGTGGCTTGCGTGCAACACTCTGCTCCCTCCCCTCCCTTCAACGCCCTCGCCGCGCGCCGTCTGCGCGAAGGCCTGGGCATGGCGCCGGGCCACGTCGCCTACGGCCTCCAAGCGCAGTACGGCATGAACGTCACCCCCGAGCACGTCGTCGCCTGGGAACGGGGTCAGCTCGCCCCCACCTCACGGGAGCTGACCGCGCTCGCCGGCGTGCTGTGGTGCGCGCCCGCCGACCTGATGGCCACCGCGACGACGCTGCGCGAGCACCGGCTGGCGCGCGCTCTCGCGCCGGACGACCTGGCGCGCCGGGTGGGCATGGACACGCAGTCGTACCAGCGGATGGAGGACGCCGGGCGCTGGCGCGGCAACGACCGACAGACCGCCGCGCTCGCCGAGGCTCTGCAGCTCGACCCGCGCGCGCTGCTGACCGCCACCGGCCGCGACGACGACCTGGCGGCGGTGCTGCGGGACGCGGCGACGACGCGCTGGCAGGCGTACGTGCGGCCGGCCGCCAAGATGCTGCCGCTGCCGCGCCACGTCCTCGAGGACGCGCTGCAAAGGCTGCACGGCGAGTACCACGCGAGGATGGCGGCGACCAGCAGCTGGGGCGCGTCGGCCGGCACCGGCGACGAGGGCCGGGCGTACCTGGAGCGGATCGTCGAGCACTTCTGGGACGCGGTGGGCTGACCGCCCCGCGATCACGCGGCGGCCTCGGTCAGAGGCCCCACGCGCCTGAGTCAGAAGACGGACTCCGCCTCCGCCATACGGTCCGCCGGGACCGTCTTCAGCTGCGTGACCGCCTCGGCCAGCGGCACCATCCGGACGTCCGTGCCGCGCAGCGCCGTCATGTTGCCGTACTCGCCGCGGTGCACCGCCTCGACCGCGTGCCAGCCGAACCGGGTCGCGAGCACCCTGTCGTACGCGGTCGGCGTGCCGCCGCGCTGGACATGGCCGAGGATGACCGGGCGGGCCTCCTTGCCGAGGCGTCGCTCCAGCTCGACGGCGAGCCGGTTGCCGATGCCCTGGAAGCGCTCGTGGCCGTACTGGTCGATCTCGCCCTTGGCGTAGTCCATGGTGCCGTCGGCCGGGTGCGCGCCCTCGGCGACGCAGACGACCGCGAACTTCTTGCCGCGCGCGAAGCGCTCCTCGACCATCTTGACCAGGTCCGCCGGGTCGAACGGCCGCTCGGGCAGGCAGATGCCGTGCGCGCCGCCCGCCATGCCCGACTCCAGGGCGATCCAGCCGGCGTGGCGGCCCATCACCTCGACGACCATGACGCGCTGGTGGGACTCGGCGGTGGTCTTCAGGCGGTCTATGGCCTCGGTGGCGACCGTGACGGCGGTGTCGAAGCCGAAGGTGCGGTCGGTGGAGGAGATGTCGTTGTCGATGGTCTTCGGGACGCCGACGACGGGCATGCCCGCGTCCGAGAGCATCCGGGCGGCCGTCAGGGTGCCCTCGCCGCCGATCGGGATGAGCGCGTCGAGCCCGTACCGCGCACGCAACTCGACGCAGTTCTCGGCGGCTTCGCTGAGCCGGGCACGCTCCATGCGGGCGGAGCCGAGGATGGTGCCGCCACGGGCGAGGATGCCGCTGACCTCATTGAGGTCGAGCGGCCGGAAGTGGCCGTCCAGGAGACCCTTGAACCCGTCCTCGAACCCGATGACTTCGTCGCCGTAACCCGTCAGCGCCCGGTGCACGACCGACCGGATCACTGCGTTCAGGCCGGGACAGTCGCCGCCTGCGGTGAGTACTCCGATGCGCATCGGGTCGTCTCCTGCTCGCTGTCGTTCCGGGTGAGCCGGTTCCGATTCTCACACGGTAGGACCGCGTACGGCGCCTTCGACTACTCCGCGCCCGTATCCACGGCCGGAGGTATTGTCAAGAGGGCATGGCCACCCATGCGTGGGTTTCTCAGCACAATCGCTTGACAGGAGACGACGGCGTGACGCGCAGCGTGTACGTGACCGGGATCGATCGCGGGGACGGCCGCCAGGTCGTCGAGCTGGGGGTCATGGAGCTGCTGACCCGACAGGTCGACCGGGTGGGGGTCTTCCGCCCGCTGGTGCACCACCGCCCCGACCGGCTCTTCGATCTGCTGCGCGCCCGCTACCGGCTCACCCAGGACCCGTCGTCGGTGTACGGCATGGACTACCACGAGGCCTCCGCGCTCCAGGCCGAGGGGGGCACCGACGAGCTGGTGTCCCGCCTCGTGGAGAGGTTCCACGCGGTGGCCCGGGAGTACGAGGTCGTGCTCGTCCTCGGCACCGACTTCGCCGATACCCAGCTGCCCGACGAGCTGGCGCTCAACGCCCGCCTCGCCAACGAGTTCGCCGCGTCCGTGATCCCCGTCGTCGGCGGCAAGGGGCAGCCCCCCGAGTCGGTGCGGGCCGAGGCGCGCAACGCGTTCCGCGCGTACGACGGGCTGGGCTGCGACGTGCTCGCGATGGTGGTGAACCGGGTGGCCGCCGAGGACCGCGAGCCGATCGCCGAGCGCCTCGCCAACCGGCTGCCGGTCCCCTGTTACGTGCTGCCCGACGACCCCGCCCTGTCCGCGCCGACCGTGGCGCAGATACGGCAGGCGCTCGGCGCGGAGCTGGTGCTCGGCGACGAGGCGGGGCTCGCGCGGGACGCCCTGGGCTTCGTCTTCGGCGGCGCGATGCTGCCGAAGTTCCTGCCCGCCCTGACCCCGGGCTCGCTGGTCGTCACCCCCGGCGACCGGGCCGATCTGGTGGTCGGCGCGCTGGCCGCGCACTCGGCCGGCGCCCCGCCGATCGCCGGCCTGCTGCTGACCCTGGGCGAGCGGCCCAGCGAGGAAATCCTGAAGCTCGCGGCCCGGCTCGCGCCCGGCACCCCGGTGCTCTCGGTGGCGGGCATGAGCTTCCCGACCGCCGCCGAACTCTTCTCTCTCGAAGGCAAGTTGAGCGCCGCCACCCCTCGCAAGGCGGAGACCGCGCTGGGCCTGTTCGAGCGGCATGCAGACACCGCGGACCTGCTGAAGCGGATCTCGGTGGCGCGCAGCAGCCGAGTCACTCCGATGATGTTCGAGCACGAGCTGCTGGAGCAGGCGCGCGCCGACCGCCGCCGGGTGGTGCTGCCGGAGGGCACGGAGGAGCGGGTGCTGCGCGCCGCGGACGTGCTGCTGCGCCGGGACGTGTGCGACCTGACGCTGCTCGGCAACGTCGAGGTCATCCGGAAGAAGGCCGCGGACCTGGGCGTCGACCTGTCCGCGCCGTCGACGCAGCTGATCGACCCGCAGACCTCGGAGCTGCGCGACGCGTTCGCGGAGAAGTACGCCCAGCTGCGCGCCCACAAGGGCGTGACGGTGGAGCTGGCGTACGACGTGGTCTCGGACGTCAACTACTTCGGCACGCTGATGGTCGAGGAGGGCCTGGCGGACGGCATGGTGTCCGGCTCGGTGCACTCCACCGCGGCGACCATCCGGCCGGCCTTCGAGATCATCAGAACAAAGGGGGCCGGGCGAAGCCCGTCGGACAGGGCGGCGGTGGGAGACGGGAGGGCCAAGCCGGACGCCTCGATCGTCTCGTCCGTGTTCTTCATGTGCCTGGCCGACAAGGTCCTGGTGTACGGCGACTGCGCGGTGAACCCGGACCCGAACGCGGAGCAGCTCGCGGACATCGCGGTCCAGTCGGCGGCCACCGCGGCCCGGTTCGGCGTCGAGCCGCGGATCGCGATGCTCTCGTACTCGACCGGCACCTCGGGCTCCGGCGCGGACGTCGACAAGGTGCGCGAGGCGACCAAGCTGGTCCGGGAGGCCCACCCGGAGCTGCGGATCGAGGGCCCGATCCAGTACGACGCGGCGGTCGAGCCGTCCGTCGCCGCCACCAAGCTGCCGGGGTCGGAGGTGGCCGGCCAGGCGACCGTGCTGATCTTCCCGGACCTCAACACCGGCAACAACACGTACAAGGCCGTGCAGCGCTCGGCCGGCGCCGTGGCCGTCGGCCCGGTCCTGCAGGGCCTGCGCAAGCCGGTCAACGACCTGTCGCGCGGCGCGCTCGTCGGGGACATCGTCAACACGGTCGCCATCACCGCCATCCAGTCCCAGGGTCAGGAGCTCTCCGCATGACGCCGGCCACGCCTACGCGCGTCCTCGTTCTCAACTCCGGCTCGTCGTCGGTCAAGTACCAGCTGCTCGACATGCAGGACGGCGCGCGGCTCGCGGTCGGTCTGGTCGAGCGGATCGGCGAGGAGACCTCCCGCCTGGCGCACACCCCGCTGCAGGGCGGCGGGGGCGAGCCGCGCGAGAAGAGCGGCCCGATCCCCGACCACGCGGCGGCGCTGAAGGCGGTCGCCGAGGAGCTGGCGGCGGACGGGCTCGGCCTGGACTCCCCCGAACTGGCCGCGATCGGCCACCGGGTGGTGCACGGCGGGCTGCGGTTCAGCGCGCCGACGGTGATCGACGACGAGGTGCTCGCCGAGATCGAGCGCCTCGTGCCGGTGGCCCCGCTGCACAACCCGGCCAACCTGATCGGCATCCGCACGGCGCAGGCGCTGCGCCCGGACCTGCCGCAGGTCGCGGTCTTCGACACCGCGTTCCACAGCACGATGCCGGAGTACGCGGCCCGGTACGCGATCGACGTGGAGACCGCGGACGCGCACCGGATCCGCCGGTACGGCTTCCACGGCACCTCGCACGCGTACGTCTCGCGGAAGGCGGCGGAGCTGCTCGGCAAGGCGCCCGAGGAGGTCAACGTCATCGTGCTGCACCTGGGCAACGGGGCGTCCGCCTCGGCGGTGGCGGGCGGGCGGTGCGTGGACACCTCGATGGGCCTGACGCCCCTGGAGGGCCTGGTGATGGGCACCCGATCCGGCGACGTCGACCCGGCGGTGACGTTCCATCTGGAGCGGGTGGCGGGGATGTCGACGGACGAGATCGACACGCTGCTCAACAAGAAGAGCGGTCTGGTCGGGCTGTGCGGCGACAACGACATGCGGGAGATCCAGCGGCGGATCGACGAGGGCGACGAGCGGGCGCGGCTCGCCTTCGAGGTGTACATCCACCGGCTGAAGAAGTACATCGGGGCGTACTACGCGGTACTCGGCCGGGTGGACGCGGTGGTGTTCACGGCCGGAGTGGGTGAGAACGCGGCTCCGGTGCGGGAAGCTGCGATCGCGGGTCTGGAGGAGCTGGGCCTGGTGGTGGACGCCGCTCTCAACGCGGTGCGTTCCGGCGAGCCGCGGCTGATCTCGCCGAACTACGCGCGAGTGGCGGTCGCCGTGGTGCCGACGGACGAGGAGCTGGAGATCGCCCGACAGACCTACGCGCTGGTGAACGCCTGAGCTCGATGAAACGCCCGAGCCGGTGAACGCCTGAGCGACCCTCCGCCCATTTGTACATTCCACCAGACGGAATATTCCGCGATGAAACAAACCGATAGGATCCGCCTCATGCGCCGTTCCAAAATCGTCTGTACGCTGGGCCCCGCCGTCGACTCCTACGAGCAGCTGAAAGCGCTGATCGAGGCCGGCATGAACGTGGCCCGATTCAACATGAGCCACGGGACCCAGGCAGAGCACCAGGAGCGGTACGACCGTCTCCGCAGGGCGGTGGCGGACACCGGCCGCGCCGTGGGCGTGCTCGCCGACCTCCAGGGCCCCAAGATCCGTCTGGAAACCTTCGCCGAGGGGCCGGTCGAACTGGTCCGCGGTGACGAGTTCACCATCACCACCGAGGACGTCCCGGGCGACAAGTCCATCTGCGGCACCACGTACAAGGGGCTGCCGGGCGACGTCTCCAAGGGCGACCAGGTCCTCATCAACGACGGCAACGTCGAGCTGCGGGTCATCGAGGTCGCCGGGCCGCAGGTGAAGACCATCGTCGTCGAGGGCGGAGTGATCTCCGACCACAAGGGCATCAACCTGCCCGGCGCGGCGGTCAACGTCCCGGCCCTGTCCGAGAAGGACGTCGAGGACCTCCGCTTCGCGCTCCGCATGGGCTGCGACATGGTCGCCCTCTCCTTCGTCCGCAACGCCGACGACGTCAAGGACGTCCACAAGGTGATGGACGAGGAGGGCCGCCGGGTCCCGGTCATCGCCAAGGTGGAGAAGCCGCAGGCCGTCGAGAACATGGCGGACGTCGTCGCCGCCTTCGACGCGGTCATGGTCGCCCGTGGCGACCTCGCCGTGGAGTACCCGCTGGAGCGGGTCCCGATGGTGCAGAAGCGCCTCGTGGAGATGTGCCGCCGCAACGCCAAGCCGGTCATCGTCGCCACCCAGATGATGGAGTCGATGATCACCAACTCCCGCCCCACCCGCGCCGAGGCGAGCGACGTCGCCAACGCCATCCTGGACGGCGCGGACGCGGTCATGCTCTCCGCCGAGTCCTCGGTGGGCGCCTACCCGATCGAGACCGTGAAGACGATGTCGAAGATCGTCGCCGCGGCCGAGGAGGAGCTGCTCGCCAAGGGCCTGCAGCCGCTGGTCCCCGGCAAGAAGCCGCGTACGCAGGGCGGCTCCGTCGCCCGCGCGGCCTGCGAGATCGCGGACTTCCTCGACGGCAAGGCGCTCATCGCCTTCACCAAGTCCGGCGACACCGCCCGCCGGCTCTCCCGCTATCGCGCGGCCCAGCCGATCCTGGCCTTCACCACGGACGAGTCGACCCGCAACCAGCTCACCCTGAGCTGGGGCGTGGAATCCTTCCTCGCGCCCTTCGTGGAGACCACCGACGCCATGGTCGAGATCGTCGACGCGGAGCTGCTGAAGCTCCAGCGGTACAACGAGGGCGACACGATGGTCATCACCGCCGGCTCGCCCCCCGGCGTCCCCGGCACCACCAACATGGTCCGGGTGCACCACCTGGGCAGCGGGCAGCGCGACTGACGCCCAGCCCACTCCCTGCCGCACAGCATGACGAGGGCCCCCGTCCGGATCGGACGGGGGCCCTCGTCATCTGCGGCTCCCGGAAAGGGTCTGGCAGGTCAGCTCGGCTCGATCGTGTTGCGCAGGCCGGGGACCGTCAGGGTGCCGCCGAACTGGCCGGCCTGGATGACCTCCACGTCCGTGAAGATCGCGAACGGGACGTCGAGCGGCGGCGGGGTCTGCGGGTTGAACGTGACCGGGATGATGCCGAAGAGCTTGCCCTTCAGCTGCTCCGTGTACATCGTCACGGTGCCGTTGGTCATGGTCGACGTCTCCCCCGCGGCGGAGCGGACGTGACCGGTCAGACCGTCGGAGTGGACGGTCCGCTGGTGCAGGTCCTTGATGTCCACGCCGTCGCTCGCGGTGAACTTCAGGACCTTCTTGATCTTCCCGCTGCCGGTCTTCACCTCGACGATGCCGTGGTACTTGAGGCCCTTCAGCGTGAGCCTGGTGCTGTTGAGGATCCACGGCTCGTCCGGCAGGAGCGGCATGCCCTCCTCCAGCTCCGCCGCCGCGAGCGCCTTCGGGTCGGGCTCGGGGCACGGGAACCGGGGCTTGGCGTCGTCCGGTATGTCCGTGTCCTTCTTGACGTCCAGGCCCTTGGCGTCGTCCGCGAGCTCCTCGACGGTGGCGCCGGCCTTGTCGGCGGCGTCCCTGATCGCGTCCTTGGTGCGGTCGCTGCTGTCGGCGAGGGGCGGCTTGGACGCGCCGGCGGTCGGCTCGGCCGTCGGCTTCGCCGTGGGCGCGGTCGGCGTGGGGTCGGCCGTCGGCTTGGTCGACGCGGTCGGCGTCGGCGTGGCCGTCGGCTCGTCGGGCCCGTCGAAGAAGTCCTTGATCTTCTCGCCGACGCCCAGCGGGTCCAGCGGGTTGACCGACTTCGTCGGGGTCGGCGACGGGGTCGGCGTGGTGGCGCCGGCCGTGGACCCCTCCGTCGTGGCCTTCTCGGCCGTCGCCGTACCGGCGCTCGCGGACGGGCTGGCCGTCGGCTCCGGCTTGTCGGCGGAGCCGTCCTTGGAGTCGTCCTCGCCCGGTGCGGTGCTCGCGCTCGGCTCGGGCGACTTCTTCGGCTCGGGGCTCTTCGACTCCTCGACCGGCTCGTCCGAGCGGGTCACGCAGGGGCCCGGCGCGAAGGGGATGTCCTTCTCGTCGGCGAGCGCGAGCTTGGGCGTGAGGCCCATGCCCATGAGGACCGCGGTCGGCATGGCGGCCAGGGCCATCGCCTTGCCGGCGGGCACCTGAAGCTTGTTCAGCAGCGACTTGCGGGGGGCCGCGTGACGCGGACCCGTTCTTGCCGGAGTGGCGTCGCCTCCAGCCGTCGCCGACTGTGTTTCGTCACCCCGCACTGTTCCTCCCGCCGTTGGCGTCGATCGTGTTCTCGGTCGCGTGCACGTTCGGGTCCGCCTCCTCGCCGGCGCGCTGCTCGGGGAGCGCGAGCGGCTTGATCATGGGGGTCTCGGCCGCCGGGGCGGCCTCCGCGACCGGGGCGGCCTGGGCCACGGGCTCATATGCCGCGTCCTTCGCCGTCTCCTCCACCGGAGCACCGGGGGCCCACGAGACGGAGAGGCCACCGCCGATGAGCGCGCAGAGGAAGCCGACGACGAATCCGCCGATGTTGGCGACCGGGATGGACACGAGCGCCAGCACGATCGCGGCGATGCCCGCGAAGACCCGGACCACGGCCTGGAACCACATGGTCAGGCCGAGCGTCACCAGCAGTACGCCGATGATCAGCGAGCCGGCGCCCGCAGTCGTGGACATGGCGATCGTCATGTTGCCGAGCCGCATGTCCGCGTACGGCAGGTAGGCGATCGGCAGACCGCCGATCATGGTGAACAGCCCGCCCCAGAACGGCCGGTTGCCCCGCCACGCCTGGAAACGCAGCCGCCAGTAGGTGAATCCGCGGGAACCAATGGTCTCGGCGCTCATGGAAAACAGCTCCCTGGAAGCGGTGTTGCTGAGAAGAGATGGAGACGGGGCCGCACGGAGGCGGCTGTCCGGAACGGGCGGGGCCGAGTGCACGACCCCGCCCGCCGGCCGAGTACTACTCGGTGAAGCACTCCTTGGTGCCCTTGTGCAGCTTCAGGCTGAGGTCGGGCAGCCGGAAGGTGCCGGCCGTGGTCGCCCACGCCTTCTGCTCGACGTTGTTCAGCGTCGCCTTCTTCGCGCGCTGCGAGAAGCCGTACGGGTTGGCCTGGGTGCCCGGCTGAATGCCCGGGTCCTTCAGGGAGCCCGCGGCCACGCCGATGTCGATGTTGCTGAACTCGGCGTCAGCCTTCAGCGAGGAGACATCCAGGTAGATGTCCTTCGCGTAGACCCGCTTGTTCGGGTCCTTCGCGCCCTCGGTGCCGGCGCGCAGCTCCAGGCTGACGTTGCCGATGAACGGCACGTTCGGGGTCACCACGGACTGGCACATGTTGGTGATCCAGGCCTCGGAGAAGCCCGAGACGCCGACCGGCTCCGCGAAGGGCTTGCCCTCGAGGTTCTTGCCGCTGGCGACACTGCCGTACTGGACGAAGTCATTGCCGACGAGGCTGTCGGCCTTCACCTTGAACTCCTGGCCGGAGATGCTGAAGGACGCGGCGAGCGCGCCCTGAGCCAGGCCGACGCCGATCGCGGCCGTCGCGGCCACACTCGGCACCATGACGACGGCGAACCGCTTCCATCTGGTCCCGCCACGAACCTGGGACTTCATGAGAATTCCTCCTTCTCGGACGTACATCTCCGGAGGGACCCACGGGCCCGTCCTGGGATGGGAGAAGTGCTACGTCCTCGGGAAGGAGAGCGCCGAAACTTCAGGCGCGACGCGCGTCCGAATCACCGGCGATCACCCCCGAGCGACAACCACTGGCCACGCCTTGCGCGCAACCTGGCTGGACAGGCCCTGCCGGCAAGAGCAGGAACCCCCCTGTCCACGACCGGCGTCACTGTCGCCGATCCGCTCGGTGGGGACCCTCGCCGCGCCCCCGGCCGGATGCCGGGCTGGTGTGGAGAGGACCGAGCGTGGCCGATCGTGGTCCATTCCGGCCCGGGGCACAAGGGGGTTCGTTACTGGCTAGTAACGGGTGGATAACCACGGTGCGACAGCCCGCCGTCGGGCGGGTACGCAGGGTGCCGTCAAGTGCGGCGACAAAGAGGGGATGCCCGGAGCAATCCGGACAGAATTCTGGGTTCGATTTACTGCGAGTAACAGCGGCCGCGATTACCAAGTTTTGGTAAAGCGCGGCCGCGTCTTGTCGCTCTGTCGCCAAATCGGCGGGCGCCGCGCGGGGCTACGCGCGGCGCGGACAGGTCAGAACAGCACCCGGGCGAGCGCCTGGCGCGCCGCCGTCACCCGCGGGTCCTCGGCTCCGATGACCTCGAAGAGTTCGAGCAGCCGCAGCCGGGCCGCGTCCCGGTCCTCGCCGGCCGTGACACGCACGGTGTCCACCAGCCGCCCGAAGGCGTCCTGCACATGACCGCCCACCAGATCGAGATCGGCGGCGGCGATCTGCGCGGCCACGTCCTTCGGGTTGTCCGCGGCCTCCTTGCGCGCCCGCTGCGGGTCCAGACCCTGGACGCGGGACAGGAGTTCGGCCTGTGCGAGGCCCAGCTTGGCCTCGGTGTTGCCGGGGTCGTCCGCGAGCACGTTCTGGTACGCCCGGATCGCCCCGCCCAGGTCGCCCGCGTCCAGCGCGTCCACGGCGGCCGAGAGCAGCGCGTCGTACGGGCCGACGGGAGCGGCGGCCGGGGCCTCGGCGTCGCCTTCGGCGCCCTGGTCCACGACGATGCCGGTGAGCCCGAAGCGCTCCTCGGCGACCTGGACCAGCTGGTCGAGGGTGGCCCGGATCTGCGCCTCCGGGGCCGCGCCCTGGAAGAGCGGCAGCGCCTGACCGGCGACCACCGCGAAAACGGCCGGAATCCCCTGGATCCCGAACTGCTGCATCAGCATCTGGTTGGCGTCGACGTCGACCTTGGCGAGGACGAAGCGCCCGTTGTACTCGACGGCGAGGCGCTCGAGCAGAGGGCTGAGCTGCTTGCACGGCTCGCACCACTCGGCCCAGAAGTCGATGACGACCGGGACCTCGGCGGACCGCTGCAGGACATCGCGCTCGAAGCCCGCCTCGTCGGCGTCGATCACCAGGGCGGAGGGGGCGACGGCCGCGCCGCCGCCGGTGCGGGCCGACTCGGCCCGGGCCTGCTCCGCCTTGGCCTTGGCTTCGCCGGCCGCCTTCACCGCGGCAAGGTCGACGACGCCGCTCATGGACATGTTCCTAGGCTGCATGGGTACATCCTCCCCCTTCCGCGCGCGTAACCGGAAAGCCATGGCCGAACCGCGCCGTCCGCAGGCCCCCCGCCGGTTGCGGGGCGTACGAACGTGCTCGGTTCGGCGTGCTGTTCTCGTTGTGTTGCACCGGGTCCCCACCCGGTGCGTGTGGTTGTCGCGGGGTCGCCGCTCACGACCTTTCGCTACGGGTCGTAGCGTAACTGGAAGCCCCGGGGCGCGGGTGGGACTTCCGCGTGAACTGCCTCACAGCGCGGGACATCTGGCGCGATACCTACTGGCGGGTATGGTCGCCTGCATGTGTTCTCGCACCACCGCCCGCAACCGCACCGGACGCCCCCGCTCCGCCGAGGCCGACGCGGCCATCCTGGACGCGACGCGGGCCGCCCTGGTCGAGCTGGGCTGGTCCAAGCTCACGATGGGGGACGTGGCGACGCGGGCCGGGGTCGCCAAGACCACCCTGTACCGGCGCTGGGCCAACAAGAACGAGCTCGTCGTCGACGCCGTCGCCGTCCTCTTCGATGAACTCTCACTGCCCGACCTGGGTTCCCTGCAGGCCGACATCGAGAACGTGGTGCTCCAGTTCGCCGAGCTCCTCGAACGCCCGGAGACCAAGACGGCCCTGATGGCCGTCGTCGCCGAGTCGACGCGGGACGAGCCGCTGCGCGCGCGCATCCGCACCTCGATCGTCGACCGGCAGAAGCGCCTCGTCCTGGAGGGCCGGCAGCGCGCCCAGGAGCGGGGCGAGCTCCCCGGGGACCGCGACCCGGCGGCCGTGGCGGCCACCGACGCGCTGATCTTCGACGTGATCGCGGGCGCGGTCGTGCACCGCGCCCTGGTGAGCGCCGAGCCGGTCGACCAGGAGTGGGTGGAGCGACTGTCCGCCCTGCTGGTGGGGGGTCTGGGCGCGGCGGCGGCCGCGAGGTGATGTGACGGACCGACACGGCGGGGGCGGTACGGGATGTCCCGTACCG
>NZ_DATCVQ010000252.1:0-3786 GCF_036566765.1 Streptomyces sp.
ACCTGAGCCCGCGCCGGAACCCGCGCCGAGCGCCGCCCCGGCCACCGAGCCAGACGAGGCCCTGGCGGCACCTGCCGCCGAGCCGGCCTCGGAGGCCGCTCCGGAAGCCGAGCCCGACGCGGCTCCGGCTCCCACCCCCGACCCCGACGACCCCCCGCCCACCCCCACCACCCCACCCGCCGGAGGCGAACCCGCGTGAACGACGCACTCGACGTCGCCCTTCGGCTGCTCGTCGTCTTCGCCGTGTTTCTCGTGCTGCCGCTCGTCATCGGGCAGACCGAGCACAAGGTCATGGCGCACATGCAGGGGCGCCTCGGGCCCATGTACGCCGGTGGGTTCCACGGGTGGGCGCAGCTCGTCGCGGACGGGGTGAAGTTCGCGCAGAAGGAGGACGTCGTCCCGGCCGCCGCCGACCGCCGCGTCTTCCAGCTCGCCCCCGCCGTCGCCCTCCTCCCGTACCTCCTCGTCCTCGTCGCCATCCCGATCGGCCCCGACGAGGGGGCCGTCGGTCAGGTCGTCGACGCGGGCATCTTCTTCGTGCTCGCCGTCATGGGCGTCGGCGTGCTCGGCAGCCTCATGGCCGGCTGGGCATCCGCCAACAAGTTCTCGCTGCTCGGCGGCCTGCGCACCGCCGCCCAGCTGCTCGCGTACGAGCTGCCGATGCTGCTCGCCGCCGCGTCCGTCGCGATGGCCGCCGGCACCGTCTCGCTCCCCGGCATCCTGAACGCCTTCGAGTGGTGGTGGCTGCCCTGGCAGATCGTCGGCGCCCTCGTCTTCTTCGTCGCCGGCCTCGCCGAACTCCAGCGGCCCCCGTTCGACATGCCCGTCGCCGACTCGGAGATCATCTTCGGCGCGTACACCGAGTACACCGGTCTGCGCTTCGCGCTGTTCCTGCTCGCCGAATACGCCGGCATCGTCGTCCTGTGCGGCCTGACCACCGTCCTGTTCCTCGGCGGCTGGCACGGCCCGTTCGGCGCCGACGGCCTCGGCTGGGTCTGGACCCTGCTGAAGACCGCCGTCCTCGCCTTCGTCGTCATCTGGCTCCGGGTGTCCTACCCCCGGCTCCGTGAGGACCAGCTGCAGAAGCTCGCCTGGACCACCCTCGTCCCGCTCGCCCTCGCGCAGATCGCGCTCACCGGCATCGTGAAGGTGGCGATCAACTAATGGCACCGATCCCTGGTTCCGGCCTCGCCAAGGGGCTTGCCGTGACCCTGCGGACGATGACCCGCAAGTCCGTCACCGCGCAGTACCCGGACGTCCAGCCCGAACTCCCGCCCCGCAGCCGCGGCGTGATCGGGCTGTTCGAGGAGAACTGCACGGTCTGCATGCTCTGCGCCCGCGAGTGCCCGGACTGGTGCATCTACATCGACTCCCACAAGGAGACCGTGCCCGCCGCCGTCCCCGGCGGCCGCGAGCGCAGCCGCAACGTCCTCGACCGCTTCGCGATCGACTTCTCGCTCTGCATGTACTGCGGCATCTGCATCGAGGTCTGCCCCTTCGACGCGCTGTTCTGGTCGCCGGAGTTCGAGTACGCGGAGACGGACATCCACGAGCTCACCCACGAGCGCGACAAGCTCCGCGAGTGGATGTGGACCGTCCCGGAGCCGCCCGCGCTCGACCCGCGTGCGGAGGAGCCCAAGGAGATCGCCGCCGCCCGCAAGGCCGTCGAGAAGGCGGAAGCCGCTGCGGCGGAGGCCGCCGCCCAGGCCGCGGCCGCCGAGAGCGCCGCCTCCGAGACCTCCGAGACCTCCGAGACCTCCGAGGGGGACGCGCAGTGACGCTCGCCGCCGCCCACCCCGGCTTCCTGTCGCCCACCGGCGTCGAGATCGCCTTCGTGCTCGTCGGCCTCGCCACCCTCGGCGCGGCCCTCGTCACCGTCACCACCCGCCAACTCGTGCACGCCGCGCTGTGGCTGGTGGTCACGCTCGGCGGGCTGGCCGTCGAGTACCTGCTGCTCACCGCGGAGTTCATCGCCTGGGTCCAGGTGCTGATCTACGTCGGCTCCGTCGTCGTCCTCCTCCTCTTCGGTCTGATGCTCACCAAGGCGCCCATCGGGCGGTCCCCGGACGCCGACTCCGGCAACCGCCCGGCCGCCCTCGTGGTCGCCGTCGCCGCCGCGGCTGCCCTGGTCTGGGTGGTCGTCGACGCGTTCCGCGCCACGTGGATCGACCTGGACGGCCCGGCCCAGGGCTCCACCAAGGTGTCCGGCGAGATCCTGTTCCGGCACTGGGTGCTGCCCTTCGAGGCGCTCTCCGTCCTGCTCCTCGCCGCCCTGGTCGGCGCGATCGTCCTGTCGAAGAAGAACGAGGGGGAGCGCTGATGCACCTCGCCTACCCCGCCGTCCTGGCCGTGCTCCTCTTCTCCGTCGGCCTGTACGGCGTCCTCGCCCGGCGCAACGCGATCCTGGTCCTGATGTCCGTCGAGCTCATGCTCAACGCGGTCAACCTCAACCTGGTCGCCTTCGACGTCTGGCTCCGCGACACCCTGCACGCCGGCCAGGCCCTCACCCTGTTCACCATCGCCATCGCCGCAGCGGAGATCGGCATCGGTCTCGCGATCGTCCTGATGGTGTACCGCAACCGCGGCACCTCGGACGTCGACCGGCTCCGCGACACCGCCGAGACCGACCAGGCCCCCGCGGCCGGCGACGAGAAGGCGGAGGCCGCCGCGTGACCACGACGACCCTCGCCGTCCTCGTCCCCCTCCTTCCCTTCCTCGGCGCCGTCGCCGGCCTGCTCCTCGGCCGGACCGTGCCCGGACTCGTCCGGCCGCTCGCCGTCCTGCCGACGCTCGCCGCGGCCGCCCTCGCGGCCGTCGTCGCCGCCCGTCAGGGCGGCGGGAAGGCCATCGACGCGGCCACTCAGCTCACCCCGACGGGCTCGGTCCCGATCGACCTGTCCCTGTACATCGACGGCTTCGCCGCCCTCGTCGCCGTCCTCGTCGGCGTCGTCGCGACCTGCGTGCAGATCTACTCGACCGGCTACCTGCGCCACGACCCGCGCTACCCCTCGTACGCGGCGCTCGTCTCCCTCTTCACCGCCGCGATGCTGCTGGTCGTCTACTCCGGCGACCTGATGGTGCTCCTGGTCGGCTGGGAGATCATGGGCATCTGCTCGTACTTCCTCGTCGGCCACTACTGGGAGACCCCCGAGGCGCGCTCCGCCTCCCTGAAGGCCTTCCTGGTCACCAAGCTCGGCGACGTCCCCTTCCTGTTCGGCCTGTTCGCTCTCGCCGTGGACGCCGGCACCTTCCGGATCACCGGGATCCTCGGCGCCGTCGCCTCCGGCGGGCTCGACCACCCGACCCTGATCGCGCTGCTGCTGCTCGCCGGCGTGGCCGGCAAGTCCGCGCAGTTCCCGCTGCACACCTGGCTGCCCGACGCGATGGCCGGCCCCACCCCCGTCTCCGCGCTCATCCACGCCGCGACGATGGTCGCCGCCGGCATCTACTTCGTGGCCCGGCTGCTGCCGGTCTTCGCCGCCTCCGCCGCCGCGCTGACCGTGCTCGCCGTGATGGCCGCGGTGACGATGGTCGGCTCGGCGCTCGCCGCGCTCGCCCAGGACGACATCAAGCGGGTCCTCGCCTACTCGACCATCGGCCAGCTCGGCTACATGGCGGGCGCCCTGGCCGTCGGCGACCGCGGCGCCGCCGTCTTCCACCTCATCTCGCACGGTGCGTTCAAGGCCGTCCTCTTCCTCGCCGCGGGCGTCGTCATCCACGCCGCCGGGACCAACTCACTGGCTGCCATGTCCCGCATGGGCGGCCTGGCGAAGCGCATCCCGGACG
>NZ_DATCVQ010000253.1:0-2202 GCF_036566765.1 Streptomyces sp.
ACCAGCCAGAAGAAGAGCGAGACCGCCGACGGCGGTGTCGAGCTCTTCCGCGGCGAGGGCAAAGCTCGGGAGACCGTGACGGCGTTCAAGCCGGCCACGATCACCCGGCTGAAGTCTGAGGGCTGGACGCCCGTCGAGGACAAGGACGCCTGATGGGCAACACGCGGAAGCCCACGGGTAAGCCGACGAGCCTCGCCCGGTACCGCTCTGAGGTCAAGGGCGATCCGTTCGTCCTGTGGCTCGACGACGACGAGAAGATCGAGATCCCGCGGCCGACGGGTGACCAGATGTTCGAGGCCGAGGAGGCGTTCAACTCGGGCACGTCCCGGGATGTCATCGGCGCCTTCTGTGGCGACCAAGCCGACGCCTTCCTCGAGGTCGTTGGCAAGGAGGACGCGGCCGTGGTTATGAAGATCGCCGAGGACATGCGGGAGCACTTCGGCCTGGGAAACTGATTCGCCTCACCGGCCTGCTCGACAGGTACGGCGAGGCGATCACGGCCGACCTCGGGCTCGCGGGCTGGGACATAGTCGACCTGTACGAGCAGGGCAGGTGGGCGTTCGCGCTGACGCTGATCGACCACCTTCCCCGCACGTCCGCGTTCGCAGCCGCCGTTGCACAGGATGACGAGCTGGCGGCCCAGGTGGGTGACCTGCCGAAGGGCAGCGACGTCCCGCCCTTGACGGAGTGGACCCCCGAGGTCCAGGCGCTCGCCATGGTGGTGGACCGGCTCGCAGAAGTGGCGAACGCGGTCGTCGCCGGCGCAGGCGGGAAACCGTCGCGGGCTCGTCCGTACCCGCGCCCGGTGACCGCGTTCGACCGCGCTCGTGCAAAGCGGATCCGTGAGGCCACCGACGACATGGTCGCCCAACTCTTCCCAGCCAACTCTGAGGGGGCGTGAATGCCGAGCAACGTGCGCTTCGAGCCACCCTCGCCCGCGGCACTGGCCGCGCTGGCGGCGACGGCGGAGATGGACGCCGCGATGGCCCAGATCGCCGAGGCCGGCCGTGTGTATGCGGAGTCGATCGCCCCGGTGGAGACCGGGGCGTTCCGGTCGTCGTTCCGGGTCGACGGCGACGGCCCGGGCGCGCGGCTGATGAACGACGACGAGGGCGCTGCGGCCATCGAGCACGGGTCGGATGACACGCCCGCCCACCACACGCTCGCGCAGACCGCTGACTGGCTGGAAGGAGGGGCTTCCTGATGGCTGTGAGTGCGGGTACCGCCTGGATCACGGTGCTGCCCAACATGGGCGGGTTCAAGAAGGCTTTCACGGCCGGCGTCGGTGCAGCCCTGCTCGGCGTTGCCGCGTCGGGCGTGAAGCTGCGAGCCGAGTTCGAGAAGTCCCTGAACACGGTGGGCGCGGTCACCGGGGCGACCCGTGGCGAGATGAAGGCGCTCGAGAAGGCTGCCATCGACATGGGCAACTCGACCGTGTTCTCTGCGAACGAAGCCGCCAAGGCGATGGTCGAGCTCGCCAAGGGCGGCATCTCGGTGGCCGACATGCGCGCTGGCGCGCTGAAGGGGACCCTCCTGCTCGCTGCGGCAGGCGGAACCGATCTGGCCACCGCGGCCGAGATCGCCTCGAACGCACTCAACACCTTCGGCCTCAAGGGCCGCGACATGAACAAGGTCGCCAACGCCCTTGCCGGCGGCGCCAACGCGTCCACGGCGTCGGTCGAGTCCCTGGGGCAGGCGCTCGCGCAGGTGGGGCCTGGCGCGAAGAACGCCGGCCTGGACATCAACGAGACGGTCGGCGCCCTGGCGGCCTTCGACTCGGCGGGTATCAAGGGTTCCGACGCCGGCACATCGCTCAAGACGATGCTGGCGCGTCTCGCGCCCCAGACCGACGCAGCCCGGTCGGCCATGAAGAACCTAGGCCTGGACTTCACCAAGCGCAACGGCGACTTCGTCTCGCTGGGCAACGTCTCCCAGCAGCTCCAGGACAAGCTGCTCGGACTCTCGGAGTCCGAGCGCACCACTGCGCTGTCGACCATCTTCGGCTCCGACGCCACGCGCGCCGCCACCGTCCTGATGAACGAGGGCTCCAAGGGGCTCGGCAAGTACGTCAGCGCGACCAAGAACCAGAAGGCCGCGCAGGACGCCGCCAACGCCGCGATGAAGGGGCTCCCCGGGGCGCTCGAGCGACTCTCCGGCGCATGGGAGACCTTGCGCCTGCAGATCGGCAAGGCCCTCGCGCCC
>NZ_DATCVQ010000254.1:0-6172 GCF_036566765.1 Streptomyces sp.
GGTGTCCCGTACGACCCTGGCGATGGCCCGCGACGGGCACCTGCCGGGCGCGCTGGCGGCCGTGCACCCGCGCTTCCAGGTGCCGCACCGGGCGGAGCTCGCGGTGGGCGCGGTGGTGGCCGTGGTGGCGGCGACGGCGGATGTGCGGGGCGCGATCGGGTTCTCGTCCTTCGGCGTACTGGTCTACTACGGCATCGCGAACGCCGCCGCCTGGACCCTGGGGCCGCGGCAGCGGCTCCTGGCGGGCGTCGGGCTCGTCGGCTGCGGCGCGCTGGCCTTCGCCCTGCCGTGGACCTCCGTCGCGGCAGGCGCGGGGGTGCTGGCGGCGGGGGTGGTCGCGTACGCAGCACGACAGGGGCGGCGCTGAGGCGGGCCCCGGCAGGGCTTGCCCGGCTCTGGCTCAGCGGCTCGCGAAGGGCTGGTCCGTGGGGACGATCTCCTTGCCCAGCGGGAGCAGGGAGACCGGGATCAGCTTGAAGTTCGCGATGCCGAGCGGGATGCCGATGATCGTCAGGCACAGCACGATGCCGGTGGTGATGTGGCCGAGCGCCAGCCACCAGCCGGCGAGGATCAGCCACAGCACGTTGCCGACGCACGACGGCGCGCCCGCGTCGCGGCGGTCCACGACGGTGTACCCGAAGGGCCACAGGGCGTAGATGCCGATCCGGAAGGCGGCCAGTCCGAAGGGGATGCCGATGATCGTGATGCAGAGCAGGAGGCCGGCCACCATGTAGGCGAGGAACATCCAGAGCCCGCACAGGACCAGCCAGATGACGTTCAGGATTGTCTTCACGGGCGATGACCTGCCATCTGCTCGAGTCGGGCGATGCGCTCCGCCATCGGCGGATGCGTCGAGAACATCTTGGCGAAGCCCTGACCGGGCCGGAACGGGTTCGCGATCATCATGTGACTGGCCGTCTCGATCTTGGGCTCCGGGGGCAGCGGAAGCTGCTTGGTGCCTACTTCGAGCTTACGCAGGGCGCTGGCCAGCGCCAGCGGGTCGCCGGTGAGCTGGGCCCCGGAGGCGTCCGCCTCGTACTCCCGGGAGCGGCTGATGGCGAGCTGGATGACGGAGGCGGCGATCGGGCCCAGGATCATGATCAGCAGCGTGCCGAGCAGACCCGGGCCCTCGTCGTCGTCCGACCGGCCCACCGGGATCAGCCAGGCGAAGTTGACCAGGAACATGATCACGGAGGCGAGCGCGCCGGCCACGGACGAGATCAGGATGTCCCGGTTGTAGACGTGGCTGAGCTCGTGGCCGATGACGCCGCGCAGCTCGCGCTCGTCGAGTATCCGCAGGATGCCCTCGGTGCAGCAGACCGCGGCGTTGCGCGGGTTGCGGCCGGTCGCGAAGGCGTTGGGGGCCTGGGTGGGCGAGATGTACAGCCGGGGCATCGGCTGGCGGGCCTGCGTGGAGAGCTCCCGCACCATCCGGTAGAGGGCGGGAGCCTCGAACTCGCTCACCGGGCGGGCCCGCATGGCCCGCAGCGCCAGCTTGTCGCTGTTCCAGTACGCGTACGCGTTCGTGCCCAGCGCCACGAAGACCGCGACGATCAGGCCCGTACGGCCGAACAAGCCGCCAATGACGATGATGAGGGCGGAGAGCCCTCCGAGGAGTACGGCGGTCCTCAGCCCGTTGTGCCGGCGGTGCACGGTACGCCCTCCAAGTGGTGCGGCAGGGGAACCCTTTGCTGGGTGCAGGTCCACCCGTCCAGTGGACCCTCCCGTACAGGTCAACGCCAGGCGGGAGGCGCGGGTTCCCCGGGCGTCGGCGGGGGGACGGCATAGGCCGTACGGGTGACCCCGGTCGCGGAGGAGCGCAATCAGCGCGACGGCGTGAGCGGCCCGGCCGGTCCAGGCGGGGAGCACGCCGCTGCGCAGGATCGCGCTGCCGGCGGCGAGAAGGAGGATCAAGGTGAGGAGCCGGGCGACCGAGTCGTGCGGCAGCCGGGCAGACGAAAGCCCGAGGTCTCCCTCGGGCTCTCGTTCGTGTCAGCGCTGGGCCGGGACGCCGACCCTCTCCAGGCCCGCCTTCTCCAGGGCCTCGGCGATCGGCTCGACCGCGCTGGTGCAGTGGGCGCAGCGGGAGGCGATGGCCGGGATCTCGCTGAAGCAGGCCGGGCAGTCCCGCTTCTCGGACTTGGCGTCCTTCGCCTCCTCCTTGGCGAACTTCTCCTGGAACTTCGTCATGGGGACGACGATGCAGAAGTAGAGGACGGCGGCGGTGATGACGAAGGCTATGGCCGCGGAGATCGCCAGGCCGTAGGGGAAGTGCGTCTTTCCGAGGGTGAACTTCGCCTCGCTGAAGTCGCCGACCGAGCCGGTGGCCAGGCCGATGAGCGGGGTGATGAACGCCTTGCTGAAGCCGGTGACGACGGCCGTGAACGCAGATCCGACGGCCAGACCGATGGCCATCGAGACGACGTTCCCGCGAAGTATGAAGTCCTTGAATCCGTTCAGCACGGGTCTAGCTCCTGGATGTTTATCTGTGGGGGGTCTCAGAAGAGCGACGTGGCCGCGAAGCGGAGCGCGAACTGCGGGTAGCCCGACAGCACGACGCCCGCGAGGGCCGTCAGCACGATCGCCAGGGTCACGGGGGCCGGGACCCGGTGCCGGACCGGCTCGCCCTCGGGCGCCCGGAACAGGATGGCCGTCCACCGCAGGTAGTAGTAGAGGCCGATCACGACGTTGACGCCCATGACGACGGCCAGCCAGCCGAGGCCCGCGTCCACCGCCGCGGAGAACACCGTGACCTTGGCGAAGAGGCCGATGATACCGGGCGGCAGGCCGGCCAGATTGAGCAGGAAGAAGCCGAGCACGAGCGCGAGGACGGGCCGGGTGGCGTACAGGCCGCGGTAATCCGCGATCCGGTTCTCCGGATGCGTACGGGCGACCACGACGACGACCGCGAACGCGCCGAGGTTCACGACGGCGTACATCAGCGCGTACGCGACGGTGGCGCCGATCTGGTCGTCGCTGGAGTACGCGGCGGCCGCGATCGGCACCAGGAGGTAGCCGGCCTGGGCGACGGAGGACCAGGCGAGCAGCCGGACCGCGCTCCACGGGCGGTCGGCGGACTGGCGCAGGGCGGCCACGTTGCCGACGGTCATGGTCAGCGCGGCGAGCACGGACAGGGCCGGGCCCCACACGTCGGCGTACGTCGGGAAGGCGACGACGGTGACCAGGACGAGGCCGGTGAAGCCGACGGCCTTGCCGACGACGGACAGGTACGCGGCGACCGGCAGCGGCGCGCCGACATAGGTGTCCGGGACCCAGAAGTGGAACGGCACGGCCGCGGTCTTGAAGGCGAAGCCGACCAGGGTGAGCACCACGCCCGTCTGGGCGAGGACGTCCAGCTGCGCGGGGACGTCGTCGAGCCGGTGCGCCAGCTCCGTCAGGTGCAGGGTGCCGGTCGCGCCGTACACGAAGCTGACGCCGAGCAGGGTGACGGCGGTGGCGGTGACCGAGGAGAGGAAGAACTTCAGCGCCGCCTCGCTCGACATCCGGTCGCCGCGGCGCAGGCCGACCAGGGCGAAGGCGGGCAGCGAGGCCACTTCGAGGGCGACGACGAGGGTGGCGAGGTCGCGGGAGGCGGGCAGCAGCGCCGCGCCGGCGGCGGAGGAGAGCAGCAGGAACCAGTACTCGCCGGCCGGCAGCTTCTCCTTGGTGTCGGAGATCGACAGCAGGGCGGTCAACAGCGCGCCGCCGAGCACCAGGAACTGGATGACCAGGGTGAAGCGGTCGGCTGTGTAGCTGCACGCCTGCACGTCGGCAGTGAGGCAGAACGTGGTGCGGTCGCCCTTGCGCAGCGGGACCAGCAGCGCGATCGAGGCGACCAGGCCGGCGATCGCGGTCCAGCCGAGGAGCTGCTTGCGCTGCGCCGGGACGAACAGGTCGGCGACGAGGACGGCGAGCCCGACGACGGCGACGAGCGTCGGCGGCGCGATCGCGAGCCAGTCGACGGACTGGACGAGGCCGGCGTCGGCGAGGCTTGCGGCGGTAGGGGTCACTGCTTGCCTCCGGCGAGGAGCTGCTGCACGGCCGGGTCGGTGAGGCCGAGGAGGACCGCGGGCCAGAGCCCGGCGACGACGGTGAGGGCGACGAGCGGGGTCCAGGCGGCGAACTCGTACCCCTGGACGTCGGCGATCTCCGCCTCGCCCGCGGGCCGCGCGGCGCCCATGCAGACCCTGCGGACCACGAGGAGCAGGTACGCGGCCGTGAGCAGGGTGCCGAAGCCGCCGATCGCCATGAAAGTGAGGAACGCGGGGCGGCTGAGGCCCGCGGCGGGCTCGAACGCGCCGAACAGCGCCAGCATCTCGCCCCAGAAGCCGGCCAGGCCGGGCAGTCCGAGGGAGGCGACGGCGGCGAAGGCGAGCAGCCCGCCCAGGCGCGGGGCGCGGCCGTAGAGCGCGGCGCCGGTCGCGCCGGCGAGGGTGTCGAGGTCGGCGGTGCCGTACCGGTCCTTCAGCGCGCCGACCAGGAAGAACAGCAGGCCGGTGATGAGGCCGTGGGCGATGTTGGCGAAGAGCGCGCCGTTGACGCCGGTGGGGGTCATGGTCGCGATGCCGAGGAGCACGAAGCCCATGTGGCCGACGGACGAGTACGCGATGAGGCGCTTGAGGTCGCCCTTGTTGCCCGGCTTCGCGAGGGCCAGGCAGGCGAGGGACCCGTAGACGATGCCGGCGACGGCGAAGGCGGCGAGGTACGGGGCGAAGACCCGCATGCCGTCCGGGGCGATCGGGAGGACGATCCGGACGAAACCGTACGTGCCCATCTTCAGCAGGACGCCGGCGAGGAGGACGGAGCCGACGGTCGGAGCGGCGGTGTGGGCGTCGGGGAGCCAGCTGTGCAGCGGCCACATCGGGGTCTTCACTGCGAGCCCGATCCCGATCGCCAGAACGGCGATGACCTGCACGGACGTGGTCAGGCCGCGACCGTTGTCAGTAGCCAGTGCCACCATGTCGAACGTGCCCGCCTTCACGCCGATGAGGAGCAGGCCGAGCAGCATGACGACCGAACCGAGCAGCGTGAAGAGGATGAACTTCCAGGCGGCGGACTGCCTGCCCTCGCCGCCCCAGCGGGCGATGAGGAAGTACATCGGGATGAGGACCATCTCGAAGGCCAGGAAGAACAGGATCAGGTCGAGGACGGCGAAGCTCGCGAGCGTGCCGGACTCGAGGACGAGGAGGAGCGCGACGAAGCCCTTGGGGGACGGGCCCGCGGGCATCTTGAAGTAGCTGTACAGCGCGCAGAGGAAGGTCAGCAGCGCCGTCATGACCAGGAGGGGGAGGGAAATGCCGTCGACGCCGAGGTGGATCCGCACGTCGAGTGCGGGGATCCACTTGATGTCCGTGCTCGCCTGGATCCTCGACGGCTGGTCGTGGTCGAAGCCGAGCGCGAGGACGATCGCGGCGGCCAGGATCACGCCGGTGACCGTCACGCCGTGGCGGAGCACGGCCTGGTCCGGGGACTTCCCCTTCAGCCCGGGCGGGGCGGGCAGGAGAGCCGCGGCGGCGCCGAGGAGCGGGCCGGCGACGATCAATGCGAGAAGGAACTGCATCACGGATTCGCTGATATCGATCACGGCTCACGATCCGGCGTTGACGTTGGCAAGGACGACGGCGGTGATCGCCAGGACCACGGAACCGGCGAGCAGGACGCTCAGGTAGGTCTGCACGTTGCCGGTCTGGGCCTTGCGGACCAGCCAGCCCAGGCCCTTGGCGCCGCTGCCCGCGCTGCCGACGTACGTGTCGACGACCTCGCGGTCCAGGAAGCGGACCAGTCCGGCCGCGGCGACGACGGGGCGCACGAACAGGCGGTCGTAGACGGCGTCGAGGTGGAAGCCGTCGGCCGCGTGGCGGTGCAGCGGGCCGAGGAGCAGCCGGCCGGGGTCGGCGGGGTCCTCGGACGGGTGCGGCAGGTGCAGGGCCTCGGCCTCGACCTGGCCGGCCTCGGCGTCGGGGTGGGCGACGGTCGCGGCGTACGCGGCGGCGGGCGCCTTCGCGGGGGCCGGGGCCTGGGCACGGAGGGTGCGCCAGACCGCGTACGTGATCACCGCGCCGACGAGAGCGACGCCGGTGCCGAGCACCGCCGTGGTGACGGTCGGGGTGAGGGCGTGTCCGTCGAACCAGTCGTCGAGGTACGCGACGGTCAGCCCGAACCCGAGGGAGGG
>NZ_DATCVQ010000255.1:0-3625 GCF_036566765.1 Streptomyces sp.
TCGTCGGCGTCCTGCTTGGCCTTCAGGATCTCCTCCACGATCCGCTCGGCGACGGGCCTCCAGAACGCGGTGTGCCGGTCGGGCCCCATCGCGCCGTCGCCGCTGGCGGTGAGGGAGGCGTTCAGCAGCAGCACGCCCTGCGTGAGCATCGCCTGGAACCACTCCGGCGGCTGGACCGTCTCCCGCTCCTTCAACAGAGCGCGGACGTCGGCGATGGGCGTCTTCTTGGCGATGCCGTACTTCCACATCGCCGCCGCCTTGATGAGGCAGCGGATGCTGACGACCCTGCCGAACTGGCTGTCCTTCCAGTCGCTGAAGGTGTTGTCGAACATGGCGATGCCGGTGGCACTCTCCGGCCGCGGGTACGGGTTCTGGCCGAAGACGACGACCTTCCACTTGTGCGGCGGGTTGGGCTTGAGCGCCTGGAAGGTCAGTTCCCGGACCGGGACGACCTCTGGGCTGCGGCCCTGACCGATGAACTCGCCTGCGTTCGGCTGCGCCTCGATGAGGGGCTTCAGGAGCGGAAGCCAGGGCTCACCGCCGCCCTTGAAGAGTTCGGCGAGGCCCAGCGGGTCGTTCGCGTCGGGCTGGGCCGGGGTGGCGGTTGCGTCGCTCATGGGGGAGGGGCTCCCGGTCGTCGTACCAGTGGGATGGGGGTTGCCGGCAGGCTGACCGGCCGGGTGGTCGGCGGGGTGGACTGCATCAGCGGGGCCATGAATCCCTGTCGGCGGCACGATGCGCACCCGCTTCTCGACAGGCGCGTTCTCGATGCCGGCGAGCTGTGTGGTGATCGTGGCGCGCAGTTCGTCGTCGTCCGCGAACCAGTGGTCGTGGAAGAGCGTGTAGCCGGTCCACATCAAGTTGGCGCAGATCCGGGCCGGCACCCGGCCGGTCTGCGCCCCCAACCCGACCAGCGCCACCGAACGGATGCTGCCCGGCACCTGCCGGTTCTGCCGGTGGACGGCCTGAAACGCGGCCGCGCACGCCATCGCCACGTTAAGCGTGTCACTCACGTTCTGCGAGGACTGCACCATCGTCGGCGTCGAGATCAAGAACCGCGGAACGGTCGCCCCCGACGGCACGCAGACCGCGCTGCCCACCGGGAGGCGTCCGGCGAACCGGTCGCGGATCGCCCGCTGCACGCGCAGCTGAATGCCCGCTCCGAGGTGCCGCTTGATGACGGCGTCGACCCCGCCGTCCATCCTTCCCCGGGAGTTGGTCGGGGTGACCCAGGCGTCGACGTCCTCGTCCAGGATCGAGCCCCGTCGGATCTCGACGCCCGGAGTGTCGGCGAACGCCGCCCGCCACGCTCCCACCACGCTCTCGTTGACGTCGGTCAGCACCACCCTGAGCGCAGGCTCCACACAGTCCTCGGTCATCGTCCACTCCTGTCGGCAAAAAGGGCCCTTCCAACACCCCCGACGCTAGCGGCCACCACTGACAACGCCGCTGCGGGAAAGGCGCGATGACCTGCCGTCACACCGTCGAGTACGAACCGGTCGGGGCTGCTCGCGACCGACCGGGCCGACGGCTTCTCACTCTCCGGATGAGTCGCCGTAGCGGGCGGCAATCGTGGCGGCGCGGCTGCGCAGGGAGGTGCGCAACGACTGCGGGGTCAGGGCTTCCGCGTCCGTGCTGAGCTGCCACAGCGCCCATTCGGCGTGTCGTGAATCCTGGAAGGTCACCTCCAGCCGCAGCCAGCCGTCTGCGTCGGGTTCTTCGGCGCGGACGGCCAGCGCGGTGCCCAGCAGTTCCTCCCGCCGCGCCGGGTTCACCCGTACCAGTACGGTCATGTGGTCGCCGCCGGAGAGGAACTGCGCGGAACGCTCCCGCCAGATCCGGTCCAGATCGACTCGGCTCGGCCGCTGTGCCGGTTCGGGGAGTTCCTCGGCGGCCAACACCCGCGACAGCCGGTAGGTGCGGTCCGCGCCAGATCTCGTGGCCAGCAGGTAGCCCCGGTCCCGTACGGTGACCAGGCCGATCGGGTCCACCGTGCGCCACTGTGGTGCCTGGCCTGTGGCCGCGTAGTGGATGCGCAGCTTGTGTCCGGCGAGCACCGCACGCCGGACCTCGATCATCGTGGTGTCGGGCACCTCATCAGCGACCAGCCGCCGTGAGAGCAGGTCGGTCTCCGGGTCGACGAGGAATCGCTGGGCCGCGTCGCTCACGGTGGCCTGATGACTTTCCGGCAGCGCGTCGACCACCTTCCGCATGGCCGAAGCGAGCGCCGAGCCGAGGCCGAACACCAGCTCGCCGCGCCCCGATCCGGCGGCCAGCAAGGCAAGGGTCTCGTCGTGGTTCAGTCCCGTGAGCTCGGTCCGGAAACCGGGCAACAACGCGAAACCGCCGTGCCGGCCACGTTCGGCGTAGACCGGGACGCCGGCCGCGGACAGCGCCTCGATGTCGCGCAGCACGGTACGAGTGGACACCTCCAGCTCGCGGGCCAGCGCGTCCGCAGTCATCCGACCGCGCTGACGCAGCAGCAGCACCAACGAGACCAACCGATCGGCGCGCATGCGAGAACGCTAACGGAATACATGACCAAGGGTGTCGTGATTTGTTGCGAGGCTCCTCAACACGACGTCAGAGCCGGCGGCTGCCGGGCCGATGGACGTACGTATTTCCCATGAATCGAATGGAGCTGACGTGGCGATGGAACGAACGGCGATCAACCCGGTGACGTGGTCGGTGGAGATGGGATTCAACCAGGGGGAGGTCGTCTCCGGGCACACACGGACCCTGTACATCTCGGGGCAGACCGCGATGAGCGATGACGGCAAGCCCCAGCATGACGGTGACATGGCAGCGCAGTTGGCGCTGAGCATCGACAACCTGGAGGCCGTGCTCGGCGAGGCCGGCATGTCTCTCGCGAACCTCGTCCGGCTCAACGTCTACACGACCGACGTCGATCTGCTCTTCCCGCACTACGGCGTGCTGGCGGCGCGGTTGGGCGCCGCCGGGGTGGCGCCGACCACCACGATGCTCGGGGTGACGAGACTGGCGATCCCGGGCCAGATGGTCGAGCTCGAGGGGACTGCCGTCGCGTAACGCGACATCAGGCGGCCCTCGCCGGAACGCCGGAACCTGATCTCGAGCAGCGGTGAAGGGGTGTCCGAAGCCATAGGAGGAGGCTTCGGACGCCCTTCAGCCCAGCACGGCGGTTCCCCCATTCGACGACCATGACTGCTCCTCCTCGGAGGTTCCCCTGAGGCGGCCCCGGCACCGCCGAGGTCGCCCCAAACGGATCCGCGGGGGAGTTCACGAAGTCTTTGAGCGGAGTGCGGATCGCCTCACTTGGTGGGCTGGGCGTCGTCCGGGCGGAGGGCGGTGCGGATGCCCGTGATGACCACGGTGATCAGGCAGAGAGCGATCAGGGTCTCGGCCCACAGGAACGCGAACCAGTCCAGCACGCAGCCGATCGGGGGTGTGCCGGGGGCGGTGTTGCGGAACGCCGCGAGGGCGAACAGGGTGGCGGCCATCCAGGCGAGAGCAGGCCAGACCAGGCCCTTGACGCGGGTCGTCAGGTACCAGGTTCCGAGGAGCACGGACGACGCCAGCGCCCACATCACGACCATCATGAAGACCGCGAAGACCAGCAGGCTGCCCGATCGGGCCAGACTCAGCG
>NZ_DATCVQ010000256.1:0-4521 GCF_036566765.1 Streptomyces sp.
TCCAAGGCAGCACTGAATGCCCTCACGATCACGATGATGGACGAGCTGGCGGGGTCCGAGATCAAAGTCAACCTCGTGTCTCCTGGCTTTGCCCGCACAGCCCTCGTCGGATTCATGGGCACCGAGACCATCGAGGATGCATCTCAGGAGATCTTGAGGTGTGTCCGGCTCGGACCGGGCGACCCCGGCGGCACCTTCACCACCTGGGAGGCAACGCCCCTGCCGTGGTGAGGTGTGCCTCCATGAGCCTCGAAGGGCTTGCCGGCCCGAGCCTGGACCGGGACCCGGCGTCAGCGTCGATCGGCGTCCCGATCGGCCCGCTCAAGACGCGCACCGTCAGGAATGTCGGCCTTGTCAGAGCCCAGGCTGCGTCTCTCGGTGCGGAAGATGCGCAGGGCCTGCCCGATACCGTAGTGGTCGAGGGTGTAGCCCGCTGCGATCCGGGCCGCCCCACTCGTCCGCTGACCCGGCCCTGGTCCAGATCCTCAGCGGGACAGCGCCTTATCCAGGCCCTCCCGATCACATGCGTCGAGGTCACGGCTCCGCCATAAGGGGATCGCCAGAGCATGGATACGTTCGCCCGCTTGGGATAGAACCAAAGTCAGAACTCTCAGAAGGGGGAGCGTCTTGATCGATCGCACCGGGCTGGCGGGGTTTCTCCGCAATCGGCGTGAGGCAATGCAGCCGGAGGACGTCGGCATGCCTCGCGGGCAGCGGCGCCGGACCAGCGGGCTGCGGCGGGAGGAGGTCGCGGCGCTGTGCAACATGTCGGCGGACTACTACTCCCGGCTGGAGCGGGAGCGTGGCCCGCAGCCGTCGCCGCAGATGCTTGCCTCGATCGCTCAGGGGCTGCACCTGTCGATCGACGAGCGTGACCACCTGTTCCGGCTGGCCGGGCACAACCCGCCACCCCGGGGCAGTTCCAGCGAGCACATCAGCCCTGGGCTGCTGCGGATCCTGGACCGCCTCGAGGACACTCCTGCGGAGATCGTCACCGAACTGGGCGAGACCCTGCGGCAGACGCCGATGGGGGTGGCGCTCACGGGTGATACGACCCAGTACACCGGGCCGGCTCGCAGTATCGGCTACCGGTGGTTCACCGACCCGTACGCCCGGGAACTCTATGCGCCCGAGGAGCACGCCTTCCTGACCAGGATGTACGCCGCCGGGTTGCGTGGGCTCGTCACTCTCCGGGGTCCCGATTCCCGGGCGGCCTACCTCGCGGACCTGTTGCTGGACGGCAGCGAGGAGTTCCGGCGGGTGTGGGAGGAGCACGAGATCGGGATCCGCCCCCACGATGTCAAGCACTTCGTGCACCCCGAGGTCGGTGCGCTGGAGCTGAACTGCCAGCGGCTGGTCGACCCGGACCAGGCCCACTCACTGATGGTCTACACCGCGGTCCCCGGCTCCGAGAGCTACGAGAAGGTGCAGATGCTGTCAGTCATCGGCGCACAGGCTCTGCGCTGAATCGTTCCCCCGTCCGATGCCTTCGTGGTCAGCCGCCCAGCTGCTCTCTGGCTGTGTCGGAGTCCTGCAGGTTCGTCATGTTGATGAACCGTCCGTCGCGGACTCGGTAGAGGGCGTACTCGGTGACCTCGAACGAGGCGCCGGTAGGGGCGACGCCGAGCCATTCCTTGACCGGGGTGCCGGTGTTGGTCAGGCGCGCGGCCAGGTCGTGGCCGCTGACCCTGAGGTCGTCGAGGCGCCACTTCAGATCCGGCGCGGCGTCCACCTGGGCAGTCAGTGCGGCGAGGACCTGGTCGCGGGTGACGGCGTCACCGAAGTGCGTGAGCTCGTCGGCGACGAACTCGTCCAGGCGGTGGAACTCGTGGGCGTTGAGCGCCGCGATGTAGCGCTCGTAGAACTTGTGGAGTTCGGTGTGTGTCATTTCGACTTTCCCTCTCGACTAGAACTGCGCCGCGCGTTGTCGCCTCGTCTCGTTCATTGCGTTCGCGGCGCGAGGACAGGACAAGCCTGAAGCCGCCCGTTGCTAGAATCCATAACGTGCCGTCCGCATTTTCTTACGCATCGTCCACTCTCCCGTCTGAGGGGGGAGCGAGCGATCCGGTCGCGGACGCGATCGGGCTGCTACGACCTCGTACCGTGGTCTATCCGGCGCTGCGTGCCGGTGGGCTGTGGGGAGTGCGCTTCGAGGCGTTCCCGCACGTCAAGATCGGAGGCGTGGTGCGCGGCGAGAGCTGGCTGGCACTCGACGGGCGAGAGCCGGTGCATCTGCATGAAGGCGACTTCTACCTGCTGAGCAACCCGCCGGCCTACTCGCTGGGCAGCAGCCTGTCCGTCGAGCCGCTGCCGGCCGCGACGTTGTGGGACACCGCCGATGAGGGCGCCGTGCGTATCGGGCCGGTCGACGACGAAGACACCTATCTGTGCGGTGGGTACTTCTGGTTCGACGAGCTCAACGCCCCCATCCTGCTCGACATCCTGCCGCCGCTGGTGCACATTCACGCGGACGATCCACGGATCCGTTCGCTGGCGTATGTGACAGAACTGTTGTCCAGCGAAGTCGGGACCTGCGCCATCGGGAGTTCCCTCATCCTTGATCATCTGGTCCAGATCCTCCTGGTCCAGGTGCTGCGTGCTCATGCCGAACAGGCGGACCGCCCGGTCGGGTGGCTGGGGGCGCTGGTCGACGACGGTGTCGGCGCTGCGCTGCGTGCGATGCACGCGAACGTGGCCCGCCGTTGGACCGTTGAAGAGCTCGCCGGTATCAGTCACCTGTCGCGCTCGGGTTTTGCGAAGTCATTCAAACGACAGGTGGGGCTCGCGCCGCTCGAGTACCTGATCCAGTGGCGCATGAGCCTGGCGCGCGACGCTCTTCGGCGGAACACGCAGACGATCTCCGAGCTCGCGTTCGCCACGGGGTACGAGTCCGAGAGCGCGTTCAGCACCGCGTTTCGGCGTGTAGTCGGTGCCTCGCCGAAGCAGTTCCGGGACCGTGCGCTGCGAGCCGCTGGGACAGAGGAACGTCGCGACGAGGTCACCCTCGGTGTCGCCTGAGGCCTACACGCCTGCGGCAAGCAGCGCGCTGCTCCCACGGTACCGACCTCGTGACCAGGCCATTCGCAGCAGATGGCCCGGTCACAAGTGCTCGATCAGCTTGTCGAGGGTGATGGGAACGTCGCGCACCCGGATGCCGGTGGCGTTGTAGACGGCGTTGCCGATCGCGGCCGCCGAGCCGACGGTGCCGATCTCGCCGAGGCCTCTGGCGCCCAGGCTCCGGGTCCCGACGTCCTCGCCGCCGTCGCCGAGCGGTCCGGTGAGGATGGGGTCGGGCCGGTCGAGCATGACAACGTCGATATCGGGGACGTCCGCGTTGACGGGAACCAGGTAGTCGGCGAGGGTGCTGCTGGCCAGGCGTCCGGTGTCGAGCTCCAGGTGGTTCTCCTCCAGCAGGGCGTGGCCGATGCCGAAGATGACGCCGCCGACGAGCTGGCTGCGGGCGGCCTTGGCGTTGATGACGCGGCCGACGTCGGCGACGGTGGTGAACCGGGTGACTCGGGTCTCGCCGGTGAATCGGTTGACGCGTACCTCGCAGAAGTGGGCGCCGAAGCTGTGGTGCACGTACTCCGGGTCGGCGGCACCGGGTGACTCGGCGAGCGCGGTGATGCCCGGTGAGCCGACAGCTCTGAGCAGGCGGCCGAAGGTCATCGAGCGGCCGAGCCCATGCAGGGTCCCGCGCTCGTAGCGCAGGTCGTCCGCGCTGGCGCCGTGCCACGGCGACCCGTCGTCGGTGACGGCGACCCGCTTGAGTTCGTCGATCGCATCGCGGGCAGCGTTCACGACCTGGGGCACGGTGGCGTGCGTGGCGCTGGAGCCGACGGCGGGTGCTCCCTGAGGCAGCAGTGAGTCGCCGATCTCGGGCGTCACCCGGTCCAGGGGTATCCCCAGGGCGTCGGCACCGGAGACCGCGACCATGGTCGCCCCGCCGGTGCCGAAGTCCGAGATCCCCGTCGAGACCACGGCCGTGTCGTCGTCGAGCAACCGGACGCGTACGCTCGCGGGACGGCGGTGCGCAGGGTAGATGCCGGTGGCCATACCGGTGCCGTACAGCCACTGCCCGTCGATGCGTGCGCGGGGCGTGGCGCTGCGGGCGGACCAGCCGAATCGCCGCGCGCCGACGCGGTAGCACTCCTCAAGGTGCTTGCTCGACCAAGGCAGCCCAGAGACGGGGTGGACGGTGGCGTTGTTCCGCAGCCGCAGTTCGACCGGATCGATACCGGTGGCTACGGCCAACTCGTCCATGGCCGTCTCCAGGGCGAAGGATCCGGGGGCTTCATTGGGTCCGCGCATCGCCCGGCTCCCGGGGATGTCGAGGACGGCCAGCTCCGCATGGACGCGCAGGTTGGGCGTGCGGTAGAGGGCGTCCGTGGTGTTGTGGGCCGGGGTCATGGGGAAGGTGACCGTGGTCGGGCGCTCGGAGACGCTCTGGTGGCTGACGGCGTTGAGGACGCCGTCGCGGGAGGCGCCCAGCCGAACGGTCTGGGTGAGCTGGGGCCGGTG
>NZ_DATCVQ010000257.1:0-3835 GCF_036566765.1 Streptomyces sp.
CCCGTCCGCCCATCGCCGCGCCCGACGGGCCCGCCGTCACGATCGAGCCCTGGTGCCCCGCGTCCACAGTCGCCAGCGTGTACGCGGCCGGGCCGGCGAGCCCCGCCGCGACCCCGAGACCCGCGAGCGCGAGCCCGAGCCGCCGGTCGATCCGGCCCGCGAACAGCAGCCCCAGCGCGGCGAGAAGCCCCGCGACCAGGACCGTCGGCCGCAGCCACGGCAGCCAGTCGGGCGTCCGGCCGAGCAGGACGTACGCCCACACGGCCGTCCCCGCGACGGTCGCCGCCAGGGCCGCCGAGCCCGCTGCCCGGCCGCGCTCCTCCCACAGGACCGCCGCGCCCATGCCGACGAGCGCCGCGATGTAGGGGGCCAGGGCGATCGTGTAGTACTCGTGGAAGATCCCGGCCATGAAGCTGAACACGGCCACGGTCGTCACCAGCGACCCGCCCCAGGCCAGGAACGCCGCCCGCGCGCTGTCGGTGCGCGGTGCCCGCCAGGTGATCACCAGGCCGGCGACCAGCAGGAACAGCGCGGCCGGCAGCAGCCAGGAGACCTGACCGCCCACCGAGTCGCCGAACATCCGCCCGATGCCGGTCTCGCCCCAGCCGCCCCCGCCCCCGCCGCGCCCGGGCAGCGTCTCGACGCCCTCGGGGAGCGCGCCCCGCATCGCCCGGCCGCCGCCCCCGACGCTGCCGGTCTCGTCGCCGTTGAGCCGGCCCAGGCCGTTGTAGCCGAAGGTGAGCTCCAGGAAGCTGTTGGTCTGCGAGCCGCCGACGTACGGGCGCGAGGACTCGGGCCACAGCTCGACCAGCGCCACCCACCAGCCGCCGGAGACCACCAGCGCGAGCCCGCCCAGGGCGAGGTCCCGGATCCGGCGGCCGAGCCCGGCCGGCGCGCACACCGCGTACACCAGGGCGAGCGGCGGCAGGACCAGGAACGCCTGCAGGGTCTTGGCGAGGAACGCGAACCCGAGCGCGACCCCCGCCCACGCCAGCCACTTCGCGCCGCCCCGCTCCTGCTCCAGGGCGCGCAGCACGCAGTACACGGCGACCGTCGTCAGCAGCGCGAGCAGCGCGTCGGGGTTGTTGAACCGGAACATCAGCGCCGCGACCGGGGTGAGCGCGAGCACCGCGCCCGCCAGCAGCCCCGCCCCGGCCCCGAACCGCCGCCGGACCGCCGCGTACAGGACGGCGACCGTCGCCACGCCCATCAGCACCTCGGGCGCCAGGATCTGCCAGGACCCGAGCCCGAACAGCCGGACCGACAGGGCCATCGGCCACAGCGCGGCGGGCGGCTTGTCGACGGTGATCGCGTTGCCCGCGTCGAGCGAGCCGAAGAAGAAGGCCTTCCAGCTCTCGCTGCCGGCCTGGACGGCGGCGGAGTAGAAGGAGTTGGCGTAGCCGGAGGCGCTCAGGTTCCACAGGTAGAGCAGGCCGGTGGCGAGCAGCAGGGCGAGGAGCGCGGGCCGCGCCCAGGGGGCGTCGTCGGCCCGCCCGCGCCACAGTCGTCGGATCACAGTCGTCATCGGTCGTCCCTAGAGGCAGTCCGCTCCGGGAAGACCCAGAGCCGGAAGAGGAGGAAACGCAGCACGGTCGCCGCGAGGTTTGCGGTGATCAGCACCGCGAGCTCGGCGGAGTGCGCCGGGGCGCCGGTCGCCGCCCCGAGCGCGGCCAGCGAGCCGCTGGTCAGGGCCAGGCCGAGGGCGAAGACCGCGAGCCCCTGAGCCTGGTGGCGCAGCGCCCGGTCCCGTCCCCGCACGCCGAACGTGAGCCGCCGGTTCGCGGCCGTGTTGACGATCGCGGACACCAGCAGCGCGAGCGCGTTGGCGAGTTGGGCGCCCAGGCCGAGGCGGAAGCCCGAGTACAGGGCGAGGTGGAGCAGCGTGGACAGCACGCCGACCGTGCAGAACCCGACCAGCTGCCGGGTCAGCCCGCCCGGCACCCCGGGCAGTTCGCGGTCCCGCGGGTCGTCCCCGAACGGCCGGGCGAGCCGCTCCAGCGGCAGCGAGCCGGTCGCGAGCGCCCGCCCCACCCGCCAGACGCCCTTCAGGTCCTCGGTCGCGGTCCGCACGATGTGCACGGTCGAGTCGGGGTCGTCGACCCAGTCGACGGGGACCTCGTGGATCCGCAGCCCGGCTCGCTCGGCCAGCACCAGCATCTCGGTGTCGAAGAACCAGCCGGTGTCCTCGACCATCGGCAGCAGCCGCTCCGCGACCTCCCGCCGGATCGCCTTGAACCCGCACTGGGCGTCGGAGAACCGGGCGGCGAGCGAGCCGCGCAGGATCAGGTTGTACGCCCGGGAGATCAGCTCCCGCTTCGGCCCGCGCACCACCCGCGAGGAGCGGGCGAGCCGGGAGCCGATCGCCAGGTCGGAGTGGCCGGAGATCAGCGGGGCGACCAGCGGGAGCAGCGCGTTGAGGTCGGTGGACAGATCGACGTCCATGTACGCGAGGACGGGCGCGTCCGAGCCCGACCAGACGGTCCGCAGCGCCCGCCCGCGCCCCTTCTGCTCCAGGCGCACCGAGCGCACCTCGGGGAGCGTCGCGGCGAGCCGGGCGGCGATCTGCGGGGTGCGGTCGGTTGAGGCGTTGTCGGCGACCGTGATCCGGAAGCCGTACGGGAAGGTGCGGGCCAGGTGCGCGTGCAGCCGCCGGACGCAGGGCTCGAGGTCCTGCTCCTCGTTGAACACGGGGACGACCACGTCGAGTACGGGCCGGCCGACGCCGCCCACGGGCAGGTGCTCGCGGGCGGGGAGGGCCCCCGCCAGGGTGTCGGTTCGCATGACCCCGACAGTTCCGGGACCCGCTGTCACGCCGGTGTGATGAGCCTGTGCCCCGCCTGTGAGCTGCGCTCGGGGGCCGCGCTGGGCAGCCGTACGGAGAAGGTCGTCCGGCCGGGCGCGGAGTCGACGGTCACCTCGCCGCGGTGCGCGGCGACGACGGCCTCCACGATCGAAAGACCGAGCCCGGTGGAGCCGGCGTGCCGGGAGCGGGACGCGTCGCCGCGCGCGAACCGCTCGAAGACGTGCGGCAGCAACTCGGCCGGGATGCCGGGCCCGTCGTCCTCGATCTCGACGACGGTCCACCGCTCGCCCTCGGCCCGCACCCGTGCGGTGACCTTCGTGCCGGGCGGGGTGTGCGTACGGGCGTTGCCGAGCAGGTTGAGCAGCACCTGATGGAGCCGGGCGGCGTCGCCGCGCACGGTCATGGGCTCGGCGGGCAGTTCGAGCAGCCAGCCATGGTCCGGCCCGGCCGCGCGCGCGTCGCCGACCGCGTCCACGACCAGCGGCGACAGATCGGCGTCCCGCAGATCGAGGGGGCGTCCGGCGTCCAGCCGGGCGAGCAGCAGCAGGTCCTCCACCAGGCCGGTCATCCGGACCGCCTCGGACTCGATCCGGCCCAGCGCGTGCCGGGTGTCGGGCCCGCACTCCTCGCGGCCGCGCCGGGTCAGCTCCGCGTACCCGCGGATCGAGGCCAGCGGGGTGCGCAGCTCGTGGCTCGCGTCGGCGACGAACCGCCGGACCCGGGTCTCGCTCTGCTGCCGGGCGTGCAGCGCCGAGTGCACATGGTCGAGCATCCGGTTGATGGCCGCGCCGACCTGCCCCACCTCGGTCCGCGGATCGGCCTCCGCCACCCTTTGGTGCAGGACCGGCTCGCCGCTGTGCAGCGGGAGTTCGGCGACCTGGGTGGCGGTCGCGGCGACCCGGCGCAGCGGCCGCAGCGCGATCCGGACGAGCAGCGTCCCGGCGAGGGAGGCGGCGACCAGGCCCGCGCCGGTCACGCTCAGCTCGACCACGACCAGCGTGGACAGGGCGTCCTGGACTTCGGCGAGCGGGG
>NZ_DATCVQ010000258.1:0-2973 GCF_036566765.1 Streptomyces sp.
CGCCCGGCGCGAGCAGCAGGATCGTCGCCCAGCCGACGAGCGTGCCGCCGACCGCCGCGAGCAGCGCCTGCGGCAGCGCCTCCAGGCCGAGCAGCCGCCGGCCCTGCCGCCGGGTCAGGCCCATCGTCCGCAGCCGGGCGAGCAGCGTGGCCCGTTCCGGCGCGGACCGCACGAGCGACAGCAGCACCGCGAGGCCCGCGTACCCCGCGCCCGCGCCGATCGCGGTCAGATAGACCCGCTCGGCGCCGGTCTGCATCGGAGAGTCCACGTACACGGTCCGCTGCTCTTCCCGGAGTCGGACCGTGAAGTCCTGCGCCCCGGCCGCCTTCACCGCCCCCCGCAGCGCCTGCGGGTCGAGGCCGCCCGGGCGGGCCGAGACCAGCAGCGCGGTCGGCGCGCTGCGGGTCAGGGCGGCCCGGTCGACCAGCAGGAAGTCCGCGTCGGGGACGGCCGGGGTGTGCGTGCGCACCGCCACCACCTTCACCTTGAACTCGCCGGCGATCGCCACGATCCCGTACGGGTCCGCGCCCAGCCGCTCCGCGATCGCGGGCGAGGCGATGACCGGCACCACCCGGTCGCGGCCCTCGCCCCGCGTCCCGGTCGGCTTCAGCAGCGACTCCGGGAACGCGCCGATCCCCGTCTCCCGCGCGAGCCGCGCGTACGCACCGGGGTCCACGCCCACCAGCGTGACGTTCTTGGCCTCCACCGAGCCGGTCACCTTCGACGGCAGCGACACCCCGTACTCGATCTGCACCGGCACCGCGTCCTTCACCCCGGCCGAGCCGCGCACGGCCCGGTCGAGCCCCGCGGGCAGCCGCGTCCACTCGACGGGCGAGGAGATCCGGGCGTCCGCGCCGGTCGCGAGGACCGCCGCCCGGTCCCGGGCGTCCGCGACGCCCGCGAGCACCGAACCGCCGAACGCCGCCGTCGTCAGTGCCACCAGCAGCGCGAGCAGCGGCAGCGCGCCGTTGGCCGACGAACGTCCGGCGCGGGCGAGGGACAGATACCCGACCGCGCCGCGCAGCCGCGCGGCCGGCCGGGCCGCCCAGCGCAGCGGCAGCGGATAGAGCCGTACGAGGACCAGCGCGGCGATCAGCGCCACGAGCACCGGGGCCGCGCTGACCAGGTGGTCCCCGGCGTCGCCGGTGCCGCGCCGGCGCAGCGCCGCGACCGCCCCGACGGCGAGCACGAGCAGCGTCAGCTCGACGACGGTGCGGCGGCGGGAGGGGCGCGCGTCGACGAGGTCGTCGCGCGCGCCGTGCAACTGCGGCCTGCGGTGCAGGTACAGGGCGCGCAGCGGCAGCGTCAGCGTGGCGACGAGGGCGACCCCCGAGGCGGCGAGCAGGGCGGGCAGGAACCGGGCGGCGCCGCCGGAGCCCGCCGTGTCGTCGACCGCGAGCACGGCGAGCACCAGGCCGAGCGCCGCCGCCGGCGCCGCGACCACCGCCGTCTCGCCGAGCAGCCGGACGCCGATCCCGCCCAGCGAGCCGCCGCGCGAGCGCAGCAGAGCGAGTTCGGCGTGGCGGCGGGCGGTGAACAGGCCGCCGGTCATGGCGAGCACGACCAGCGCGACCGCGCCCATGCCGAAGGCCGCGACGGCGACGACCGGGGAGATCGCCGCGCGCATCCCGGCGTACCCGTCGACGACCTCGTCGAGACCGGTGTTCACGCTGGTCACCGCGCCGACCCGGTCCCGCAGCCGGACCAGGTCGGGGCCGCTGGACAGGGAGGAGAGGGCGGCGGACAGCGTCGCTGCGTCCCGCCCGGTCAGATGGCCGCTCGCGGGGGCGAGCCGCCAGTACACCTCGGAGCCGCCGGTGGTCCCCAGGACCGTGCCGGCGGCCTCCGGGGCGAGCAGGAGGGCGGCCTCCCAGTAGAACTCGGGGGCGTCGGTGCGGGGGACGGCCGCGTACACGGGGGTGCGCAGGGTGGGCTCGTACGACCAGTAGGCGCTGTGCGGGGCGCGTGGCTCGACGATCCCGGTGATCCGGATGCCGACCGGCCGGGCGTCCACGCCGGGGACGTGCACGACCGCGCCGGGCTTGATGCCGAGGGCCTTCGCGGTCTCGGCGGTGACGACCGCCTCCGGCTCGGGGCCGCCGCCCGCGAACCGGCCGGCGCGCAGGGTGCTGTGCTCCGGGACGGCGGACTGCGTGGACAGCGTCAGCTGCGGGGGCATCTTGCTCGGCTTGGGCAGCCACGGGTCCATCGCCTCCACCCGCTTGGAACTCCGCACGCCGTACGCGGAGTCGGCCCGGAGCGTCCGCACCGAGGCGGGCAGCTGGCGCAGGATGGCGTCGTAGTCCGCGCGGAGCCGCTCGGGGGCCACCTCGTGCGCCTCGCCCCGGTCGACGGTGACCACCTCGACGACGCGGTCGGCGGGCTCGGCGGTGTCGACGGCGTGCCGCAGTCCCTCGGCCTCGTACACGTCGACGGCACGGGGCAGCGCGGCGGCCAGGAACGCGGTGACGAGCACCAGCAGCGCGACCGCGCAGGCCGCCCCGGGCGCGGTGCGCAGCCGGGTCCGCACCCAGGGCGCGACGGCGGCGACGGGCTTGCGGGCCATGTCAGTTGCCTCCCAGGGGGCTGGCAGTGGGCGCGGTCGGGGCGGTCGTCACTGCGCCCCCTGGGTCCGCAGAGTGGTCGCCGGGTCCTCGCGGCGCAGCGCGATCGACGCGACGATCAGAAGCGGCACCGCCGCCACCGCGGCGAGCAGCACGGCGACGTGAGGGAGGGGGAGTTCGACCAGGACCGGCGGGACCGGCCGGGCGGCCTGGCTGGTCAGTACGACCAGCGGGACCACCGCCCGGGTCAGGACCGCGCCGAGCGCCACGCCCACCAGCAGGCCGATCGCGATCAGCAGCCCCTGCTCGGCGGCGATCAGACGGGCCAGCTGCCGGCGCGGCGCGCCCAGCGCGCGCAGCAGGCCGAACTCGCCCGCCCGCTCCCGCAGCGACCCGGCCGCGCTCACCG
>NZ_DATCVQ010000259.1:0-55888 GCF_036566765.1 Streptomyces sp.
CGGTGAGCAGCCGCCCCACGGCCGGCTGCTCCCGCCCGCCCCGGCTGAGCCAACTGGCCGTTCCGGTGTCGGCCTCCCAGGCGTACGCGAGGCTGACGGGGCGCGGATTGCTGTCGCTGTACCCGTTCAGGGAGGAGGCGACTGCCGCTGCGGCTGCCGTTCCCAGGAGCAGGCTCGCCCCGAGTGCCGCGGAGACGCGGCGGCTCGGCCGTGGCTCGATGAGAGGAAGCGCCGTCGCGGCGAGCAGCGTCAGCATCAGCAGGGGAGCGGCGCTCAGGCCGAGTCCGACAGCGGTCGTCACCAGCACCGCGACGGGGAGCAGCAGCACGGTGGCAGGTAGCGCCGCGGCCCCGGCGGCCAGCATGTGCAGCGGCGAGCGAGGTTCGGCATGCAGCGTCGCGGCCAGGGCGCCCAGACCGATCAGGGCCGGCCAGGTGAAGAGATAGGCGCCTCCGGGCAGGAGGATGGCGCTGACCAGCGCGAGCGCCACGAACCAGCCCAGTACGCCGGTGGTTGCCTCTGCGGGCGACATGCGGCGGCGTGCCCACCGGTACCAGACCAGCAAGGCCGCCACCATCAGCAGCGACCCCGCCAGGAGGTAGGGCGCCGGGTGGTAGACGGCGCCGATGCCGAAGCCGAAAGCGGGCTGGAGCGCGGTCAGCAGCCACCATCCGCCGAAGCCGATGCCCACGGCGGTCAGGAGGACGGCGGTGAACGAGCCTGCTGCGAGTCCGGCTCGGGAGGGACGCAGTCCGTGACGCCGCCCGCGGACCATGACCAGGACGAGGGCCGCGAGCGCGGCGAGGGCCAGCGGCAGGGTGAGCCACTGCGGATAGGAGACGACGGTGCCGAACAAGGAGAAGTAGGTGGTCGCGGGCTCGTCCTCGGCGAGGTCGGCGGCGCCCAGTGAGCGTACGGCGGCGAGGGCGGTGTCTCCCATGTGCTGCACGCTTCCGGCGTTCACGTGGGCGATGTCGTCGTGGGCCGTGTGGTAGCGGGCGACGCCGCCCATGTAGGCGAGATTGATCCCGCGCATGCCGTCGGCGGCCAGGACGGTGAGGTCGGTGTCGTTGGGGAGCAGGCTGTACAACGCGCCCGCGAACGACGTGGTCACCGCGTCGGATTCGGCCACCGCAGAGGTCAGACCGCCCTCCATCTGGAACATCAGGGCAGGGCCCGAAACGCCGCGGGCCTCCAGATTCACGACGGCGACCCGACGCGGATCGCCGGCCACTCCCGACTCGACGAACCCCTGGGCGCCGAGCAGGCCGGGCTCCTCGGCGTCGGTGAAGAGCACATCGATGTCGTTCCGCGCCTGCGGCAGCGAGCGGAGCGCACGGACGATCTCGAGGACGGCGGCGACATTGGCGCCGTTGTCACTGGCGCCGGGGCCGGTGGGCACGGAGTCGTAGTGGGCCACCAGCAGGACCCGGCCGGTGGGTTTCGAGCCCGGTACGTGAGCGTAGACGTTGCTCACCCTGGCGAGCGTCGGATAGCCATCCGACGGCAGGCGGGACGCCACGCGCGTCTGCACGGTGGTCCGGGCGTCGAGGCGGCGCAGCTCACGGACGAGGTAGGCACGAACGTCAGCCGCGGCCGCGGAGCCCGCAGGGTGCGGAGCGTCGGCGATGTCATCGATCCTCGCGAGGGCGCGCTCCGCGGAGAACTCTGTGTCCGGTACGGAGGCGGGCCTCGGAGAGGGGGGACGCAGGGACCAGACGCTCGCCGCGCCGATCAGCAGCAGCACGAGCGCGATCGCGGCGGATACCCCGCGCCGGTGCCACGTGGTGGGCGAGGGCCCGCGCTGTGCGGCCGAGGGCGGCGGTGTCTGCTGCTGGATCGTCATAGGCGTTGCTGACCTGTCATCAGAGAGCACTGTCCTACCGGGGTCCCATGATCCGGCAGCCGTCGTGGGCGCGAGCACTCCCCGGTTTCAGGGACTCCTGGGGCCCAAGTCGGCTCACCCGGTTCTGATGGGGTCAGTACCGCAAGTGCCCCTCCAACGTCCCCTCGACGACTGTGCTGTGAAAGGGGGACAGGCCGGGGGGCAAGGAGATCGCTACGGTGAGAGCACGCTTCTCGCCGGCGAGCATTCGCCGGCAGACAACCCTGAACGACCACAGTGGAGAGGGGCCCATGCGGCTGCGGAGTCAGACGGTCGATCAGCGCGACTCACCCATCAGCTCTGCCTACGATCTGCTCGAAGGGCACGCGTACGCGGGGAAGCTGCTCGATCTCGCGCAGGCGGCACCGCAGTATCCGCCGGCTCAGGTGGTGAGCGAGCACGTGGCCGACCTCGTACGTCGTGGAGAGGGCAGCGAGTACACCGAGGTGCCCGGACTCCCGCGGCTGCGCGCTGCGATGGCCGCCGAGCTGAGCGAGGCGTACGCAGGGCGGGTGACCGCTGAGAACGTCGTCGTCACCGCAGGGTGCAACCAGGCGTTCTCGCTGGTCGCCTCCGCGTTGGCAGGCCCCGGTGACGAGGTCGTGCTGGCGCTGCCGTACTACTTCAACCACGACATGTGGCTCCGGATGAACGGCATCGTGCCGGTGTACCTGGAGCCCGATGAGGACCTGGTGCCACGCGCGGTGGACGCCGAACCGCTGATCACCGGGCGGACGCGCGCGATCGTGCTGGTCACCCCCGGAAACCCGACGGGCGTGACGATGCCCCCGGGGGAGATCGCCGAGTTCGCGGCGTTGGCCGCGAGGCGCGGCATCGCACTGGTGGTGGACGAGACCTACCGCTCCTTCCGGTGCACAGACCGGCCGGCGCACGACCTCTTCGCGGATCCGTCCTGGGCGCGGACCGTGGTGAGCCTGCACTCGTTCTCGAAGGACCTTGCCGTTCCCGGCTATCGGGTCGGGGCCGTGGTGGCGTCGGCCGAGCTCAATCGTGAGGTGTGCAAGCTCCTCGACTGCGTGGCGGTATGCGCCCCGCGGATCGGCCAGGAAGCAGCGTGGGCGGGATTGACGCATGCCCGTCAGTGGCGGGTCGACCGCGCGCAGGAACTCGCACGCCAGCGAGCGTGGCTGGGCGAGGCGATGGCCGAGCGTCCGGGTGGGTTCGAACTGCTGGCGTGCGGAGGGTTCTTCGGCTGGATCAGGCACCCTTTCGCCGAACGTCCGACAGAGGATGTCGTGCGTGGCCTCGTCCGCGAGCACGGTGTGCTGGTGGTCCCCGGCACTGCGTTCCTGCCGGAGGACCGGCAGACGTTGCGGGTGAGTGTCGGCAATGCCGATCTGGCGGCCATTTCCGAACTCGCGGTCCGCCTGCGGGCCATGGGGGCCGATTGAGTTGTCCGAACTGCCGAAATCCGATGAGTGAGGCACCATGAATCCGTTCGATGATCCCGACGGCACCTTTCTCGTGCTCGTGAATGACGAGGAGCAGTACTCCCTGTGGCCGGCCGCCCTCGAGGTTCCGGCCGGATGGAGCATCAGCCATGAAGCGGACACGCGCCAGGGGTGCCTCGACTACATAGAGACGACCTGGACGGATCTGCGGCCGCGCAGCGCCCGAGTCGCTTAGTGGACACCAGCATCTTCTTCTTCTCCGCGGACGCGGAGGCGGGAGGGGCCGGAGCGGATCAGTATGCGCTGGTGAAGGCTGTCGCCGCCCGCATCGATGACAGCGCCATGTGCGGGCTGTGGACGCCTGAACGGCACTTCCACGTGTTCGGCGGTCTGTACCCCAATCCCTCGGTGCTGGGTGCCGCACTCGCCGTGTCGACCAGCAGGGTGGCGATCAGGGCGGGCAGTGTGGTGCTGCCCCTGCACGATCCCGTTCGTGTCGCCGAGGAATGGTCGGTGGTCGACAACCTGTCGGCGGGACGCGCGGAGATCGCCTTCTCCAGTGGTTGGCACGCCAACGATTTCGTTCTGGCACCGGAGGCCTACGAGGGCCGACTCGCCTCCCTGGACGATGCCATGGACCGTTTCACGCGGCTGTGGCACGGGGGTGCGGAGAAGCGGACCGACGGCAACGGTGACCAGATCTCGGTCATGACGTATCCGCGCCCGAGGCGATCCGAGATTCCCTTGTGGATGTCGGGACAGTCCGACTCGACGTTCGTGCACGCGGCGCGGCGAGGCATGGGAATCGTCACGAACTTCACCGGAAGACGCTTCGACGACCTCGAACGGAGAATTGCCCTCTACCGTTCCGAGTTCGTGCCGTCCAGCCACACCCCGGAACCCCGGGTCGGGCTGATGCTGCATACGTACGTCAACGATGATCCGCGTGCCGTGGCGGAAGCGCTCGACTCGTCCTATGACGCCTACATCCGCCGCCACCTCGACCTGCAGTTGCGACACGAGGCTGCCGAAGTCTCGGCGGCCGATCTGGACGACATGGTGGCCACGGCCAAGAGCCGGCTGCGGGGCGGCGGCGGCCTGGTCGGCGACAAGGCCACATGCGCAGAGCGCGTCCGTCGCTTCGGTGAGATCGGTGTCACCGAGATCGCCTTCCTGGTCGACTTCGGCATCGCCCCGGAACTGGTTCTCGAGAGCCTTGACGATCTTGACGATCTCGCGTCGTCAGTCAGAGGGTTGGGGGAGTAATGGAACTGCCACTCGCGAAGCTCGAAGAATGGATGCGGCGCTATTATCACGCGGTCGACCACGACATCGGCAGCAGCGGCGTACGGGATCTGACCGTCGGTGAGCTGTGCGACATCGCCGGCTTCGATCTGGCCGAATTGTCGGCGCTTCCGTTCCACGACAGCGAGCCCCTCGGGGGCCGGAATCTGCGCGCCGCGCTGGCCGATCGCTGGACAGGCGGTGACAGCGAGCGCGTGATGGTCACCCATGGGTCCAGCGAGGCGATCTGGCTCGTCATGCAGACCCTGGTGCGGCCCGGGGACGATGTCATCGTGGTCGATCCGGCCTACCAGCAACTTCATGACATCGCCGTGGCCCGGGGGTGTCGCCTGCGCAGGTGGGATCTCTCCTGCGATGACGGCTTCGCCGTCGACACGAACCGGCTGCGGGAGCTCGTGGCGGTGGAGCGGCCGCGCATGATCGTGGTCAACTTCCCGCACAACCCGACGGGTGTGTCCATCACCCGCGAGCAGCAGGACGAGCTGATCGAGATCGCGGCCGCCGCCGGCGCATGGCTCGTATGGGACAACGCCTTCGGCGAGATCACCTACGAAGCCGGGAATCTGCCGCTGCCGCACGACCGTTACGAGCGCAGCCTGTCCTTCGGTACGTTCTCGAAGAGTTACGGCCTGGCGGGCATCCGAACCGGCTGGTGCCTGGCGCCCCCCAAGCTGCTGGCGGAGATGGCATACCTGCGCGACTACGTGGCGCTCTATGTCTCACCGGTGCTCGAGTTCTTCGCGGAGCGTGCCGTCCGCAGCGCCGACCGCATCGTCGCGATGCAGCGCGCACACGCTCTGGAGAACCGGGAACTCCTGCTCACGTGGGCGCGGGAGCGCCCCGACCACGTCCGGCTGACACCTCCTGCGGGCGGCGTCAGCGCGCTCGTCGAACTGCCCGGCGTCCAGGACGTGACCGAGGTGTGCCGCCGGCTCGCCGAGGAGTTCCGCACGCTGCTGATTCCCGGGGAGTGCTTCGGGGACGCGTACCGGAACCATGTCCGGCTGGGCTTCGGAGGTACCCGTGCCGATCTCACGGCGGGACTGGCCAACCTGGATCTGCTTCTGAAGCCGTGAGTCCGGCAGCGGTTCCGCTGCCGGACTCACGGATCGGGGCGCCAGGAGATGACCTAGTAGATGACCCGGTCGTCCGCGGCCGGGCGCCAGGCCCGCGAACCACGGAGGTTGCGCGTGATGTTCAGACGCTTGAGCCAGCGGTCGCTGCCGTCGTAGCGGGCCTGGAAGGAGTTGCGGCCGTGCACGGCACGGAAATTGTCGATGAAAGCGACGTCGCCCGGCTCCAGGGCGACGCCTTTCATCTTGGACTCGATCTCGTCGCACAGCCCGGTGTAGGCCGTCAGCGAGCGTTCGGTCCAGCCCTCGGTTTTCATGTGGTACGGGTCGAGGACCATGTAGGGATTGGCCCGGTCGCCGAAAAGGACCGGTCGCTTGACGGGGTTCGCGTTCCACTCCTCGATGGTCCTGAAGCTGTCCTCGCGCAGCCTCTGGATCGTCGGATCGCCCGTTGACGTGGAATTCACGGGCAGGTGGGAGTTGTCGGGCATCTGGGTGAAGGCCGGCTCGAAGAGCGCGTCGACGTCCAGCCCGGGCCAGTCGAGATCGCCCGCGTCACAGACCGTCGTCTCGACGGCATCGGGGTTCTTCAGGCACATCAGGGCGACGTAGTCCCCGCGGCAGGGGTGGAACGCGTCCTCCGTGTGCCAGGACAGGTGCTGGAGGCTGTTCGACCCGAGCTCATAGTGTTCGTGGCCCTTGATGGGCAGGACATCGTGCATGATCCGGCCGTCCTGCTGGGTCGACCAACCGAACACGTCGCCCAGCACCGAGGCGCACAGCAGGAAGAAGACCTCGTAGCGAAGGGTGGGCGAGGCGACGTGGCTGCCGCGCCAGTGCTCCGGTGTCGGTCCGATCTCCGCCTCGTCCACCTCGAAGCCGGAGACCAGGCAGAGCGCTGCCGGCTCGCGCAACCGGTGGTCCTCGAGGAACTCCAGAAGGCGTGCGGGCAATCGCCGGGCGAGCAGCGGCGCTTGGCGCTGGAGATCCGGATCCTCGATGGTCGTGTACCGGGCAGCGATGTCGCTGAGCAGCGGGGCAACTTCCGTACGGTCGTGCGCCGTCAGCGTGAGCTTGTTCATCGCACTTCCTTCTGCCGCCGTGGTTCGCGGCGAGTTCGTGAACACGTAGAGCACTCACAAGCCTATGAGTCCACGCGGCGGCGGTGGAGGTGCCCAATACAAGGGACAAGTAATCCGCGCCCTCCCAAAATATGGTCTCCAGCGTTGATCCCGATTCGAAATCCGTGATATCGGCAGACGAGGGAATTTGTGACCGCGAACCTGACCTTGATGGAAGTCGACGCTCTGACCGATCCCGATGGTGGCCTCAATCTGACGGATGGACATGCGCGTCTGGCGTTGACGCCGGAGCAGTCCGCCATCGTCGCCCGCATCCCGGAGATGTTCGCGATCGCCACCCGTCGAGCCTTTCCGGCCATCGAGGAGGCCGCGCACACCGCCTTTCTCGGCGCCATCGGGCAGCGTTCGGCACCGATCGGGACCGGCCGCATCCTGAGCTGCTACTCCTCGACCCTCGCCACGGACATCGTGGCGCGAGCACTGCCGGCGGGCGCGACCGTCGCCGTCCTGCATCCGACCTTCGACAACATCGCCGACCTCTTCCAGACCCGAGGTCTGAAACTGGTCCCGCTGGAGGAAGAGGCGCTGCTCAACCAGGACTGGCCGGGATCCCCGGTGAGCGCCGTCGTCATCACCATGCCGAACAATCCGACGGGCCTGGTCACGCCGGAGGGCCATCTGCGCTCGCTGGCCGAGCACGCCGCGCGTCACGGCCAGACAGTGATCGTCGACGCCAGCTTCCGCGGCCAGGTGCGGGACGCGCAGTACGACACCTACGCCGTTCTCGAGGCCGCGGGTGCGGACTGGATCATCATCGAGGACACCGGCAAGCTGTGGCCGATGCACGAGCTGAAGATCGGGATGCTCGCCTACAGCGAACGGACCACGCTCCCGATCATGCGCGCTTTCTCCGAGTCGATGCTGGCCGCGTCACCGGTGGTGCTGCAGCTGGTCGAGGCGCTGGCCGGGGACTGGGCCGAAGGCGGCTACGAGCGCGCCCGCGCCCTCGTCGAGCGGAACCGCACTGCGGTGCGCGAGGCGATCGAGGCCGTCGGCACCGGTCTGGCCGACCCCGACTCCCAGATCAGTGTGGCGCGGGTCGCGCTGCCGGAGGGCGGCCCCGACTCCTCGCAGCTGTACCACGATCTGAGGGTCCGCGGGGCGCACGTGCTGCCCTGCGCCCCCTTCTACTGGGCCGATCCCGAGAGCGGCCAGCGCAGCATACGCATGTCGCTCGCGCGGCCGTACGAAGTCGTCCACACCGCAGCCGCGGCCCTGGCCGACGCCTACTCCGCCCGGAGGTGAGCGGTGACAGCTGCGACGATGGACTTCGAGATCTGCCCGACGAGTCGACCCCTGCCTGCGGCCGAACGCGACGCAGTGCTGGAAGAACCGGGGTTCGGGCAGACGTTCACCGATCACATGGTGACGTTGCGCTGGTCCGCCGAGCGCGGTTGGCACGACGGACGCCTCGAGCCGTACGGGGCGTTCACGCTGGAGCCGGCGACCTCGGTCTTCCACTACGGGCAGGCGCTGTTCGAGGGGATGAAGGCGTATCGCCAACCTGACGGAGCGGTCACGCTGTTCCGTCCGGACGCGAACGCGGCACGGTTCAACGCGTCGGCGCGGCGCATGGCGATGCCCGAACTGCCCCCGGAGCTCTTCGTCAAGGCAGTCGAACTGCTGGTGGCCCACGACCGTGCCTGGGTGCCGGAAGGAGCCGGCCGGAGCCTGTACCTGCGTCCCTTCATGATCGCCACGGACCCCTCGCTCGGTTTCACCCACCCGTCGCGGACCTTCCTGTTCTGCGTCGTTGCCTCGCCGGCCACCGCGTACTTCGGCGGGGGGCCGCCCAAGTCTCTGGCGGTCTGGCTGTCGACGACCTTCACGCGCGCAGTCCGCGGCGGCACGGGCTACGCCAAGACGGGCGGCAACTACGCGGGCGCCTTCGCCGCCGGGCTGGAGGCAACGGCCCACGGGTGCGACCAGGTGGTCTGGCTGGACGCCATGGAGCACCGGTGGGTCGAGGAGATGGGGGGAATGAACCTCTTCTTTGTCCATGCACAGCGCGGCGGACGACCGCGCGTGACGACCCCGCCTCTGACGGGCACGTTGCTGCCGGGCATCACGCGTGACTCACTCCTCACCCTGGCGCCGAAACTGGGCTATGACGCAGTGGAGAGCCCCGTCTCCGTCGAGCAATGGCGCGAGGAGTGCGCGTCGGGCGAGCTCACCGAAGTGTTCGCCTGCGGAACGGCGGCGGTGATAGCACCGGTCGGCACCGTGAAGTCGGAGAACGGGCAATGGACGGTCGCCGACGGCGAGCCGGGGCCGGTGACACTTCGGCTGCGCCGGGAGTTGCTGGGAATCCAGCACGGTTCGGCGCCTGACCCGGAGGGCTGGGTCCATCATGTCCGCTGAACTCGAGGCCCGAGTGCACGAGCCGCGCTGTATCCACGAGATGGTCGGCGAGCAGGCCCGCCGTACACCGGACGCGATCGCCGTCAGCCACGGCGACCTGCGGATCACCTACGGCGAGCTGGACACGCGATCGGCGGTGCTGGCGCGGCGCCTGCGGAACGCCGGGGTGGCGCGCGGCGACATCGTCGTGGTGCTGCTGGACCGGTCGATCGACCTGATCGTGGCGCTGACGGCCGTGCTGCGCGCCGGCGGGGCCTATCTCTATCTGGATCCGGCCGAGCCCACCGGTCAGCGGGAGCGGATCCTGGCCGACACCCGCGCCCGACACGTCATCACCAACGGCGACTTCGCTCATCAGGTCGACCTGCCGGTCGTGGTGCGCATCGACGAGGTCGAGCCCGAGGCATCCTCGTCCGTTTCGGTCTTCGAGGACAGCGGAACTCCCGTCGACAGCCCGGCGTACGTCTGCTACACCTCGGGATCCACCGGGGACCCCAAGGGCGTGGTCGTCTCGCACCGGGCGGTGTTCCGGCTCGTCGACGACCCGTCCTGGATCGACGTCCGCGACGATGACGTGTTCTTCCAGCTCACCCGCGTCGGGTTCGATGTGTCCACCTTCGAGATCTGGATGCCCCTGGTGCGAGGCCTGAGGCTCGCCCTGGGACCGCCGCTGCACGCCAACCTCGATCTCGCCGATCTGGCCGGGATCATGCGCGCCGAGGGCGTCACCGTGCTGTGGCTGACGTCAGGTCTGTTCCACAAGATGGTGATGCACCACCTGGACGGCCTCGCGGGGATCCGGCATCTGCTCGCCGGTGGAGATGTGCTTTCCCCCGCCCATGTGAGCCGGGTCATGACCGCCTACCCCGACATGCTCTTCACCAACGGCTACGGACCGACGGAGAACACCACCTTCAGTACCTGCTGGACCACGCGCGAGCCCGGCTCGGCGCCCACGGTGCCCATCGGGGTTCCGATCGACGGCAGTTCCGCCGTGGTCCGCGGCGCCGACCTGCAGCCTGTGGCCGACGGAGAGGTCGGCGAGTTGTGGGTGGGCGGCAGCGGGGTGGCGAACGGATACCTGCATCGACCCGCGGAGACAGCGGCGCGCTTCGTCGCGGACCTCGACCCCGCAGCCGCACCGGGCAGCCGGATGTACCGAACCGGCGACCTGGCGCGGTGGCGGGGCGACGGCACCCTCGAGTTCCTCGGCCGGGTGGACCGGCAGCTGAAGATACGCGGCTACCGCGTGGAGCCGAGCATGGTGGAGTCGGAGATCCTGCGCCTCCCCGGTGTCGCGCAGGCCGCGGTGGTGCCCCGCACGTACGGGGCGAGCGACACGCGTCTGATCGCGTACGTCGCGGCCGGGGACCGCGACCCGTCGACCTGGGCGGCCTTCAGTGCCTCGTTGCGGGAGCAGCTGCAGTCGGTGCTGCCGGCCCACTTGGTCCCGTGGGCGATCGTCATGCACCCCGAGCTGTCGCTCAACCCGAACGGGAAGGTCGACCGTTCCGCACTGCCGTCGGCGAAGATCCCGCGGAACGTGTGGAACGAGTACGTGGCGCCCAGGGACCCCGTCGAGGCACGGCTGTCCGAGATCTGGAGCGAGGCGCTGGACATCGAGCAGGTCGGTGTCGAGGACAACTTCTTCGACCTGGGCGGACATTCTCTGCTCGCCGCCGAGCTGCTCGCCGCTCTGCCCGTGGAGTTCGACGCGACACTGCCCGCGCGCACGCTGTACCTGCGACCGACGATCGCCGAACTTGCCAAGGAGCTCCGCGGCGGCGCGGGGGAGTCGACACCTGAGAGGAGTACGGATGCATCCGCTCAGTAGGAACGAGGTCGACTCGCCCGCCGCTCCGGCCGCGGGCTGCCCCGTCGGTGCGGCCGCCGCCGGCCTGGCGCACTCCGCGGCCTTCACGGAGCTGGGTTTCCGTGGGGTCTGGGCGCAGATGCGCGAGGAGGACCACCTGGAGTGGACGCAGGTGGACGACCACAACGGCTTCTGGTCGGTGGTGACGTACGCCGATGTGGAGAGGGTGCTGCGTGATGCCGCCACCTTCACCTCGGAACGCGGCACCATGATCAATATTCTGGGCGTGGAGGACCCGGCCGGCGGGCGGCAGATCGCCGCGACCGATCCGCCGCGTCACACCGTCATGCGGGCGCGCCTGCAGAAGGCGCTCGCCATCAAGTCCATCGAGAAGCAGCAGAGCATGATCAGCAGCCTGGTCGACGAGGCGCTGGCACCGCTGGCCGCCGACGGCGGCTTCGACTTCGCGGAGGCGATGCTGGCGCTGCCGGTGGCCATCGGCGGCGAGTCCATGGGGCTGCCCCGCGCGGACTGGCCGCGGCTGGGAGAGCTCCTGGTCGCCTCGATCGCCGCCGACGATCCCGCCTACCAGAACGACGGCGGAACACAGGCGACACTGGACGCCGCCCACCGCGAACTGTTCGCGTACTTCCAGGACATCTATCGTGAGCGGCGGCGCAACCTCGGGGACGACCTCATCAGCGTGCTGATCACCACCGAGGTGGACGGACGCACCATGACCCCCGGTGAGGTCATGTCGAACTGCTACAGCGTGCTTCTCGGAGCAGTCGTCACGACGCCGCACGCCCCCAACTACATGATGACCGAGCACATCGCCGACGGAACCCTCGACCGGTGGGCCGAGGACCTCACCGTCACCCCGACCGCGGTGGAGGAAGCGCTGCGACTGGGCTCACCGGTCAGCCACTTCATGCGGTACGCCGTCGACGACGTGGTACTCCGCGGGACCCGCATCCGGGCAGGCGATGCCGTGGTCAGCTGGCTCGGCGCAGCGAACAGGGACAGCGCGGTGTTCCCGGATCCGGAGCGCTTCGACCTGCGCCGGCGCCCGAACAAGCATCTGGCATTCGGGATCGGCCCGCACTACTGCGTGGGGCACACCGTCGCGCGGGTCACGCTGCGCACCTTGTTCAACGAGCTGCTGACGCGGTTCACGGCGTTCGAGCCTGCCGGCGAGCCACAGCGACTGCGCTCCAACTTCGTCTCCGGTTACCGGAAGCTGCCGATCACCGCGTCGCCTGCCCACACAGGCTGAGTCCGAACGCCGGAAGGGTTCCCCATGTCCTCGTCCCGACCTCCCCTGCGCAACCGCTGGCTGCCCCGTGAACCGTCGCGGGCCGCGCGCGCACGGGTCTTCCTCATTCCCTATTCGGGTTGCGGCGCGAGCATGTACCGGCAGTGGCCCGCGGAGCGGGACGGCGTGGAGTTCCTGCCGGTCGAGCTTCCGGGGCACGAGTCACGGTTCGCCGAGCCCAACTTCACCTCCTACGCGGAGCTCGGCGAGCAGATGATCGAAGGGCTCGCGCCCTACCTCGACGTGCCGTTCGGCTTCTTCGGCCACTGTGGGTCGGCTCTCGCGGCGTACGAGACCTCGGTGCAGCTGGTCACGAGGGACGTGGCGACTCCGTCCGCGCTGTTCGTCTCGTCCGAGGTCGCCCCCCAGGACGGCCCCGCCGGCAGGTTCCTCGAAATGGACGACCACGAGCTGGGCGCCGAGCTGGAGAAGCTGATCCGCGAACTGGGCGGCACGCCGTCCGCCGAACTGATCGAGCTGTACCTCGAGGTACTGCGCGCCGATGTGGAGACCAACAAACGTTACGTCGTGCCCGAACCCTTCCGGCTGCCGTGCCCGATCATCGCCGTCGGCTGGACCGGGGACGAGGAGATTCCGTACTCCACCATGGGTGGCTGGCAGACGTGCGGGGACACGAAGTCGGTGCTGCTTGAGGGCAGTCACCATCGGTTCATCGAGGCGCCGGCCGACCTGCTCGACCTGATGGGCGCCGCACTCGGGGCCACGTCATGAGCGGCGCCGCGGGTACGCCGACGGAGCGCGAACGGCGGTGGCTCAAGCGGTTCGCCGCACCCGCGCCGACCGGGTCGACCACGCTGCTCTGCTTCCACTACGCCGGGGGAAGCGCGGGGATCTTCCGCCATTGGCCCGCGCAGCTTCCGTCGGTGGACGTCATCGGCGTGCAGCTTCCGGGGCGAGCGGATCGGTTTCTGGAAGAACGCCATGCCCGGATGGAGCCGCTGGTGGAGGAGTTGATCGCGGTGCTGGGGCCGTCGCTGGGCCAGCCGTTCGCCTGCTACGGATCGAGCATGGGCGCGCGGGTGGCGTGGGCGCTGGCGCATGCCCTGCGCGAGCGTGAACTGCCGGGGCCCCGTGCGCTGTTCGTGGCCGCGAGCGGCGGGCCGGCCCTCGATGACGGGAGCTGGCTCTGGGAGGACCGCGACGACGGACTCGAAGGCTATGTACGGGAGATGGGAGGCACCCCGCCGTCCGTGCTCGCCGAAGCGAGTCTGCTGGCCGCTCTGCTGCCCGTACTGGAGGCGGACCTGTCGGTGCTGAGCACGCACGACTTCCACCCGGAAGTTCCGCTCGACATACCGATCCACGCCTTTGCCGCGGAGTATGACGCGGAGGCGGGTCCGGATCGCATGCGGGCGTGGCGGGACGAGACGACGGCGGCATTCTCGATGGACGTTCTGCCGTGCGGGCATTTCTTCGACTCCGCGTCCGAGGCAAGGGTGATCGACTCCATCGCCGGGACGCTCGGTGAGGCGCCGGTGCCCACGAACGAAGGAGTGGCGAAGTGAGCGACCTGGAATCGCGCATCGCTGCACTGCCGCCGGAGCAGCGGGCCGTGCTCGAGGCTCGTCTGGCCGACCGTGCAGCCGCTCGCGGACAGAGCGCAGTGGGCCGGATCCTGCCACGCGACCGATCCGCCTCCACTCCGCTGGGTGTCGCCCAGCACCGGGAGTGGGCGGTCGGGCAGATCCGCTCGGTCAACAACATCACCGGCGCTCTGAGGCTGGAAGGCAGCCTCGACCTGACCCTGCTGAGCAGCGTCCTCACCGAGATCGTCCAGCGCCATGAGGTGTTGCGTACGACGATCGACCTCGACGGACACGGGACACCGGTTCAGGTCGTCCAGGCGGTGACGCCGGTGCCGACGCCGGTGGTGGACCTGACGCACGTGGCGCCGTCACGGCAGACGGACGAGGTCACGCGGCTCGCCCGCCGCGACATGACGCGCCCGTTCGACCCTGCTGATCCGCAACGCCTGCGGGTGACGCTGCTGAGGCTGGAGGCGGAGGTGCATGTGGCGCTGTTCGCAGCCGACCATGCCGCCTCGGACGCCTGGTCGCTGGCGATCATCGTCGAGGAGTTGGCTGCGATGTTCCGCAGCCGGCTCGGCGACGCCCCTGCGGACCTTCCGCCGCTCGACATTCAGTTCGGGGACTTCGCCGCGTGGCAACGCGCGGAGCGCACCGAGGAGAAGGAAGAGCTCGAAGTCCAGTACTGGCGAAAGCAGTTGGCGGGAATGCCCGTCGAGTCGGCACTGCCGGTCGACCGCCCCGGTCCGGCGCGCCCGACGTATGCCGGCGGCGTGTACGACATGCGCCTTCCCGAGGAGTTGGCGGCGGGCGTTCAGCGGTTCGGGGAGAAGGAGGGCGCCTCGCTGTTCGGGGTGCTGCTGGCCGCATGCTCCGTGCTGCTCAACCGGTACTCGGGCGAGGACGACGTGGTCGTCGGATCCCTCGTGTCGGGACGCACCCGCGGGGAGACCCAGCGGCTCATCGGCAGCTTCGCCAATCCGCTGCCCCTGCGGGTGCGGATGCATGACGACCTGACGCTCCGTCAAGTCGTGCGGGAGGCCCACACGACGCTGGCCGGTGCGCTCGACCACCAGGACCTCCCGTTCGAGCGGGTTGCCGAGGGCCTCGACCTTGGTCGCGAGTCGACCCGCACCTCGTTCAGCCGGGTCTGGATCAACGTGCTCACCGTGCCCGACATGACGTTGGAACTGCCGGGGCTGCGCATCACGCCGGTGTCGATCCCCCCGGCCAAGACCTCGGTCGACCTCACCCTCAACGTCACGCCGAACGCCGGGACGTTGCAGATCCAGTGGCACTTCATGTCCGAACTCTTCGACTCTGCCACGGTCGCGTTGCTGGCCGAGCAGTTCCAGCGGGTGCTCCGTCAGCTGGTCGACGATCCGGACACACCGGTCTGGGCCGTCGAGCTCAATGTCGGCGCCGCTGAGAGCAAGCCGGCGGTCTCGACCGAGGTGAGCGGATTCGTCGAGCAGTTCCAGCGCCGGGTGCGGCTCGCCCCCTACGCTCCGGCGGTGATCTGGGACGGAGTCGCGACCAGTTACACGGAACTCAACCGCCGTGCGAACCGGCTGGCCCATCGACTGCGCGCCGCAGGAGTGCGCCGGGACGCGCGCGTCGGTGTCCTGGTGGACCGGTCGCCGGCCCTGGCAGTGGCGATCCTGGCGGTGCTCAAGGCACACGGGGCGTACGTGCCCATCGACCCGACGTACCCGCCGGAACGCATGGCGTTCCTGCTCGCTGATGCGGATGTGCGGGTACTGGTCACCGAGGAGCTGCTGGCGGACGCGCCGGGCTCCGGCGGGTGGACCACCGTCCTCATGGACGGGGCCGACGAGGCTGTGGGGGACGAGGAAGACCTCGACCCGCCGGATCCTGCAGCGGCGGCGTACGTCGTCTACACCTCGGGATCGACCGGCCGTCCGAAGGGCGCCGTGATCGAACACCGATCGCTCGCGGTGTTCGCGCGTGACGTGGTGGATCGACTCGGCCTGGGCACCGGCGACCGGTTCCTGCAGTTCGCCTCGCCGGGTTTCGATGTACTGGCCGAAGAGCTGTTCCCGACCTGGCTCGCCGGCGGCGCCGTGGTCATGCCGACGAAACACCTGATCAGCGGCGAGGACGATCTCGCCGCGCTGGTCGAGCGGGAACATCTGACCGTGATGGAACTGCCCACGGCCTACTGGCACGAGTGGGCGCGCGAGATCGACCGCCTCGGCCTGGAACTCCCGAGGCACCTCCGCCTGGTGATCATCGGCGGTGAGCGGGTACTGCCCGAGCGCCTCGCCATGTGGCGGCGTACCGGCGTCCCACTCGCCCACGTGTACGGGCTCACCGAGACGACGGTCAGTTCCACCTTCTTCAGGCTGGACCCGGACGACCCGGAGACGGAGTGGCCGAACCTGCCGATCGGCACCGCTCTCCCCTCGGCCGACCTGCGCATCCTCGATCGTCGGATGCAGCCGGTCCCGGCAGGGGGCGTGGGCGAGCTCTATATCGGTGGTGTCAGCCTGGCCCGCGGCTATCTGGGGCGCCCGGGCCTCACCGCACAGCGCTTCGTCGCGGACCCGACCCGGCCGGGCGAGCGGGTCTACCGCACGGGCGACCTGGTGCGCCGCCGCACCGACGGCAACCTCGAGTTCCACTCCCGGGTGGACACCCAAGTCAAGATCCGTGGTTTCCGCGTCGAGCCCACCGAGGTCGAATCGGCTCTCATCGACCATCCCGGGGTCGCGGAGGTCGTGGTGACGGCCCATGAGCCTGCTCCGGGAGACCGGCGGCTGGTGGCCCATGTGGTGCCGTCGGCAGGGATGACCGGTGTGGCCGCCTCGCTGCGGGACTTCCTCCTCGATCGACTGCCCTCCTACCTCGTTCCCTCGGCGTTCGTCGAGATAGCGGAGCTGCCGCTCAACGCGAACGGCAAGATCGACCGCGCGCGCCTGCCCGCCCCGGGCCGTGCGGACGCGGCCGGCGGAACAGGCTTCCGTGCGCCGGAGTCGGCGACGGAACAGGCGTTGGCGGGGGTCGTCGCCGGTGTGGTGGGTGTCGCGCAGATCGGCGTCGACGACAACTTCTTCGAGGTCGGCGGCGACTCGATCCTCGCCATCCAGGTGGTCGCCCAGGCGCAGCAGGCGGGCCTGCGGCTGACTCCGTACGACCTCTTCGCGAACCCCTCGGTCGCCCAGCTCGCCGTGGTGGTCGAGGCCGGCCGCACCGTCGATGCCGAGCAGGCGGACGTCACGGGTCCGGCGCCCCTCTCGCCGACCCAGCACGGGTTGTGCACGGCCGAGTTGACGGCACCCGCGCAGTGGAACCTGTCGGTGCTGCTGGACCTGGCCGTCGAGGTCGATCCCGAGGTGCTGCGCGCGGCCGTCGAAGCTGTGCTCGGGCACCATGACGGGCTGCGCCAGAGGCTGCTGCTCGCGGGGGCCCGGACCCGGTCGCGCATCGCCCCGCGCGGGGACGAGACGCCGTTCGCGTTCTACGAATTCTCGTCCGGCCAGGACCCGGATCTGCGGACCGACGAGGTCTGTGCCGAGTTGCAGCGCAGCCTCGATCCGGCGGTCGGGCCGATGATCAGGGTCGCGCTGCTGCGACCCGGCCAGGGGCGCGCGGACCAGCTGGCCGTGGTCGCCCACCGGCTGGTGGCCGACACGGCGTCCATGAGGATCCTCCTCGAGGACCTGGAGACCGCGGTGGTGCAGCTGTCGGCCGGTGAGCCGCTGCGGTTCCTGCCGAAGACCACGTCGTGGCAGTCCTGGACGCGCCGGCTTGCCTCCTACGCGTCATCGGATTCGGTACAGGGCCAACGCCCGTACTGGTCCGAGGTGGTGACCGGAGGTCCCGGCGAGGCGCAGTGCGGGCGGCTGCCCGAGGATCACCCGGAAGAGCGAGGTCCCGATACCGAAGCCGGTTCCCGGACCGCCACCGCGCGTCTCGATCCGGCCGCGACCGCGGCGTTGCTCGGGGCGCCCGAGCGGCTGGCCTGCACGGTCGAGGAACTGCTGCTGGCGGCGCTGGCCCGCACACTCGAGGAGTGGACCGGCGCCGAGCGCCACCTCATCGATCTCGTCCGCCACGACAGGGCGCAGCTGTTCGGCGACGTCGATGTGACGCGTACCGTCGGCTGGTTCAGTCCCACACACCCGCTGCTCCTGCATGCTGCCGGAGAGGAGACGCTCCGCACCGTCAAGGAGACCCTGCGGGCCGTGCCTGCGGGCGGCACCGGCTGGCAGCTGCTTCGGCAGGGGCGCGAGCCGCTGGACGCGGCGCCGGTCGCTCTCTCGTTCGCCTATACGGGCAAGGCCATGGAGCCTGCGTCCGGGACCTTCTCCGTTGCGGCGGAGACCGTCGGCGGGGACCGCAGCCCCTTCGAGCTCCGGCCCTACCCCCTCGAGGTGCGCGCCGGTGTGCGCGCCGGTGAACTCGTCGTCGCCTGGGAGTACAGCGAGCGGCGGCACGACGCGGAGACCGTGGAACGTCTCTGCCTGAGCCATGTCTCCCACCTCCGCTCGCTGATCGGCGCGGTGGCCCCGGAGGGCGCGACGGCGGACTTCCCGCTCGCGCGCGTCGACCGGGCCCAGCTCGACGGCCTGCTGGGCAGGCTCGCCGAGAGGCAGGCTGAATGAGCATGGAGGACGTGGAGGACGTCTACGAGCTGTCACCGCTGCAGCAGGGCATGCTGCTGCACAGCCTCTACGGCGGAGACTCCGACACGTACCTGGCCCAGCACAGTTTCGCCGTCGACGGGCGACTCGACGCACGAGCGCTGGAGACCGCCTGGCAGCAGACCGTCCGCGCACACCCGGCACTGCGCACCTCCTTCCACTGGGAGGGCATGGACACGCCCCTGCAGGTCGTGCACCGCCATGTGCCCATCGACCTGCGCCGTCACGACTGGTCCGGCGTGGAGCCGGCCGTCCAGGACGAGAAGGCGGAGCAGCTGCTCGCGGCCGAGCGGGCGGCAGGATTCGACCCTGCACAGGCGCCCCTGCTCCGCCTCGACCTGGTGCGCCTGAGCGCCGAGCGGCACCTCGTGGTGTGGACCCACCACATGCTGCCGATCGACGGCTGGTCCGTGCCGCTGGTCATCGGGGAGGTCGTCGGCCGCTACCTCAGCCTCACCACGGGGACACCGCCTCCGGCGCCTGCTCCGCCCTATCGCGACTACATGGCATGGCTCCAGCAGCAGGACCTGGGCGCGGCACAGGAGTACTGGGTCGAAACCCTCGGGAATGCCGCCGGGTTCAACAAACTGGCGCCTCTGCGGCCGGTCGCTCCGGACGGTCCGCCCTCGGTCATCGACGAGCACAACCTCGCGCTGGGCGAGGAGTTGAGCGCTGCGCTGCGGCAGACCGCCGCCCGGCACGGTGTCACGCCGGGCACGCTGATGCTGGCCGCATGGGCCCTCGTGGTGGAGTGCTTCAGCGGAGGCTCGGACGTACGGTTCGGGGTCGCCTGCTCGGGCCGGCCCGCGCTGCTGCCGCAGGTGGAGCGGATGGTCGGCAGCTTCGTGAACAGCCTCCCGCTGCAGCTGACGGTTCCCATGGACCGCGGCGTGGGGGAGTGGCTGCGCGAGGTCCAGGCGCTGCATGCGGCGGCGCGCCGCTTCGAGTTCAGTCCGCTCGCCCAGATCAAGTCCTGGACGGGGGTCACGGCGACCGAGCGGCTGTTCGACACTCTGCTCGTTCTGGAGAACTACCCCGTCGACTTCGGCGAGAGCACCGACGTGGGGCAGCTGTCGCTGCGGGGACTGACGGATTTCGAGAAGACCAGCGAACCCTTGACCGTCTTCGTGACCGCGGCGTCCACGCTGCGGGCGCTCTATCACCGGGATCGGATCGGCTCCCGGGAGGTGGAGGAGATCCTCGGCGCCTTCCGGACGGCCCTGACGGGGCTGACGCGTGAGGCGAGGATCGGCGGTGTCGCCTCGGGTCTCGCGCGGGGAGGGCAGCCGGAGCCGGCGGCGTCCGGGAGTTTCGCGCGGTACGGCGACCGCGGGGCGTGCCTGCCCGCGCTGGTGCAGCGGTGGGTGGAGCAGACGCCGACCGCGCCCGCGGTGGTGGCGGACGAGGGCGTGCTCACCTTCGCCGAGCTGTGGGACCGGTCGTGCGCGGTGGCAGCGGCGCTGACCGGCGCGGGAGTACGTCGCGGATCGACGGTCGGGGTCTGTCTCGAACGCTCCGCCGACCTCGTGGTCGCGGTCCTGGGAACACAGCTGGCGGGTGCGGCGTACCTGCCGCTGGAGCCGTCGCTTCCCGAGGCGCGTTTGTCGTTCATGGTCGCCGACGCCGGGGCCGAAGCGGTGATCGCACAGCCTGACCTGGCGCCCCTGGCACGACGTCTCGGCGCGGGTCCGGTCGTCAGCCCCCTGCCTCCGCAGCAGGCCGGCACGGACTGGACGCCGATGCCGGTGCAGGGCTCCGACCTCGCGTACGTCATCTACACGTCCGGATCCACCGGACGCCCGAAGGGCGTCGCGGTCACGCATGAAGCGATCCTCAACCGTCTGCTGTGGGCGCAGGACACCTTCGGGCTGACGCCGGACGACCGCGTGCTGCAGAAGACTCCGTTCGGGTTCGACGTCTCGGTGTGGGAGCTGTTCTGGCCACTGATCACGGGTGCGGTGATGGTGGTGGCCCGCCCGGGCGGGCACCAGGACGCCGCGTATCTGGCCGGGATCCTTGCGGACGAGAAGGTGACGACCGCTCACTTCGTGCCGTCGATGCTGGAACTGTTCGTGGACGACCCGGGCGCTGCCGAGCTGCCGGCCCTGCGCCGGGTGCTGTGCAGCGGGGAGGCGTTGCCCCATGGCCTCGCCCGCAGGTTCGCGCAGCTCCTGCCGCAGGTGGAGCTGCACAACCTCTACGGGCCGACCGAGGCCGCAGTGGACGTGACATGGTGGGACTGCGCCGGGACAGCCCCTGCGGGGGTGGTTCCCATCGGCCGGCCGGTGGCGAACGTACGGGCCCATGTCCTGGACGGCCGGCTCGCCGAGGTGCCCCGGTCGGTGCCGGGAGAGCTGTACCTGGGGGGAGTCCAGCTCGCGACCGGGTACGTGGGGCGGCCGGGACTCACCGCGGCGACGTTCGTCGCGCATCCGCTGGCGGGCCCCGGCGGACGGCTGTACCGCACAGGCGACAAGGTGCGGAGGCTGGCGGACGGGTCACTGGAATTCCTCGGCCGCATCGACCACCAGGTGAAGATCAACGGCTATCGGATCGAACTCGGTGAGGTGGAGCACACCCTGACCGGCCATCGCGCGGTGCGCGAGAGCGCGGTCACGGTACATGCGCGCGGTGAACACCGCGAGCTCGCGGCGTATGTGACCGCCGCCGATGGAGGGGCCGATCGCGAGGACCTGCCGGCGCAGCTGAGGACGTACCTCGCCGACCGGCTGCCGCGCTACATGGTGCCGGCGACGGTCACCGTTCTCGATGCGATGCCGCTGAGCCCCAACGGGAAGCTCGACCGGACGAGGCTGCCCGATCCGCGCAGAGAGGTGAAGGTCTCGGACGGTCGCCCGTGGAGGGGACCGGAGACCTCGGGCGAGAAGGCGGTCGCCGCCGCCTTCGAGGCCGTGCTCGGGGTGCGGTCGATCGAGCGCGACAGCGACTTCTTCGAGCTCGGCGGGACGTCCTTCGACGCTGTGCGCGCGATCCGGCGGATCGAGGGAGCCACCGTTCCGCTGATCACCACGCACCCGACCGTGCGAGGGCTGGCGGCCGCGCTGGAGTCGCCCGCCTCCGCCTCGAGCATGCTCCTGAACCTGGCGCCGCGGACACAGCCCGCGACGCACCTGGTGTGCGTGCCGTTCGGCGGCGGCAGCGCCATCGCCTACCGGGCACTCGCCGGCCATCTGTCACCTGACGTCTCACTCCAGGCGGTGACGCTTCCGGGACACGAACCGGGCAGCGACCCTCAGTTGCGTTCCGTCGACGCCATCGCCGGTGAGTGCGCCGCCGCCGTGCTGGCGCTGCCGCCCGGCCCGGTTGCCGTCTACGGGCACTGCGTGGGCGTCGCGCTGGCTGTCGAGGTCGTCCGCCGGGTCGAGGCCGCGGGGCGCCCGGTCGAGCGACTGTTCCTGGGCGCCTCCTACCCGTTCTACGAGCCGCGTCGCATCGGGCGTGCAATGCAGCGGGTGTTGGCGGCTCTGGTGCAGCGCGGGTGGCTCCGGGTGGGCGCACGGACGGTGGGGACGACCCGGGGGAGTGTGCCCGAAGCCGACGAGGCGGAGGTGCGCTATCTGCGTTCCATCGGCGGCTTCGGCAGTGAGGTCGACGACGAGACCATCGCGTTCGTGATGCGTGCCTTCCGCCACGATGTCACCGAAGGCGGCCGCTACTTCGCCGACGTGTGGACGCGCGGGACCGAGCCGTGGCTGAGCGAGCCTGCGGAGCCGCCCACGCCGCTCTCGACGCCGATCACGTTCATCGCGGGCACCGCCGACCCGATGACCTCCGGATACGGTCGTGGAGTGCGGCTGTGGGACCGGTTCAGCAGCAGCGTCGACCTGGCCGTGATCCCCGAGGGGAGCCACTACTTCCTCCAGGACCAGGCCGAGGCGCTGGCCGGCCTGATCGAGAAGTCCTTGGATGCTCACTGCGGCCGCTGCGGGGCGGCGACCGTGCTCGGTTGAGCCGGCCGCCGGCAGCGGCCGAGGTCAGTGGGCCCGTGCGGTGCGCCAGGAGACCTCGCACGGGAGAGCGGCGAAACCGCGCTGGTGCGGGGTGTGGACACGGCGGGCGCGGTCGAGGTCGATCTCGTACGCGGACACGAGAGCGCCGATCTCCTCCAGTGCGATACGCATCTCGAGTTTGGCGAGTACCGAGCCGAGGCAGTGATGCGGTCCGTGCCCGAAGCTGATCATCTTGCTGGTGTCGCGATCCAGGTCGAAGCGCTCGGGGTCGGGGAAGACCCGGGGGTCGCGGTTGGCGCACGCGGGCAGGATGGCGATCCGGGCGCCCGCGCGCAGCCGGACGCCGTGCAGAACGGTGTCCTCGGTGAGGCGACGGGCGACCATCTGGCTCGCCGAGTCGTAGCGCAGCGTCTCGCTCGCCCACTTGTCGGCCTGCCCGTTCAGCCCGGCCTGCTGTATCTCATGATCGAGATGCCCGTGGTACCAGGCGTTGCCAATGGTCTTGCCGGTGGATTCATTGCCTGCTCCGACCATGACGAAGAGGAATCCGACGATCTCCGAATCGGTCAGTCGTCGGCCGTCGACCTCTGCCGCGATCAGGGTCGAGGTCAGGTCCTGGCCGGGGCTCTTGCGAAGGTCGGTGACGAGTCCGACGAAGTACTGGGCCATGCGCAGCGCTGCCGCTGTCGCCGTCGGTCCCCGCTCGTCGGACATGTCTTCGCGTACGTTGAGCGCATCCGTGTCTGCGCGGATCAGGTCCCAGTCCCACTCGGGTATGCCGAGCATCTCGCACAGGACGTCGTTGGGCTGGGCGGCAGCGTAGTCGGTGGCGAAGTCGAAGCGCTGCTGACCGCGCAGGGCCTCGAGCCGGTCGCGGGTGATCTCGCGGATCCGCGCCTCCATCGCGGCCACGTGGCGCGGGGTGAAGGCGCTGGAGATCAACGCGCGATAGACGCCGTGGTCGGGTGGGTCCATGGCGAGGAAGAAGCTGGTCTTGGCGGCATGCGGACCCCATAGTTCGGGTTCCAGTGAGATGCCGAACCGGTTGGAGAACCGCTGCGGTCTGCGCAGCGCGTCGACGACGTCGGCGTGGCGGGACAGGGCCCAGAAGTCCCGTTCCTCGTTGCGGTACACGGGAGCGTGCTCCCGCATCCAGGCGTAGAACGGATAGGGGTCTTCGTGGATCCGGAAGTCGAAGGGGTCGTAGCCGTTGGGGAACAGATCGGCGGGGGCGTCTGCTCCGCCGGCGGCGACCGGGTCGTGGTCCATGCCGGGTTCCTCCTGGTCGGTGGTGGTCATGGGCGGGCGGCCGGTTCACGGGTCGAGGAGGAACCTGCTGCGTCGGCCTGCGGCTTCGGTGCCGCGTCCTTGGCTGCCGGGGCGGTCAGCGGCACGTCGTCGCGCAGGGCGCGCAGGTCGCGTGAGAGGTAGCCGAGCCGCGCAACGATCAGGACGGCCACCCCGAGCAGCAGGATGAGGAAGGCCGAGCCGCGTCCGGAACCGACGCCGATCACCAGGCCGACGGTGTCGGCCAGGGCGCCGTCCGGACGCAGCAGCGGTTCGAAGATCCGCTCGGAGACGGGCCCGGCGAGCATGTAGCCGGTGAACAGCACCGTGTTGGTGATCATGTTGAAGGCGGCGAAGGCGCGGCCCTGCATGCCGGGCTCCACCTCGGTCTGCAGAACACTTCGGCTGGTGCCATCGATGATCATCGAGCAGAACTGGAAGCCGAAGGCGGCGACGGCGACCAGGGCGATGTTCGGGCGCAGGGCGCCCAGGCAGAGGAAGAACCCGAGCGGCACGGCCAGCCCGGCGATGCCGTGGATCCGTTTCGGCGGCCCTCCCCACGCGGCCATGGTGGCGCCGCCGAGGAACATGCCGACGCCGCCGGCCGTCAGCACCGCACCGAGCGCCGTCACCGAGGCCATTCCGATCACCAGCGGCGTGAAAAGGACATCGACGAAACCGACCGCCAGATTGAGCGCGGCGTAGAAGCAGAGCAGCGGGACGAGACCGCGCCTGGTGACGAGGTGACGCCAGCCCTCGCTGATCTCTCCGAAGATGCCGGCCGGTCCGTCCTCAGGCGCGGCGGGCCGGGGTATGCGGATCCGGAGGAGGATGGCGATGTTGAGCAGGAACGTCGCGCAGTCGATGGCGAGGATTCCGGGGAGACCGATCGCGACGATGAGCAGCCCGCCGAGTGCCGGAGCCACGGTCTGGCTCACCGCGGTCGCGGTCATCACCATTCCGTTGGCGCGGCCCAGTTGGTTTCGCGGGGCGAGCTGCGTCACGCTCGCGTTCAGCGCCGGTACGAGGAATGCTCCCAGTGCCGAGCGGATGGTGATGGTGACGAAGATGTGCCAGGGCTGAAGAACACCCAGGCCGGAGAGCACGGCCAGGGAGAGGCTCGTGCACACCCCGACCATGTCGCCGGCGAGCATCACCGTGCGCCGGTTCCAGCGGTCGACCAGCGCTCCGGCGAAGGGGGAGAGCGCGATCGCGGGCAGCAGTGACAGGATGAAACCGATGGCGAACTGGATCGTCGAGCCGGTTTCCAGATAGATCCAGACGGTGAGCGCGAACGCGGTCAGCGCCGTGCCCGTCATGCTGACGATGTAGCCCCCGCAGAGCACCGTGAACCTTCGCACCGGTCGACCGTCCGATCCCTGCCCTGTCGGCGTGGTAGAGGGCTTGTGTGGACACGTACTGTCGCCCATGGTCGGGGAGGTCGCGGCGGGAGTGCATCCCCCGAATTCTGGGACAGCGCGGTCCGCCCTGGCGACGTAACGGCCCTGCCGCCGGGCCGTGAGCGTCGCGGTCGCGGTCCCAGTGGCGGTCGCGGTCGCAGGCGATCCTGTTCACGGTTCCCGTAGTCCGGCCGCCTATTTCATCTGCCGTATATGGAAGGGCGGTTCCGTGTCGCCTACTGTCGTGGTCATGGCAGCAGTAATCCTCACTGCGCGCCGCCACGTCGACCAAGGGCACGTGGCCAGCGCCCTGTGTACGGTCGCCCCGGCGCGCTGAGCGCGCCCTCCCCCCACGGGATCCCCACCTGGCGCCCCGCCTGACTCCCGTCTCTCCCCCTTCCGCACCGCGGCCGACGGCTTGACCCATCGTCCGTTCGTCCGCTGTGCCCCCATGTGCAGACGCACCCAGGAGGAATGGACATCATGAGCGACAACCGACGCCCCCCGGTGAGCCGCAGAGGCTTTCTCGGCGGCGCCGCCGCCGTGGCGGCCGCGACCGCCGTACCCGCCTTCGCGCAGGTCGCAGGAGCCGGCCCCGCCGCTGCCGCCGGCCGCCCGAACATCCTGCTGATCGTCACCGACGACCAGCCCAAGCACACCGAGTGGGCCCTGCCCAAGACCGTGGCCTGGCTCGCCGACCAGGGCGTGAAGTTCACCAACGGCCACGTCACCACCCCGCTGTGCGCGCCCTCGCGCTCCAGCGTCTTCTCCGGCCGCCACGCCCACAACCACGGCGTGCGCAACAACGGCGCCTCCCACGCGCTCGACCAGAGCACCACACTGCAGAAGTACCTGAAGCAGGCGGGCTACCGCACCGGCCTGTTCGGCAAGTACCTCAACTCCTGGACCCTGGCGGACAACCCGCCGCACTTCGAGGAGTTCGCCCTCCTCCAGCCCGGATACGTCGACGCCCAGTGGAACGTCAACGGCACCGTACAGACGATCAACGGCTACACCACCACCATCGTCAAGAACCGCACCCTGAACTTCCTCGACAAGGCCGCCACCGACGCCCGGCCCTGGTTCGCGTACGTCACGCCCTACGCGTCCCACGGCCCGCGCACCCCCGAGGCGAAGTACGCCGGCGCCCCGGTCCCGGACTGGAACGGCCGCCCCTCCGTCCCCGAGAACGACCGCAGCGACAAGCCGGCCTACATCAGGAACGCCACCGGCACCCTCGCCGACGGCCAGACCATCCGCGCCGAGCAGCTGCGCACCCTGCTCTCCGTCGACGACGCGGTGCAGGCGTTCAAGGACAAGCTCCAGGCCCTGGGGCAACTGGACAACACCCTCGTCATCTACATCGGCGACAACGGCTTCAGCTGGGCGGACCACGGCTGGACCGCGAAGTCGGTGCCCTACCGCCCGGCGCACGAGGTGCCGTTCTACCTCTCCTGGCCGGCCGGCGGGCTGGGCGCGGGGACCGTGGACAACCGCATCGTCGCCAACATCGACATCGCGCCGACCATCCTCGACGCGGCGGGCATCACCCCGAGCGCCCCGCAGGACGGCAGGTCCCTGCTCTCCTCCTACAACCGCGACCACCTGCTGGTGGAGTGGTGGAAGCAGGGCACCGGCGCCGGCGGGGCGCCCACCTGGTCCTCGTACGTGGCCAAGGACAAGCAGTACACGGAGTACTACGACCTGACGACCGACGCGAACGGCACGGTGTCCGGCACCGGCCAGGTGAAGTTCCGCGAGTACTACGACCTGGCGAACGACCCGTACCAGCTGACCAACAAGCTGTATCAGGCCACACCGGCCGAGGAACAGGCGCTGGGCATCCCCGCCCTGGCCGCCCAGCTCGCCGCCGACCGAGTGGCCTGACCCGCACTCGGTACCACCGGCCGGCACCCGTGTCGCGAGGCACGGGTGCCGGCCCCCCATCGTTCCGACGGAGCCGTCATGCCCGAATGCTGCACCCCAGGCCACGCCCACGCCCCCGTGATGACCCTCGCACCGCCACGCCCCGCGCTCGCGCCCTCCCGGGTGGCCCGGCAGCTGCTCACCCTGCCCGGAGGGCGCTTCCTCATGGGCGCCGACGACCCCGAGGGCTTCCCCGCGGACGCGGAGGGGCCGGTCCGCGAGGTGGCCGTGGAGCCCTTCCGCATCGCGGCCACGGCCGTGACCAACGCGCAGTTCGCCACCTTCGTCAAAGCCACCGGCCACATCACCGAGGCCGAACGCTTCGGCTTCTCCTTCACGTTCGGGGCCTTCCTCGCCGACCCGGTCGCCGACATCTCCCCGCCGGTGGCGGCGGTCCCCTGGTGGCGGGCGGTGGAGGGGGCCAGTTGGCGCTGCCCCGAGGGGCCCGGTTCACACGTCACCGACCGGCAGAACCACCCCGTCGTCCACGTGTCCTGGAACGACGCCCAGGCCTACTGCGCCTGGTCCGGCACCCGACTGCCCACCGAGGCCGAGTGGGAGTACGCGGCCCGCGGCGGTCTGGAGCAGCGCCGGTACCCGTGGGGCGACGAGCTCACGCCCGGCGGCCGCCACATGTGCAACATATGGCAGGGCGACTTCCCCGACCTCAACACCGCCGCCGACGGCTACGTGGGCACGGCCCCCGTGAAGTCCTTCCGCCCCAACGGCTTCGGGCTCTACAACACGGTGGGCAACGTCTGGGAGTGGTGCGCGGACTGGTTCACCCCGGACGAGGAGAGCTCACGGGCGATGCGCGGCGGCTCGTACCTGTGCCACGACTCCTACTGCAACCGCTACCGGGTGGCCGCCCGCAGCTCCAACACGCCCGACAGTTCGACCGGCAACATCGGGTTCCGGGTGGCCGCCGACCCTGCGTAGCACCGTCCGTCCGCCGTGAAGAGGCCGTTTCCGAGTGTTCGGAAACGGCCTCCGAAGTTCGGAAACGGCCTCCGGACTTGTGGCGGACGCGGGACGTCAGCCCACGGTGACGTGGGCCAGGGCCCAGGAGGTGTGGTCGAAGGACGTGCGGTTGTTGGCGTCCTCGACGACCAGCCGCAGGACGCGGACGCCGCGCACGTCCAGGTCGACCTGGACCGGGCCGGTGGCCGCCGTGAGGGTGGGGGTGGTCAGCAACAGGAGGTCGTCGCCGTAGACCTTGGCGCGGGTCGCGCCGACGGAGCTCTGCTTGGCGGAGAAGTCGTCGATGCCGACCAGGGAAGTGAAACGGAGTGCGGCACCGCCGAGGTGGTACCCGATGTCGCTGGGGGCGTGGACGCCCAGGCCCTTCGGGTAGGTCGTACCGCCGAAGGAGATCAGCGGGCCGTCGCCCGCGGCGTTCTTGCCATTGGAGGTGTCACGCTCCACCGGTCCCCAGCCATTGGTGGCGCTGATCCAGGTGAGGTCGGAGAGGTAGGAGTCGCGGGTGGGGGCAGGGGGTGGCGTCGGGACCGTGCCCGTCGCCGGGTAGCGGACCGGGCCGGCCGGAGTGAGGGCGCTGCCCTCCGCGGTGAGCGTCCACGTGGTCGCGGGGGCGGTGTTCGCGGGCGGGGTGACCTGCCAGGAAGCGGTGAGCCGGCCGCCTGCGGCGAGCTGGTCCGCGGTGGTCGGGGAGGTGGGGGTCACGGTCCAGCCGTCAGGGGCGCGCAGAGCGAGCGAGGCCGCGGTCCACGGGCGGGAGGAGCCGTTGTCGAGGGTGGCCGTCACGGTGAACGCCTGGCCGGGGACGGCCAGACCGGGCAGGGCCAGACGGGTCCCGAACGGGATGCGCGCATAGCTGTCCTTCCAGGAGGAGCGCATCAACGCCACCAGTTCCGTGGCCTTCGCCGGGTGCTTGTCGACGATGTTGCGGGTCTCGCCGATGTCGGCAGCCAGGTCGTACAGCTCCACCTGCCACTGCTCGTCGGGGAGGGTGTGGTCCCGCTCGGGGGCGAAGCGCACGGCCTTCCAGTCGTCCCTACGGACCGCCTCGGCGAGCCAGGTGGCACGCCCGCCGTCCTGGGAGTTGGCCCTGCTGGTGACGCCCCACTCGTCGCGGAACCAGTACAGGTGTCCGTGGCGTGCCGAGTCCGCGCTGCCTGCGAGCAGGGGAGCGGCGGACAGTCCGTCCACATCGGTGGGGGAGGGGGCGCCGCCGAGCTCGGCCAGGGTGGGGAGCACGTCGGTCAGCGAGGTGGGACGGTCGCTTGTGCCCTGCCGGACTCGGCCGGGGCCCCAGGCGATGAGGGGGACGCGTACGCCGCCTTCGTAGAGGTTGCGCTTGTAGCCGCGCAGCGGGCCGTTCGCGTCGAACAGGTCGGGGTTGACCCCGCCCTCCTCGTGGGGGCCGTTGTCGCTGGTGACGAGGACGATCGTGTCCTGCTCCAGGCCGAGCTCCCGGAGCCGGTCGACCACCTTGCCGACGAGCGAGTCGAAGTACGTGACCTGGGCCGCGTGCCCCTTGTTCGCGGCCGTCCAGGTCCGGTCGGCGTAGGCACTGGAGTCGGGGATGTCGCTGGGGGCGTGCGGGACGTTCGGGGTGAGGAACAGGAGGAACGGCTCGGAGGCGTGGTCGCCGATGAACTCCAGGGCGCGCTGCTCCAGGAGGTCCGGGGCGTACACCGCCTTCGCGCCGGCGGCGTTGGCGGGGATGGGTTCCTTGACGTCGTTGTGCCAGAGGTACGCGGGGTAGTACTGGTGGGCGTGGCTGTGGTCGATGTAGCCGTAGAACTCCTCGAAGCCGCGGGCGGCCGGGTGGCTGTCCTGGCCGGCGGCCTCCGGTCCGAAGCCCCACTTGCCGATCACGGCGGTGCGGTAGCCGCGGGCCCGGAGCACCTCGGCGAAGGTGGTGTCGTGGGCGGTGAGTGAACCCTGGCCGCCGGAGGAGGGGTTGGCGCGCACCGTGGAGTGGCCGGTGTGGAGGCCCGTCAGCAGGGAGCAGCGTGACGGGGCGCAGACGGCGGCGGTGGAGTAGGCGTCGGTGAAGCGGAGCCCCTCGGCAGCGAGCCGGTCCAGGCGGGAGGTGGTGATCAGCTTCTGGCCGTAGGCGCCGAGCTCTCCGTAGCCGAGGTCGTCGGCGAGGATGACGACGACGTTCGGCGGCCGGGTGGCCGATGCCTCCGCCACGCCGGAGTCCGTCAGCCCGGACGCTGTCTGCGCCGACTCCGCGGGGGCGGCGGTGACGGCGGCCAGACCGAGCGCGGCGGTCGAACCGGCCAGGAAGGTACGGCGGCTGGGCATGGCTGACGGCTCCTCGGGTGCGGGGTACGGGTTCTGCCGATCATGGGCGGGAGAGCCGCACCAGGACCATGCACACGGCATGAAGAACATGTGACGGCACCCGAACCGGACCGGACGGGGAGCGACGGCGCCACATGTCGTTCACAGGGAGCCGGAATTCCGGTACCGGAGCAGCGAGTTGCGGCGAACATGACGTTGCGGCACCGCCCCGTCAGGACTCCAGTACCTCCACGTGGTCGCCGACCGCGACCACCAGGACCCGCGAGCCCGGTTCGGTGGTGCGCCAGCGGTGCCGGACGCCGCCGGACAGCAGCAGCGTGTCCCCGCGGCCCAGCCGGTGGATCCGGCCGTCGGCCTCCACCTCCGCCGAGCCGTCCGCCACGTACATCAGCTCGTCGTTGCGGTGCTGGAACTCGCGGTCCGCCTCGTGCTCGCCGACGAACTCCAGCGCGTGCAGCTGATGGCGGCCGCGCACCACCGGGCGGACGCGCGCCTCCCGGTCGAGGCCGCTGTCGTCGTCGGCGCGCACCACGTCGACCGTGCGGGTCTCGTCCGAGGCCGCGAGCAGCTGTACCGCCGTGGTGCCGAGCGCGTCCGCGATCCGCTGCAGCGAACGCATGCTGGGGCGCGCCCGGTCGTTCTCGATCTGGCTGAGGAACGGGGAGGAGAGCCCGCTGCGCCGTGCCACCTCGGCGAGCGTCAGGTCGAGTGCCCGCCGTCGACGGCGTACGGCGGCGCCCACCCGCGGTGTGTTCGCGGCATCCACGGATCGTCCCGCCCTTCCCCGCCCCACGGCGCCGTTCTGCCTGGTCGACGGTGCCTGATGGCACCTTACGCGGCCTGCGCCAGGAACCCTGAGACGGTTTCGTACTCCCGACACACGCTCGTCACACAACGTCTCTACCGTCAAACCCGTTGTTCTCATCAAAGAAAGTTTGACGCGAGGAGTTCCGACGTGCCCCCGATCGACCAGAATTCACGCCGCCGACGCCCCACCGGCCTCATCGCCCTCGACGAGACCGCCGCGTCCGACGGCTACACCCTCTACGCGCCGCTGACCGGCACCGGAGAGGTCTACCTCATCGACCTCCACGGCCGCACCGTCCACCGCTGGGACCTTCCCTACCGCCCCGGCCGCCACGCCCGCCTGCTCACCGACGGAACCCTCGCCTACAACGGTGTACTCCCGGGCGAGAAGGCCCTCTTCCCGATGTGGCACAAGTACCGGGGCGGCGTCATGCTCCGCGCGGCACCCGACGGAACCGTGCTGCGCGAGCACCGCGACCCCCTCCAGCACCACGACGCCCACCACCTCGACGACGGCCGCATCCTCTACACCGCCCTGGAACCCCTGTCCGGGGCCGAGGCCGCGGCCGTGCGGGGCGGAGTACCCGGCTCCGAAGCCGCCGGCGGCGTCGTCTGGGCCGACACCATCAAGGAGGTCGGCCCGGACGGCGAACTCCTGTGGTCATGGCGGGCGGCGGAGCACCTCGACCGCGAGGAATTCCCGCTGCACGAGGCGTACGCCCGCGAGCACTGGCCCCTGATCAACAGCGTCACGCCCCTGCGGGACGGCAACATCCTCGCCAGCCTGCGCAGCGTCTCAGCCGTCGTCGTCATCAGCCGTGACACCGGCGAGATCCTCTGGCGCAGCCGCCCCGGCACGGTCAGCCAGCAGCACGCGCCCACCGAACTGGACGACGGCCGGCTGCTGGTCTTCGACAACGGCGTCTTCCGGCCGGGCCACGACGTCCCCCACTCCCGCGTCATCGAGATCGACCGGGCCGGCGGCGACATCGTGTGGGAGTACCACGACCCGGCCCGCGAGTTCTTCTTCGCGCCCTTCATGGGCTCCGCGCAGCGCCTGCCGAACGGCAACACCCTCGTCACCGACTCCCCGTCCGGGCGGCTGTTCGAGGTGACGAAGGACGGCTACCTGTGCTGGGAGTACGTCGTCCCGTACTTCGCCGGCTACGAGGAGAGCGAGGTCCGGGGCCTCTTCCCGTCCCAGCCCAACGCCGTATTCCGCGCCTACCGTTACGCCGCCGCCGACATCCCGTGGCTGGAGGCCACGGCATGACGACCACCCAGGCCTCCCTTGCCGGCCCCGACTCTGAAGCCGTCGACGCACGGGTGCCGTTGCGGCGCCTCGTGCCGCTGTCGGCCCAGCATGTCCTGGCGATGATCGCCGCCCCGGTCTCCACCGTCTTCCTCGTCGCCGGCACGCTGAGGATGCCGCCCGGTGCGACGGCCTCGCTGCTCAGCGCCGTCCTTCTGCTGTGCGGCGCGGGCGCCCTGCTCCAGTCCCTCGGCGTGTGGCGGATCGGCGGCCGCCTGCCGTTCGTCATGCTGCCCGGCGGCGCCGCGACCGCGCTCTTCCTCCAGATCGCGCAGGAACACGGGGCGCCGACCGCCGCCGGCGCCGTCCTCCTGGCGGCGGCCCTGCTCCTGGCGGTGCTGCCCCTGTACGCCCGTGTCGTACGGCTCTTCCCGCCCCTGGTCATGGGCGTGACCGTGCTGCTCATCGGGATAGCCATGATCCGGGTCGCGGCCCGGCTCGTCACGGGCCCGGACGGGACGGGCGAGCCGCGTGCTGTCCTCCTCGCCGGGCTCACGGTCGGGGCGACCGTCGCCGCGTACGTGCTCCTGCGCGGCGTCTGGCGCCAGACGGCCGTCCTCATCGGTATGGCGGCGGGCACCGTCGTGGCGGTGACGACCGGGCTCGGGGCCTTTGCCCCCGCGGCCGGGAGCGGCTTCGCGCTGCCCGCGTTCCTGCCCTTCGGGACACCTCGGTTCGACCTGGTGGCCGCCCTTCCCCTGCTCGTGTTCAGCCTCACCACGCTGGCCGAGATCACCGGACAGACCGTGCTCAACAGCGAGACCGTCGGCCGAACTCCCGCCCCCGAGAGAGACGTTCCGCGCGTCGCCCGCGCCGACGCCCTGGTCTCCCTGGCCGGAGGGCTGTTCGGTACGTCCCTGATGGTCACCAGCGCCGAGAACATCGGAATCGGCCGCCTCACCGGAGTCCGCAGCCGCTTCGTGACCGCCGGGGCCGGCGCGCTCCTGGTCGTCCTCGGTCTGGCCACGCCCGTGTCCCGGGCGCTGGCCGGCATCCCCGCGGCCGTCGTGGGCGGCTCCGCCCTCGTCGTCTACGCCGTCATCGCCGTCATGGGCGTCGAGATGCTGCGCCGCGCCGACCTGTCCGGCACGGGTACGGGTACGTTGACGGCCGCGCTCGCGCTCACCGCGGGACTGCTGCCGCTGCTCAGCCCGGACCTGTACGCCGGGTTCCCCGGCTGGGCCCGAACGATCCTGGGCAGCGGCGTCGTCGCCGGCGCACTGACGGCGGTCCTCCTCACCGCGCTGCTCGGCCGGTTCGGCCCGGGAAGGCGTATCCCCGCCCCGCCGGAGCCGCGCGTACGGGAGTGACCCGCGCCGGAAGCGTCGGCGCGGGTCACCCGTGAGGCGCCGCGCCGCGCCGGTTGAAGGGAAGCCGGCCGAGGACCACCGCCATGCCGCAGGTGTCGGTGAGCGCCGAGAACACCAGGCCTCCGGCGATCCCCGCCGACAGCAGCTGGAACGCCGGATGCACGAGCAGACCGAGAGCGAGGCCCAGCAGCACCAGGGCACCGGCGGTGAAGCGCACTTGACGCTCCATCCCCCACACGGCTCGTACGGGACCGGGCGGGTACTCGAGCGCGTGGCCGGCGGCGGCCCAGGCCCGGGTACCGCCGGTCAGGCTCGCGGCCGCGATGCCGTGGGAGGCGAGGACCGCGGCGCCTTTCTCGGAGCGGGCGCCGGACGCGCACACCAGGAGCAGCGGTCCGCTCTCGCCGGCGTGCCGCAGGTCCGCCAGACTGCCCTCGATGCGTTCCAGAGGAACGTTGACGGCGCCCGGCAAGCGGCCGGAGGCGAACTCGCCGGGGGCACGGACGTCGACCACGTGCAGCCCAGCCAATCGTGGCTCTGCTTCGTCGACGCTCAGGGTGCTGGAAATGCTCATGAGGGACCTGCCCTTGGCTGTGACGGGGGACGGCCCCGCACCACCAGCGGCAGGGTCGTCCCCGCGATGCTAGGCGGTGCAGGGCGGCGACGCCCGCAGGCGGACGGCATCGCCACGAGGTGGCCATGACAGCGTCACGCCGCGGCAACATCCGTGCTCGTCGTCTTCCGCAGGGCCCCGCTAGGAGACCGGGCCGCGCTCGTGGGGGATCCTCTCTCCGGCCTCGATCGCGACGGGCAGCCGGTTCTCGGCCGGCGGCAGCGGGCAGGTGGCGAAGTCGGTGTAGGCGCAGGGCAGGTTGGTGGCGCGGTTGAAGTCGAGCACCACCGCGCCGTCGGGCCCGGGCGCGGCCACCTGGAGCTGGCGGTTGGCCGCGTACGTGGTGACGCCCGAGGTCTCGTCGGTGAACAGCACCGTGAGGCTCCCGGGCGCCTGCCCGTTGAAGGCGGTCAGGCTCAACTCCTTTCCGTTCAGCCGGAAGACGACGCGGCCCGGAGCGTCGTACACGTGCCGAAGTCCTTCGACGGATGCGCCGACCGTGGTCGGTCGCGGCTCGTCGAAGGCCTCGTAGCGACCCGTGACCACCCAGCGCGGATCGGGCGCGTACGCGGGCGTGCCGGTGAAGGCGACCCTCAGCGGGTGGTCGGGGCGCCGCGGCCGGACCACGTCGTGGCCGCCGCGCTTGGCGACCTCGATCACCGTGTCGCCCCAGACGGCGTCGACGCCACCGCGCTCCGGAACGACGCCGAAGAGGTGCCGCCCGCGCACCACCGCGCGGTCGACGACGAGTTCCGTCCCCGCATCGAGCTCCACGCAGACGCCTTCGGGACCCGTCGACCAGGTCCCCGGTACGCCGGGGAAGCTCTGGGGCTCGGCGGAGAGCCAGTGCAGACCGGTGACCGCGAGGAAGCCGTGCTCCGAGGCGAGCCGGGCGTCCTTGTCCCGGTGCCACTCCTCCCACTCCGCGGCGAAGCCCTCCGGATCGGGAACGCCGGCGGTGCTGGTACCGCCGTCGTGGTCGTGGTCGACGGTTTCGAGGGCGTCGACTTCGCGGGCGTCGGGGATGTCATGGACGCTCATGCGTCTCCTCCTGGTGCAGTGGATGGTGTGGTGTGCACGGCCCCGTGTCCACCGCGGGGCCCGTGGTGTGCACGGCCCCGTGTCCACCGCGGGGCGGAACGAGGCCGTCGGGCTCACCCGTCACCGCCGGCCGCCGGGCGGGCCTCGGGCGCGGTCACCCTCTCGAGCCGGGCACGGAGCGCGGCCAGATGGGTCCTGAGCCGCTGCAGGGGGGTGGGCGGCAGCGCGTGGGCGGAGCCGCGCGCGTAGTGGCGCTCGACGTAGAACTGCCCCGCGCTGAGCACGGTGGTGACGGCGATGTACCAGAGGGTGGCCACCATCAGCAGCGGGATGACCTGGTACGTCTGGTTGTAGACCAGCTGTACCGAGTACAGCAGGTCGTGCACCGCCAGCACGCTGACGATGCTGGTGCCCTTCAGGGTGCCGATCAGCATGTTCCCCGCGGTCGGGACGATGGAGCGCATCGCCTGCGGGATGACGATCCGGCGCAGGGTGTGCCGCCTGCCGATGCCGAGAGCCTGGGCGGCCTCCTTCTGGCCGGCGTCCACCGAGAGGATGCCGCCGCGCACCACCTCGGCGGCGTAGGCGGCTTCGTGCAGGGTCAGGCCGATGACGGCGGTGAGGGTGGGACCGAGCAGGTTGACCGTCTTGACGGTGACGAACTCAGGCCCGAAGGGGATGCCGAGTCCGAGCGTCGGGTAGAGCGCGCCGATGTTGAACCAGAACAGCAGCTGCACCAGCAGCGGGGTGGATCGGAAGATCCACACATAGCCCCAGCTCAGCGTGCGCAGCACGGGGTTGGCGGACAGTCGCATCACGGCCAGGGGGGTGCCGAGCAGGAAGCCGAGCACCATCACGACGCCGGTCAGCCAGAGCGTGAGCAGCAGCCCGTCGAGCACGGCGGTGGTGGTGAAGTACCGGCCGACCACATCCCACTGCAAGGCGCGGTTGCGGACGACGGAGTTGACCAGCATCGCGAAGACCAGCAGCGCGGCGGCGGCCGTCAGCCAGCGGCCGGCATGTCGGCGCGGCACGATTCGCGGAAGGTCAGCCTCGGAGCCCTGGCCGTCGGAGGCTTGCACGTGTCGTGGGGGTGGGGCGGATGCGGAGACGCGGGAGGGGTCGCAGACGTCGGACAGCGAGGCCATCAGGAGGCTCTCCAGGTGAGGGAGGCGTGGGCGTCGGTGGCCACCCGGCGGCGCACGTTCGCGGGGTCCGGGCAGGCACAGCGCGGGGCACAGGGTGGTGGCGGGGTTCCGTCGTCATCACACTCGCCGCGTCCCTCAACGCGGCCGGTACGGCTGCCGCGCGCGGCGGAGCCGGTCCGGCACCGATCGTACGGGTGCACCGCGCGCATGTGTCAACCACGCCCAGGAACCGCCCAACGCCGGTCCGGCATCCGGGCCGTGGTTGACGAGAGCCCTGATGTACTGCTCAATTAGTCGCATGAATGCCGAGCAGCGCCTGGTCACCCGCGACCACATCGACTTCGGTCGAGTGTGGTCCGCCGCGTGTTGCGCCTGATGCGGCAGCGGGCCGTCTGACCGGCCCTTCCCTCCCTCGGTGACCCCGTCGCGGGCCGAGTTTTTTCCTTCGTAGCACCGTCCTACGCACCATGCGCTCGACATACGCCGAGTCTGCGTACGGGCGGCCCTGCGAGACCTGACGCGCGCTGCCGCCGCCTCACCTCGCCCGAGGTCCCTACCTCGGTGTCGTCACCACTTCTCACCACCCTGTTTCCCAGCGCCTGAAGCGCCGTCACACCGGCGCGCCGAAGGTTGCTCTGCTCCGCCGTGCCCGCGTGCCGCTGCCCACGGCACGGACCAAAGGACTTGAGGAAAGGCCATCTCCCATGCCCGTGGAGTTCCTTGGCATCGCCGCCACCAACGACGGCTCCGAGACCACCTCGCGCTCCGGCGCCGCCTTCGACAGGGAGTACACGCTCCGGCTCGCCCGGGCGCACGAGGACAACGGCTGGGACCGTGTGCTGTTCGCCTACGGCTCCGGATCGCCGGACCCCGCACCGGCCGCCGCGTACATCGCGTCCAAGGTGGACCGGCTCCAGATCCTGCTCGCCCACCGACCGAACGTCTCGTACCCCACCTTCGCCGCCAAGACCTTCGCGACCCTCGACCAGATCAGCGAGGGCAGGCTCACCGTGCACTTCATCACCGGCGGCAACGACCACGAGCAGGGCCGCGAGGGCGACACCCTCACCAAGGACGAGCGCTACGCCCGCACCCGCGAATACATCAGCATCGTCAAGAAGATCTGGACCACCCACGAGCCCTTCGATCACGAGGGCGAGCACTACCGCTTCCACGACTTCGTCAGCGATGTCTTCCCCGTCCAGCAGCCGCGCCCGAACGTCTCCTTCGGCGGCTCGTCGCCGGCCGCGTACGAGGCCGGGGGAGCGGAGGCCGACATCTACTGCCTCTGGGGCGAGCCCCTGGCGCGGACCGCCGACCAGATCGAGGCGGTGAAGGCCGCGGCGGCGGCAGCGGGACGCACCGACGTGCCGCGCATCCAGGCGGCGTTCCGGCCGATCATCGCTCCGACCGAGGAACTGGCCTGGGAGAAGGCACATCGCACCGTAGGGGCCATCCGGGACCGCGGCGCGGCAGGACTCAAGCGGCGCCACCGCACCGGCGCCCCCGAGAACACCGGCTCGCAGCGGCTGATCGCCATCGCCGAGGCGGGGGAGCGCTACGACCGCGCCCTGTGGACCCCGACCGCCGCCGCGACCGGAGGGTCCGGCAACTCCAACGCCCTGGTCGGCACCCCGGAGACGGTCGCCCAGGCGCTCCTCGACTACTACGACCTCGGCGTCGACATCCTCTCCGCCCGCGGCTACGACCTGCTGGGCGACGCGATCGACTTCGGCCGGTACGTGATCCCGATCGTCCGCGAGGAGGTCGCCAAGCGCGACGCCGAACGGGCAGCGCGCGGCGCCCTCGCGGCGGTGAACGGATGACGTCCGCTCCAGAACTGACGGTGATTCACGTCCCTGTCTCCGACCCCAGGGTGCGGCCCCTGCTGCGGGAACTCGGCGAGGAGTACTCCCGGCGCTACGGCAAGGACGCGCACGCCGAGATCTCCCGCTACCCCGACGAGGAGTTCACCGCCCCGCACGGCGGCGTCCTGCTCCTGCTCCTCGAACACGGTGAGCCGGTCGCGGGCGGCGCCTTCCGCCGGTACGACGCGACCACGGCCGAGCTGAAGCGGATCTGGACCCACTCCGCCCACCGGCAGCGGGGCCTCGCCCGCCGGGTCGTCGCCGAACTGGAGCGCGAGGCGAGCGCCCGTGGCTACCGGCGGATCTATCTGACCACCGGCCCGCGCCAGCCCGAGGCCCGCGGTCTGTACCTGGCCACCGGCTACGCCCCGCTCTTCGACACGGAGGCCGACCCGGAGAACATCGGTCCGCTGCCCTTCGAAAAGCACCTGCCGGAAACCGCAACACACCAAGGAGAGGCAGCACATCTGTGAGCGCCCGTGACATCGGAACACGCCTGCGTATCGCCGCTACCACCATCGCGCTGCTGCCCGTACTGGCGCTGACCGCCTGTGGCTCCGGCGACACTTCCGGCACCACACCGGCGGGCGCCCAGGCATCCCCCGCGCCGACCGACGACCCGATCGCCGCCGTCAGCAAGGTCGACTCCGTCGCCGCCCTGCTGCCGGCCGACGTACGCGAGGCGGGCACGCTTCGGGTAGGCAGCTCGATCGGCTTCCCGCCCGGCGCGTACTACCCGAACGGGCAGGACAAGCCGCCCGCCGGCCAGGACATCGACATCGCAGACGCGGTGGCCAAGGTCCTCGGCGTGAAGCTGGAGCGGCAGGACGCCTCCTTCGAGACGATCCTGCCCGCCCTCGGCAGCGGCAAGTACGACGTCGGCACCGGCAACTTCGGCGTCACTGCCGAACGCCTGAAGACCGTCGACTTCGTCACCTACATCAACGACGGCCAGGGCTTCGCGGTGAAGAAGGGCAACAGCACGCTCACGACGAAGGTCACCGACCTCACCCAGCTGTGCGGGCTGACCATCGGCACCGGCGCCGGCACCACCTTCGAGGCGACCCTCACCGCACAGAAGGGGGTGTGCGCCAAGGCGGGCAAGAAGCCGTACGACGTGAAGGTCTACTCGGAGAACGGAGCGACGCTCACCGCGCTCCAGCAGGGCCGGATCGACGTCGTCATGTCGACCATCAACGGCCTGCGCTACCAGGCGGCACAGCCCGCCGCGCAGACCGCCTTCCTCGGCGAGTACCACCGCCTCGACGTCGGCTTCGCCTTCAAGAAGGGCTCCCCGCTCACCAAGGCGTTCCAGGCCGCCGTCAACGAGCTGATCGAGGACGGCACGTACGCCCGGATCCTCAAGAAGTGGGGCACCTCCGCCTCCGCGATCGACTCGTCCCGGGTCAACCCGCCCGAGCACACGTGACGACCACACGTGACGACCACACGTGACGACCACACGTAACGACCACACAGGAACACCACGATGGCTCTCACCACAGACTCCGCCGCCGCGCCACCCGGCGCGGCCTCCCCGGGCACCGGGCCCGACACACGGCCCGCCCCGGACGACCCGGCCTCGCTCAAGGTCGTCCCCGCCCGCCACTACGCCCGCTGGGCGGCGGCCGTCGCCGTGATCGTGTTGGTCGCCCAGTTCGTGCACGGGCTGGCCACCAACCAGGTCTGGGAGTGGGGCGTCTTCCGCGCCTACTTCCTGTCCGAGACGATCGTCCAGGCGGTGTGGGTGACCCTCCAGCTCACCGCGTACGCCACCGTTCTCGGCTTTCTCCTCGGCACTGTCCTGGCCTTCATGAGGCTGTCGCGCAGCCCGGTGCTGCAGACCGTCGCCTGGACCTACATCTGGATCTTCCGGTCCATCCCGATGATCGTCCAGCTGGTGTTCTGGTTCAACCTGAGTGCTCTGTACGAGGAGTTGGGCGTCGGCATCCCCTTCGGCCCGGTGTTCTGGTCCGTCGGCAGCAACAGTCTCATCGGCACGATCGGCGCCGCGGTCATCGGTCTGACGCTGCATCAGGCCGCCTACGCCGCCGAGATCGTGCGCGGCGGCGTCATCGCCGTCGACCACGGACAGCTGGAGGCGGCCGCCGCACTCGGCATCCCCCGACTGCGGCAGATCCGCCGGATCGTGCTGCCGCAGGCCATGCGCGCCATCCTGCCCACGGCCGGCAACGAGATCATCGGCCTGCTCAAGGGCACCTCGGTGGTCTACGTGATGGCCATCGGCGAGCTCTTCTACCAGGTGCAGGTGATCTACGGTCGCAACGGGCGGGTGATCCCCCTGCTCCTTGTCGCCACCGCCTGGTACGTGGTCCTCACCACCCTGCTGTCGGTCGCGCAGTACTACGTGGAGCGCCGCTTCGCCCGAGGAGCGAACCGCACCCTGCCGCCCACCCCGCTCCAGCGCGCCCGGCGATTCGTACACGAGCTGCGTGCGGCGGCCGCACAGCGCAACCAGCCTGTCGTACCCCTGAATTCCTTGGGAGAGAGCCGATGAGTGACGTGACGGTGGCCGTCAAGGACGTGAAGCCGACGGCCGACGGCGTGATGGTGGACGTGCACGCCGTCCACAAGAGCTTCGGCCCGCTGGAAGTGCTGCGCGGCGTCGACCTGAAGGTCCGCGCCGGCGAGGTCACCGTCATCCTCGGCCCGTCCGGCTCCGGAAAGTCCACGCTGCTCCGCACCATCAACCACCTGGAGAAGGTCAACCGCGGCTGGATCAGCATCGACGGCGAGCTCATCGGCTACCGCCGCTCCGGCGGCAAGCTGCACGAGCTGAAGGAGAAGGACGTTCTGAAGCAGCGCACCCACATCGGGTTCGTCTTCCAGAACTTCAACCTCTTTCCGCACCTGACCGTGCTGGACAACCTCGTCGAGGCGCCGGTCTCCGCGCTGCGCCGCCCGCGCGGGGAGGCTCGGGAGACCGCCCGCCGGCTCCTCGACCGGGTCGGCCTCGCCGACAAGGCCGACGCGTATCCGCGGCAGCTTTCCGGAGGTCAGCAGCAGCGCGTGGCCATCGCCCGCGCACTCGCCCTCGAACCGAAGGTGCTGCTCTTCGACGAACCCACCTCGGCGCTCGACCCGGAGCTGGTCGGCGAAGTCCTGGACGTCATCAAGGACTTGGCCCGCACCGGAACCACCATGATCGTCGTGACCCACGAGATCGGCTTCGCCCGTGAGGTCGCCGACACCGTGGTGTTCATGGACGGCGGAGTCGTCGTGGAGCAGGGCCCGCCCGCGGCCGTACTCGACGACCCGCAGCACGAGCGCACCCGCGCCTTCCTCTCCAAGGTCCTCTGACCACCCCTCACCCCTTTCCACAAGCAAGGAGCACGACTGTGTCCACCTCGATCATCCGCCGCACCACCGCCGCCGCGCTGGGACTGACCGCCGCTCTCGTCCTCGCCGCATGCGGCAACCCCTCCGACGGCGGCACGACCGAGGTCGCCGACACCTCGGGCAACAAGACGACGATCAACCTGAGCCCGGATCAGAACCGCATCACCACCGACAAGGTCGACTCCATAGCCGCCAAGGTCCCGGAGGAGATCCGCAAGAGAGGCACCCTGGAGATCGTCGACTCGTCCGGCTCGGCGGCGCCCCTGACCTTCTTCGCCACCGACAACAAGACCGTCATCGGCGTCGAGCCCGACATCGCGTCCCTGGTCGCCGACGTGCTCGGCCTCAAGCTGCACGTCAACACGGTCTCCTGGGAGAACATCTTCGTCGGCCTGGACAGCGCCAAGTACGACGTCGGCTTCAGCAACATCACCGTCACCGAGGAGCGCAAGGAGAAGTACGACTTCGCCACCTACCGCGAGGACAACCTGGGCTTCGAGGCGAAGAAGGGCAGCGGCCTGAAGATCACCGGGCCCGAGGACGTGGCGGGCAAGACCGTCGCCGTGGGCACCGGCACCAACCAGGAGAAGCTGCTCGTCGAGTGGAGCAAGGAGAACGAGAAGGCCGGCCGCAAGCCGGTGAACATCAAGTACTACCAGAACGACAGCGACACCTACCTCGCCCTCCAGTCCGGCCGCATCGACCTCTACCTCGGCCCCAACCCGACCGCTGCCTACCACGCGGCCACCACCGGGAAGACGGAGGTCGTCGGCACGTACTCCGGCGCCGGCGCCACCCTCCAGGGCCTCATCGCCGCCACCACCAAGAAGGACAGCGGCCTGGCCAAGCCACTCGCCGACGCGCTCAACGAGGTCATCGAGAACGGCACGTACGCGAAGGTGCTTCAGCGCTGGGGCCTGTCCGACGAGGCCGTGACCAGGTCGGAGATCAACCCGCTCGGCCTGCCCAAGACCAACAAGTAGCCGTTGCAGGAAGCGGGGCCGCGGTACGCGGCTCCGCAACCGTCTTACGCCAAGTCTCACGCTCCCGAAGGGTCCGCCATGGCCACCGTCCTGTCCGTCTCCGGAAGTCCCTCCGCCACCTCTCGTACCGCCCGACTGCTGCGCCATCTGGACCGGCGGCTCACGGCCCAGGGACACGAGGTGATCCCGCTGGACGTCCGTACCATCCCCGCCCAGGCGCTGCTCGGCGCCGACTTCCGTCACCCGGCGATCGTCGAGGCGACCGAGCTGTTCGCCCGCGCCGACGGGGTCGTGATCGGCACGCCCGTCTACAAGGCCGCCTACTCCGGGCTGCTGAAGTCCCTGCTCGACCTGCTGCCGCAGTACGGCCTCGTCGGCAAGACGGTCCTGCCGCTGGCGACCGGCGGGAGCACCGCGCACGTCCTGGCGATCGACTACGCCCTGCGCCCGGTGCTCAGCTCCATGGGCGCCGCGCACATCGTCCCGGGCTGGTTCACACTCGACAAGGACCTCACGGTGGGTGACGACGGCGCCCTGACCATCGCGCCGGGCCCGGCCGAGGCCCTCGCGCAGGTCGTCGACCAGTTCTCCGACGCCCTTGGCAGCCGAACGGCCCTGGCGGCGGCCACCGGACGAGCAGCCTGACCGTCATGGTGCCCGGCATCGGCTACCTCACCCGGATCGCCCGCGCTGCCGAGGAATGTGAGCACTCCCTCTTGACGACGTGAGAAGGTCGCCCGACACTCCCATACAGAATCCCTAGTGGATGGGTGGGAAATGATGGAGGGTCTGGAGTCGCCCGCCGACCGCGCCGCGCGCGTGGGCCGCCCGGCGCTCCTGCTGACCTCCCGCCGTCACATCGATCTCCTGCGTGTCTGCAGCGCGGCGAGTCCTCGGCGCTGAACCGCCGGCATCCGCCGGCACCGCAATCCGTCGCGTCACGGGAACGCGCCGACGCCGCCGCGCGCCCGTGCCCCCACGTGCGCCGCCGCCGCACCTCTGAGCACCGGAAGCCGGACCTGGACACCCAGGGAGACACATGCCCGCCACACCCCTGACCCCTCTCGCGTCCCTGCCGTCCCTGCCGTCCCTGCCGTCGTTCCGGGGCAGGGTCGGCAGTGACGCGAGCAGCGGCTACTACGCCGTGCCGCGCCGTTACCGCCTCCACCTCACGCTGTCCTGCCCCCACTGTCTGCGGATCGCCATCACCCACAGCCTGCTCGGTCTGGAAGAGACCCTCCCGGTGGTCCTGCTGCCGACCCTGCCCGACAGGCCCGACGGCGGACACTCCGCCTTGCGCCCGTTGTACGAGGCCAGTTCACACCGGCATCCCGGACCAGCCGCCGCACCGGTGTTGAGCGACACCTGGACGGGGCGGATCGTCAGCACGCACACCCCGGACATCCTGAGCGACCTGAGCCGACGCTTCGCCGGTGACGCCCCAGATCGGCCCGAGCTGTACCCGCACGGCGCCGAGGCGGAGATCGAGGCCGTCGAGCACCTCTGCGACCACCGCATCAACGAAGCCGCACAGCAAGCCGGTCAGGCCGGCGTCGACGCCACTGTGCGTCGGTCCGCCCTCGGTTTCCTGCTCGGCGTCCTGGGCTCGCTGGAGTGGCGGCTCGCCCACCAGAACTTCCTCCTGGGCGACGAAATGACCGCCGCCGACGTGCGGTTGTGGGTGACGCTGGTCCAGCTCGACACCGTGCACCGCCTGCACCTGGACGCCGCCGCGGTGCACCGCATCGCCGACCATCCGCACCTGTGGGCCTATGCACGGCGACTGGCCTCCCACCCCGCCTTCGGCCGACACCTCGACCTGGACGGCATCGCCCGCAGGCACCATGCCCACTGCAGGGGACTGGAGGCCGCGGGGGCGGCCGTGCAGATCCTGGACTGGGCGGTGCACATCGCGGGCGGGGCCGCCGCTCAGCCCTGCCGGCCCTGTCAGGAGCATTCGGACGGTTTCATGGAGCCGCAACACGCTCTCCACCTTCGCCCGTCCAGCTCCGCCTAGGCTGCGAGGACATGGGGGCCTGCCGTGCCGGAGCGCGGCAGGCCCCGGTCCGGGCAGGACGAACAGCCGGAAGAGCGGAGGTGACGGTGGTGTCCCCCGTTTCCCGCGTGCTCGTCCCGGCTGCCAGGGTCCTCGTCGCGCGCGGCTGCGTCCGCCTGTACTCCCGCCCCCACATCGATCTGCAACGGGTGGCCGGCGCACTCTGTCGTTCCTGACCTGTTCCCCGCCATCGAGCCCTCCGCACGAGGGCCGGTGATCACATACGGTCGACCAGGAGGGCCCCCTTTCCGTGTCCGCACATCCCCCTCTTCACCTTGCCGTGGCGCTGGACGGCGCCGGCTGGCACCCGGCCGCGTGGCGCGAGCCGAGCGCCCGGCCCCACGACCTGTTCACCGCCGGTTACTGGGCCGACCTCGTGACCGAGGCCGAACGCGGCCTGCTCGACTTCGTGACCTTCGAGGACGCGCTCGGGCCGCAGTCCTCGCACCCCGCGGAGCCGGACGGGCGCACCGACCAGGTCCGGGGCCGACTGGACGCCGTGCTGGTCGCCGCCCGGGTCGCACCGCTGACCCGGCACATCGGGCTGGTGCCGACCGTGGTCGCGACCCACACCGAGCCGTTCCACATCTCCAAGGCGATCGCCACCCTTGACTACGTCAGCACCGGCCGCGCGGGCCTGCGCGTCCAGGTGACGGCACGGCAGAACGAAGCCGCGCACTTCGGCCGCCGCACCTTCCCGCCTCTCCGCGTCGAGGATCGGGACACCCCGGCAGGCCGGGACCTGATCGCCGAGCTCTTCGAGGAGGCCGCCGACCACATCGAGGTGGTGCGTCGCCTGTGGGACAGCTGGGAGGACGACGCGGAGATCCGTGATGTCGCCACCGGGCGCTTCATCGACCGCGACAAGCTTCACTACATCGACTTCGAGGGCAGGCACTTCCGTGTCAAGGGCCCCTCGATCACCCCTCGGCCGCCGCAGGGCCAGCCCGTCGTCAGCGCGCTCGCGCACGACAAGGTGCCTTACCAACTGGTGGGCCGTTCCGCCGACATCGGTTACGTCACCCCTCACGACACCGACCAGGCCCGCGCCGTCGTCGCCGAGATCCGCGCCGCCCAGGCCGCGGCAGGGCGGGCGGGGGAGCGGCTGCACGTCTTCGGTGATCTGGTGGTGTTCCTGGACGACGATCCCGGGGCGGCGGAGGACCGCAAGGCCCGCCTGGACGGCCTCGCGGGCTACGCCTGGACCAGCGACGCCGAGGTGTTCACGGGTACCCCCGGGCAACTGGCGGACCAGCTCCTTGAGTGGAGCAGGGCCGGCCTGAGCGGCTTCCGGCTCCGCCCCGGAGCGATCGGCCACGACCTGGAACAGATCACCCGGATCCTGGTGCCCGAACTCCAACGCCGGGGCGCCTTCCGACACGCCTACGAGGCAGACACCCTCCGGGGTCTGCTGGGGCTCGCCCGCCCCGCGAACCGCTACGCCGCTGCCTGAAGCCGGAGGAGTCGTACGACCATGAGCAAGCCGACCACGACCACGGGCACGCCGGCCACGGGCAAGCCCCTGAAGCAGATCCATCTCGCGGCCCACTTCCCCGGCGTCAACAACACCACCGTGTGGAGCGACCCTCGGGCGGGCAGCCACATCGAGTTCAGCTCGTTCGCGCACTTCGCGCGGACCGCCGAACGCGCCAAGTTCGACTTCCTCTTCCTCGCCGAGGGGCTGCGGCTGCGCGAACAGGGCGGCCAGATATACGACGTGGACGTGGTGGGGCGGCCCGACACCTTCACCGTCCTGTCCGCGCTCGCCGCCGTCACCGAACGGATCGGCCTGACCGGCACTGTCAACTCCACCTTCAACGAGCCCTACGAGGTGGCCCGCCAGTTCGCCTCCCTGGACCACCTCTCCGACGGGCGCGCAGCCTGGAACGTGGTCACCTCCTGGGACGCGTTCACCGGCGAGAACTTCCGGCGTGGCGGCTACCTGCCGCAGGGCGAGCGCTACGAGCGGGCCAAGACGTTCCTCGACGCCGCGATCCGGCTGTGGGACACATGGAGGGGCGACGAGATCCTCGCCGACAAGGCCTCCGGAGCCTTCCTGTCGGCATCGCTTTCGACGCCGGCGCCGGGCGCGTTCGAGCACCACGACTCGCAGTTCGACATCAGCGGCCGGTTCAACGTCCCGCGCAGCCCGCAGGGGCGCCCGGTGATCTTCCAGGCCGGCGACTCCGAGGAGGGTCGCGAGTTCGCCGCGCAGAAGGCCGACGCGATCTTCTCGCGGCACAGCCATCTGGAGGACGGTCAGCGGTTCTACGTCGACGTGAAGGGACGCCTGGAGAAGTACGGGCGCCGCCACGATGACCTGCTGATCCTGCCCGCGGCCACCTTCGTCCTCGCCGACACCGACGCCGAGGCCGTCGAGCTGGCCCGTGAGATCAGGCTGCAGCAGGTCTCCCCGGCGACCGCGATCAAGCTGCTCGAGCAGCTGTGGAACCGCGACCTCTCCGACCATGACCCCGACGGCCCGTTGCCCACGGTCGACCCGAGCGAGGACGAGGACCTGATCGCCAAGGGCCGCGCCAGCGCCCGTTCGCACGGCGACCGGTTGGAGCAGGCGGAGCGGTGGCGGGCGATCTCGCGGGCGAAGGGCCTGAGCACCCGCGAGACGATCGTCGAGGTCACCGGCCGGCAGAGCTTCATCGGCTCAGCGGAGACGATCGCCGACACGATCGACACCTACGTGCAGAACGACGCCGCCGACGGCTACATCCTGGTCTCCCACATCACCCCCGGCGGTCTGGCGCCCTTCGTGGACCATGTCGTGCCGCTGCTCCAGGAGCGCGGCGTCTTCCGCACGGCCTACGAAGGGACCACGCTCCGCGAGAACCTCGGCCTGCGGGAGCCGACCAGATGAGGTTCCTGGCGATCACGCTCATCGTGCATCGTCCCGATCCGGTGACGGGGCAGCAGAAGGCGACGTACGACAGGTTCCAGGAGGTCGTCACCAACGCCGTCCTCGCCGAGGAGCTCGGGTTCGACGGGTTCGGGGTCGGCGAGCGGCACGAACGGCCGTTCATCTCCTCCTCCCCGACGGTGGTCCTCTCCCACCTCGCCGCCCGTACGCAGCGCATCCGGCTCTTCACCGCGGTGACGACGCTGGCGCTGCTGGACCCGGTGCGCGCCTATGAGGACTACGCCACCCTCGACCACCTCTCCGGCGGCCGGCTCGAGCTGATCATCGGCAAAGGCAACGGCTCCGCGCAGCGTGACCTGTTCCGGGTGACGCCGGAGGACCAGTGGGACCGGAACGCGGAGTCGTACGAGATCTTCCGCAAGCTGTGGCGCCAGGATCGGGTGACCGCCTCGCCTCGCTTCCGCCCTGAGCTGGTCGAGGCGGAGGTGTGGCCGCGGCCGCTTCAGCAGCCGGTGCGCGTGTGGCACGGGAGCGCCACCTCGAAGGAGTCCGTCGACCTCGCCGCGCGCTACGGCGACCCGCTGTTCTCGGCCAACGTCACCAACCCGATCGAGCCCTACGGCGAGCTGGTCGACCACTACCGCGAGCGCTGGGTGGCCTACGGCCACGACCCCGCCGACATCGCGATCGGCGCCGGGACCGCCGGCCTCTACGTAGCAAGGACGAGCCAGGAGGCGTACGCCGCCTATCGACCCGTCTTCGAGGGCCAGCTCGCCTTCCAGGCCGGCCTCGGGCTCGAGCCGGTCTTCCCGACCCTGGAGGACTTCGTCGAAAGATCCTCGGCGCTGGTCGGGTCGCCGCAGCAGGTGATCGAGAAGATCCACCGCTACCACGAGCGCTTCGGGCACCAGGTCGTCCACGTCCAGGCGGACGCCAGTGGCCTGACCGAGCAGCAGCACCGCGACAGCTTGGAGCTCTTCGCCACCGAGGTGGCCGCCCCGCTACGGACCGCCCTCCCCGACCCGCCCTGGGGCTGGGGCTCCCCGGCCGAGGACACCCCCACGATCGGAGCACACCGATGAGCCACACTCCTCTGTCAGTCCTCGACCTCGTGCCGGTGTCCTCCGGGGCCTCCGGCCCCGACGCCGTACGCAACGCCATCGCGCTCGCGCAGGCGACCGAGTCCTTCGGCTACCACCGCTACTGGGTCGCCGAGCACCACCTCAACCCCGGCGTCGCCGGCACTTCGCCGGCGGTGGTCCTCGCTCTGCTGGGTGCGGCGACCTCGCGCATCCGGCTGGGCTCCGGCGCGGTCCTGATGGGGCACCGGACGGCGCTGTCGACGATCGAGGAGTTCGGGCTGCTCGACGCCGCCTTCCCCGGTCGGATCGACCTCGGCCTGGGCCGCTCCGGCGGCAGGCCCGGGGCCGCTGGCCCGGCGGTCATCCCGGTGGAGCTGGTCGACGGACGCACCCCGGAGGGGCTGCTCGTCCCGCCGAGGTTCGATCCTCGCGGACTACTCGGGTCGCCGAGGTTCCAGCTCCAGAAGGAACTCCTGCAGCTGCCCGGGGCGACCTCCGCCGACTACGGCGAGCAGATCGACACGATCCTCGCCTTCGTCGACGGCACCTACCGGGATGCCGCCGGCACCCCGGCGAGAGTAGTCCCTGGCGAGGGCGCCCAGCTCGAGCTGTGGGTGCTGGGAAGCAGCGGCGGGGAGAGCGCCGAGGTGGCCGGCAAGCGCGGCCTCCGGTTCGCGACGAACTACCACGTCAACCCCTCCGGCGTCCTCGAGGCAGCGCACTCCTACCGCACCGCCTTCGCACCCTCCGACACCCTGACCGCGCCCCATGTCGCGGTCTCCGCCGACGTGGTGGTCGCCGAGACCGAGCAGGAAGCCCGCGAGCTCGCCACCGGCTACGGCCTGTGGGTCCGCTCCATCCGCACCGGCGAGGGCGCCATCCCGTTCCCGACCCCCGACGAGGCCCGTGCCTGGGAGTGGACCGAGGAGGACCGGGCTCTGGTCCAGGACCGCCTCGACACCCAGTTCGTCGGCACGGCTGCGCAGGTCGCCGATCAGCTGGAGATCCTCCAGCGCGCCGTCGAGGCGGACGAGCTGGTCATCACGACCATCACCCACGACCACGCCGACCGGGTCCGCTCCTATCAGCTGATCGCCGAGGAGTGGGCGCGGCGGGGTCGCTGAGGGTCGTGTGCCGGGGTAACACCGTGTTACCCCCGCCGCCCCCGAGCGCCTACGGCTTCTTCTCCCCCGCCTCGACCGCCACCGGCAGCCGGTTGCCGGCCGGCGGGAGCGGGCAGGTGGCGTGATCGGTGTAGGCGCACGGCAGGTTGGTCGCTCGATTGAAGTCGATCACCACGTTGCCGTCCGCGTCAGGAGCGCCGACGGAGAGCGAGCGGTTGGCGGCGTACGTCGTCCTGCCCGAGGTCTCGTCGACGAACAGCACGTGCAGGGAGCCGGGCGCGAAGCCGGGGAAGGCGATGAGGCTGTGCACCGCACCGCCCACCTCGAACTCGATCTCGCCGACGGCCTCGTAGACGTGCTCGAGGCCGTCGACGACCGAGCCGACGGTGGTCGGTACGGGCGTCTCGTAGGCGACGAAGCGCCCGGGCACAGCCCAGCGCGGGTCCGGCGCGTACGCCTCGGTCCCCTGGTAGCCGGTCAGGACCGGGTTGTCGGGGTGGCGGGGGCGGATGATGTCGTTGCCGCCGCGCTTGGCGATCTCGACGACCGCGTCGCCGAACTCGGCGGTGATCCCGCCGCGCTCGTCGATGACGCCGAAGGAGTGCCGACCGGTGACCTCGACGCCGTCGACGACCAGCGACTCACCCGGTGCCAGCGAGACCACGATGCCCTCGGGGCCGCTCGACCAGGCGCCCGGCACGTCGTCGTAAGTCTCCGGCTCCTCGCCGAGCCAGCGGATCGAGGTGATCGCGAGGAACCCGTGGGGCGAGGCGCGCTTCTTCTCGTGCTCCTCGTGCCAGGCGGTCCAGTCCTGGACGAAGGTGTCGGTGTCGGTGACGGTCATAGGTCCTCCCGGAAGGTTCAGAATGCCGGCTTCGGATTGAACTCCGACTTGTCGAGCTTTATGTCCGAAACGTCCCATTTCGTGAAGATCTTGTTGTAAGTCCCGTCGGCGATGAGCGCATTGACGGCGTCGACGAGCACCTGGCCCAGCGGCGACCTCTTGGCGACGACGAAGCCGACGTCGGTGAGGCTGAGCTCGCCGAGGTACTTCAGACCGGGCTGGTGGGAGACCAGGTACTTCAGCGACAGGGTCGGCCCGAAGTAGAGGTCGGTCTTGCCGTTCTGCAGACCGAGCAGGATCGCGGCGTTGTCCTTGAAGTACTCGACCTCATAGGCCTTCTTGCCAGCCTTCTCGCACTCCGCGGCGCCGTCCTCGAGGATCTGCTGGAAGCTGGAGCCCGGCGAGGTCGCCACCGTGTGCCCGCAGATGTCGGTCAGCGTCTCGACCTGGTCGAGGTCGCTGTCCTCGCGGGTGACGAACGACTGCCCGTCGAGCAGGTAGGTGGCGTAGTCGACCACCTTGATCCGCTCGGAGGTGACCGCGAAGTTCGCCTGGCCGACGTCGTACTTGCCGCTCTGGGTGCCCGGGACGATCGTCTCGAAGCTGCCGAACTCCGTCTTCCAGGTCACCCCGAGCTTAGCCGCGAGCGCGTTGCGCAGGTCGATGTCGAGGCCGATCTGCTCGCCCGACTGGTCCGAGCCGCCGTGCGGGAGCCCCTGCTCGCCGGTCGCCTCGGTGGTGCCGAGGACGAGCGTCTTGGACTTCCGTACGTCGGCAGGCAGCCGCTCGGTCAGCGCCGGGTCCGCCTCGACGTCCGAGACGACGTCCTGGGTCGGGATCGCGGCCGGCTCGGCGGAGGCCGAGCCCGACGACCCGATCCCGCGCTCGGCGTCGCTGAGCGTGTCGGAGGCGTTGCCGCAACCGGCGAGGGCGAGGGCCGCGATCGCGACCAGGGCGAGCTTGAGCTTCATGGATCGGTTCCTTGTCTGGGAGGTCACAGTCTGGGGGCTCACAACACAGCGGAGAGGAACGCCCGAGCGCGCTCGTGGGTGGGAGACACGAGTACGTCGCCGGGTGCCCCGGCCTCGACCAGCCGGCCATCGTCGAGGAAGACGACCTGGTCGGCGACCTCGCGCGCGAAGCCGATCTCGTGAGTGACCACGATCATCGTCATCCCGGTCTGGGCGAGGTCCTTCATCACACCGAGCACCTCGCCGACCATCTCGGGGTCGAGCGCGGAGGTCGGCTCGTCGAAGAGCATCAGGTCGGGTTCGACCGCGAGCGCGCGGGCGATCGCCACGCGCTGCTGCTGACCACCCGACATCTGCCGCGGGTAGGAGCGCTCCCGGTCGGCCAGGCCGACCCGGTCGAGCAGCTCGCGCCCGCGCGCCTCGGCCGCCCGGCGGCGTACGCCTGCGGCCAGCTGCCCCTCCAGGATGTTCTCCAGCGCGGTCTTGTGCGGGAACAGGTTGAACTGCTGGAAGACCATCCCGATCCGGCTGCGCTGCCGGGTGATCGCCCGGTCGGAGAGCTCCCTCAGCTGGTCACCGTCACGCCGGTAGCCGATGATCTCATCGTCCACCTCGACGAAGCCGGCGTCGGGCTTCTCCAGGTGGTTGACCGTACGCAGCAACGTGGACTTGCCCGAGCCCGACGGCCCCAGGACCACCGCCACCGAGCCCCGGGCGACGTCGAGGTCGATGCCGTCGAGGACCGTGTTGGGGCCGAACCGCTTGGTCAGGCCGCGGACTCGTACGAGGGGCTCGCTCATCGCAGCACCTCCAGCTCACGTCGCCGGGGCGAGCGCGGCACGAGCGGGAGCTGGCTCCGCCACAGCCGCCAGAATCCGGTGCGCGCGCCCTTGCCGCGGGAGTAGTAGCGCTCGACGAAGAACTGGATCGTCGACAGGATCGTGACCAGGATCAGGTACCAGATGGTCGCGACCAGGAGCAGCGGGATGACCAGGTAGTTCTGGGCGTAGATCAGCTGCACCGAGTAGAGCAGGTCCTGCACCGCGATCACCGAGACGATCGAGGTGCCCTTGAGCAGCCCGATCAGCAGGTTGCCGGAGGCCGGGATGATCGCGGGCATCGCCTGCGGGAGCACGATCCGCCAGAAGATCCGGGCCCTGGACAGGCCGAGCGCCTTGGCCGCCTCGGTCTGGCCCGCCTCGACCGAGACCAGGCCGCCACGGATGATCTCGGCGGCGAACGCGGCGATGTCGAAGGTGAGTCCGACGAAGGCCGCGAGCAGGCCGCTGAACAGGTGAGCCGTCTCGATCGTGACGAACGGTTTCAGGAACGGGATGCCCAGGCTGAGCTGCGGATACAGCGAGGCCATCTGGAACCAGAAGAGCAGCTGCAGCAGCGGCGGCACGCTCCGGAAGAACCAGATGTAGACGGCGCTGACCGAGCTCAGCACCGGGTTCGAGGAGAGCCGCATGACCGCGAGCACGATGCCGAGCAGGTAGGAGCTCACCAGCACCGCGGCGGTCAGCCACAGGGTCAGCACCAGCCCGTCGAGGATCGAGGGGCGCAGGAAGAACGCGCCGACCACGTCCCAGTGGTAGCGCGGGTTCGTCACCAGGCTCTTCACGATCCCGGCGACGACCAGCAGCGCGAGCACCGCCGAGATCCACTGCCCCGGTTTGCGGCGCCCGACGAGCCGGGCATCGAGGAGCTCGTCGTCTCCGTCGCGAGCGAGCAGGGGGTGGCGACGTACGGCCTCATCAACACTCACGCGCGACCACCTCTATATGTCGAGTAACTTGCTCAACATTCTATCTGTAGAGGATGTTTCCGGGTGAGGCATCCGAGAAATGGGACGAGCCCCGAACCCAATGGGTTCGGGGCTCGACGCGCGAGAGCGTCGGTCGGTCAGGAGTGGTAGTTCGGCGCCTCGGCGGTGACCTGGACGTCGTGGGGGTGCGACTCCTTGAGCGAGGCCGAGGTGATCCGCATGAAGCGGCCCTGGGTCTGCAGCTCGGGGATGGTGCGCGCGCCGACGTAGAACATCGTCTGGTGCAGGCCGCCGGTGAGCTGGTGGGCGACGGTGGCCAGCGAACCCTTGTAGGCGACCTGGCCCTCGACACCCTCGGGGACGATCATGTCGTCGTCGGTGACCTCGGCCTGGAAGTAGCGGTCCTTGGAGAAGGACTTCTTGCCGCGGCTCGACATCGCGCCCATGGAGCCCATGCCGCGGTAGGCCTTGAACTGCTTGCCGTTGATCAGGACCGTGTCACCGGGGGTCTCCTCGGTGCCGGCGAGCATCGAGCCGAGCATCACCGTGTCGGCGCCGGCGACGATGGCCTTGCCGATCTCGCCGGAGTAGCGCAGACCGCCGTCGGCGATCACCGGGACGCCGGCGGGCTTGCAGGCCAGGGAGGCCTCGTAGACCGCGGAGATCTGCGGCACGCCGACGCCCGTGACGACGCGGGTGGTGCAGATCGAGCCCGGGCCGACACCGACCTTGACCGCGTCGGCGCCCGCGTCGACGAAGCTCTGGGCGCCTTCCTTGGTGGCGACGTTGCCGCCGATGACCTGGACGTGCTTGGTGGCCGGGTCGGTCTTGAGGCGGTGGACCATGTCGATCAGCATGCGTACGTTGCCGTGGGCCGTGTCCGCGACCAGCACGTCGACACCGGCCTCGATCAGGGTGGTGGCCCGCTCCCAGGCGTCGCCGAAGTAGCCGATCGCGGCGCCGACGAGCAGCCGGCCCTGGGCGTCCTTGGAGGCGTCGGGGAACTGCTCGGACTTCACGAAGTCCTTGACGGTGATCAGGCCGGTGATGCGGCCGTCGGTGTCGACCAGCGGAAGCCGCTCGAGCTTGTGCTGACGCAGCAGCTTGGTGGCCTCTTCGCGCGAGATCTCGGCGGGACCGGTGATCAGGTCCTTCGAGGTCATCACCTCGTTGACCTTCGTGGTCGCCCACTCCGCGACCGGGGTGAACCGGAGGTCGCGGTTGGTGATGATGCCGATCAGCTTCTGGTCGACGTCGACGACGGGGAATCCGGAGATCCGGTATTCACCGGCGAGCTTGTCGAGCTGCTCCAGCGTCGCGTCGGGGCCGATCGTGACCGGGTTGGAGATGATGCCGGTCTGGGTGCGCTTGACCAGGTCGACCTGGTAGGCCTGATCCTCGATGCTCAGGTTGCGGTGGAGCACGCCGATGCCGCCCTGGCGCGCCATCGCGATCGCCATCCGGGACTCGGTCACGGTGTCCATCGCCGCGGAGATCAGCGGGACCCGCAGGTTGATCTCGCGGGTCAGCCGGGAGGTCGTATCGATGTCAGACGGCGCCAGATCCGAGTATCCAGGCATCAGGAGTACGTCGTCGTAGGTGAGGCCGAGCGTCGCGAACTTCTCCGGGATCTCCATGGAGAAATGTTACGGCCGGGCCCCGAAGATCGCCGAAACGGCGAGACTTCTCTGGCTTTTCCTGCACTTCTCGGGTGTTGCAACGCCAGAGAAGTGCAGGAATACCCGGTTAACCGGGTATTCCTTCCTACCTGCTCAGCGGCTTGAGGTCCCGCACCGGCACCTTGACGGTCAGCAGGTCGCCGGCCATCCGGATCCGTCCGCGCATCCCGGCGGCGAGAACCATGGGCAGCACGGCCTGGTTGTCGGATTGCGTCGTGAGCAGGATCTCGTCGGCGCCGAGCATGTGCGCGAGCCTGGCGGTGTCGACCAGCAGCCGGGTGCCGATGCCGCGGCGCTGCCAGGCCGGGTCGACGCGCAGGTTGACGATGCGTACGTTCTCGTCGTCCTCGGTCGGGGCCAGGACCTCGCCGATGCCGACGGCGACGCCGTCGATCAGGGCGGTGACGGTCTCTCCGGTGACGACGAGGTCGGGGGTGCTTCCGGTGCCCAGGCGGCGTACGGGCGGGGTGGTGCCGATCGCCGCCGACTCGCGGCTGCGGTCGAGGACGTCGTTGACCAGGTCGGCCATCGCGGAGCCGCGGGCGTGCTCGGTCGCGGTGAAGGGGGCGGTGCGGTGCAGCTGGACGTCGACGTCGGCGACCCGCAGCTCCATGGTGTCGTGGACGACCCCGGGCGGGGCCTCGGCCTCGGCGTCGAAGAGCTGGGCGAC
>NZ_DATCVQ010000260.1:0-2678 GCF_036566765.1 Streptomyces sp.
CCGGCTCCTGGAGATCTACGAGGAGCTGCGCGAGTCCTCACAGCTGCTCGTCATCACCCACCAGAAGCGCACCATGGAGGTCGGTGACGCCCTCTACGGCGTCACCATGCGCGGCGACGGTGTCACCACCGTCATCTCGCAGCGCCTCCGCGACGCCCAGCCTGCCTGAGTGTTCCCGCTCGTCGAGCCGCGGGCGGCGAGCGAGTACGACGCCTGATCCTGAAGGGCCGACCAACGGCGATTGCGGCCGTCCTCAACATCGAGGAGGCACGGCTGCACCGACCTCCAACGGCTGAACGGCATGCTTCCGTGAACGCATGAAGCCGGGACACCGCGGCGCACGCGCGCTCACCTCGGCCGCACTCGCCGGGTCAGGGGTTCTTGCCTACCTCGCAGCGTGGCAACGTTGGTCTGGGGTCTGCCCGCGTGGCGGCTTCGACGAACCTGCTTGCCTCAAGCGGCAGGACCACCTCTACGACTTCCAGTGGCCGGCCAGCCCGTGGCATCCGATCGGGCATGCGGCTGAGCTCTACGGGCTCTCGGTCCTGCTGCTGGCCGTCGCTGCGTTCGCACTGCCGTTTCTGCTGATGCCCACCTTTCGTCGCCTCGTCCTGTGGCCGCTCGCCGTCATCCCGGCCGCCGGACTCGCCGGCATCGGCGTGCTGGCCTTGGCATCTGGGATCGCGGGCAGGCCGGTCACCGTTCCGGACTTCTACCTGACGGCGCTCATTGTCGTTGACATCCTGTGGCCCACCGCGCTGGTCATCGCTGCCGCGATCGCAGCGGTTGGGTACAGCCCGACTGGTTGGCCCGGGGCTTCCGAAGACCGTCCGGCCACCGCACGGTCCGTGAGCACAGTGGTGACAGCGCTGCTGATCGCCGCGACGACTGTGCTGCCGACATACTTCATCGTTGGTCCGATCGCTGCGGGCTATGTCTCCCACGACACAGCCCCCTGGTCCGAAGCTCCCGCTGGCGCGCTCCTGGTCCTTGCCGCCATGGTCATGTGGCCGGCGACGACGCGCGTCACGTCTCGGAAGTCGACCAAAGGTGTGTCGAGGCTGTCCGCTGAGAGCCTGAACGTGTCTGACTGACGCGAGCCGGACCTCTGTCCGGCGGTGAAGGATTGCGAGGACCGGCACCGACGCCGGCTCGACTGTCAGGAGATCTCAATGTTCATCGCCGTACTCGACCTGCGCACCGCACCCACCGACCGGCCCGTTGTCCTTGCCCATCTCGACAGCGCGCGCGAAGAGATCCGTGCCATGCCGGGCAACCTCGAGTTCAGGGTGTATGCCGCTCGCGACGAGGAGGGCGTGGTCGTCATCCACGAATGGGACGACGAGCGGTCCTTCGCCGACTACCTCGCCACTGATGTGTTCGATCGCTCGGGCACGGTGCTCCGGCCGCTGCTCTCCGCGCCTCCCGTGAGTCGCCGGTTCCGGGCCACTCTTCTCGAGACCGTCTGACCCGCAGCGTGGTCTAGGGTGAGCGTGTGCGAGGCCGTTCTTGACACGCGAGGCGTACGCATTCGCGCGGGACTTCGCGGCAGCACCGGCAGCCGAGCTTCGCGTCGACCGGCACTATCTGCTCTGCGCCTCCCAGGGCGCCTTGCGGCTGGAGGCGCACGGCAGCTCGTGGGTGCTGCCTCCTGCACGGGCCGCGCTCATAGCTGCGGACGAGCCGATCTTGGTCGCCATCCCGCAATCGGTGAAGACGTCCTCCGTGCTGTTCGACGTCGGCTTCGTGCCGCCGCCGCCCGCGCCACTGACCGTGTTCGACCTCAGCCCCTTGGGCCGGGCCCTGGTGTCGGAATGCGTCGATTGGCCCGACGCTGCCGAGCCGCTGTCATCGTACGCACGCAGCATGTTCGGCGCGCTGGCTGCGGTGGCGTGGCGGCTGGCGCAGGATCCCAGCCCCGTCACGGTGCCCGCCGGCCGGTCACCGGAGCTGCGTCGGGCGTTGGCGGTGACCAACGACCGGCTGGCCGAGGACGTCCGGTTCGAGGAAATCGCCCGCGACGTGGGGCTGGCGCCGCGGTCGCTGGCCCGCCGGTTCGAGAGCGAGTGCGGGATGACCTGGACTGCGGTGTTGCGCCGGATGCGGGTGGTGCGTGCGATCGAAAAACTCGCTGCCGGTGAGGACTCCGTCGCGACCATCGCGCACAGCATCGGGTACACCTCCCTGTCAGCGTTCAACGCCGGCTTCCGTGACCTGACCGGTCACACCCCGACGCAGTACCGCGCGACCTTCCGTCCCTGACCGGTCGGACTGCGCGGCATCAAGACCGGGTCGCGGCGGACTGACGCTCCTCCGCTCACCCGTGCTCGCGGCTCAGCGGTCGCGGCGGCAGATGCGGATGGGGCAGGAGGTCGACGCGACGTACGCCGCACACCGCGCAGCGCACGTAGACGACTCGGCCCTCCGAGGTCTGGTGGCTGGACTCGGTGAGCCAGCCGTGTTCGTGGGTGGCGTCCGCACGCCGGGACTCCTCTGTTGCGCTGTTGGTCATGGTCGCCACTCTGCTGTAATGGTCCTATGCATCTCAACCCTTACGGTGAGTACGCCGTGCTCATGGCCGCTTCGCTGGCCGACGACTGGCCCGAGGACCGGGTCGGGATCGAGGCCCGGACCCGGGAGTTCGGGATGACCATGGACTTCGCTGAGTCTGCAGACGA
>NZ_DATCVQ010000261.1:0-5450 GCF_036566765.1 Streptomyces sp.
AGGCCGCGGTCACCGCCGGGCGGCCGCTCGCCGCCGCCAACGCGGAGCTGCCCTGGCCCGACGCCCCGCACCTGGTCCTCTGGCAGGCCGCCACGGTGCTGCGCGAGCACCGCGGTGACGGGCACCTGGCCGCCCTGCTCGTCGCCGGCCTGGACCCCGTCGAGGCGCTGGTCTCCTTCGCGGCGATCGGCGCGGCGGGCGAGCGGGTCTTCGAGAGCCGGGGCTGGAGCCCCGCGGAGTGGGCCGCGGCCCGCGCCCGCCTCGTCGCCCGCGGTCTGGTCGAGGCCGACGGCACGGTGACGGAGGCCGGCCGCGCGCTGCGGGACGAGGTCGAGCGGCGGACGGACGAGCTGGCCGCCGCCCCCTGGGCCGCCCTGGGCCCGGACGACACCGCCCGCCTCGCGGACCTGCTCGGCGAGCCCTGGCTCGCCTTCCTCGCCTCCGGCCTGCTGCCTGCCGAGAACACCCTCGGCATCGGCAAGGTCTGACGCGCCTGAGGGGCCGGGAAAAGCTCCGGCCGCGGGGTGCTCGAAGCACTCCGCGGCCGGGGTCTTGGGGGCTGCGTACCTGAGTGCAGGGCAGCCGTGCGTCCGGAGATCAGGTCGGGGGCTGCTCAGGCCGGTCCGACATGCCGAGCGAGCCTTCCGCCCTCTGCTGGGCCTGGTCGACCTGCGAGGTGTACTTGTTCCCGGTCTTCTCGTTGACCTTCGTCTCCGCGGCGTCGGACATCGTCCGTGCCTTGTCCTCGTGCTGGCCCACCATCGCCTTGAGCCTGTCCATGATCCCCATGCGTCACTCCTTCAGAAGGGGACATACAGCGCATTCGACGCTACCCCCGTACACCCCGATGCGCGCGCCGAGCGCCCGGCGCCAGGCCCCGCCCCCGTTTCGCGGACCCTTGCGCCGCCTAGGATTCCGGGGTGCTCACGTACCGGAAGCCCCTGACCGCCGCGGCACTTGCCGCCGCCCTGCTCATAACCACCGCCTGCACTGCGGACGATGACCGCCCGGGCCGCGGAAGCGGTGGAAACGGCGGCAGCGGCGGGCAGAACGGCGGCCGGGGCTCCGCGCTCGCCGCCGTCGACGCCCTCGTCGTGAAGGGCCGCGCCCCGAAGACCGGGTACGCGCGCGAGGAGTTCGGCCGCGCCTGGGCCGACGTCGACCGCAACGGTTGCGGGACCCGCGACGACATACTCAAGCGCGACCTCACCGGCGTCGCCGTCAAGGACGGCGGCTGCAAGGTCGCCTCCGGCACCCTCACCGACGACCCCTATACGGGCCGCCGCGTCGAGTTCGTGCGCGGCCGCAGCAAGGTCGACATAGACCATGTGGTCGCGCTCTCCGACGCGTGGCAGAAGGGCGCCCAGAAGTGGGACCCGGAGAAGCGGCTCCGCTTCGCCAACGACCCGCTCAACCTCCTGGCCGTCGACTCCGCGACCAACCGCCGCAAGGGCGACGGGGACGCCGCGACCTGGCTGCCGCCGAACAAGGCGTACCGCTGCACGTACGTCGCCCGGCAGGTCGCGGTGAAGCGGAAGTACGAGGTCTGGGTCACGCGGGGCGAACAGGACGCGATGCGACGGGTGCTGGCTCGCTGCCCGGAGCAACGCCTGCCCTAGGGGGTCCTCACCGCCTGGAAAAACGATTGGGCCAAGCCTGTGAGCGCTCGTTAGCCTGCGCGCATGGAACTCACGGTCACGACCCTCGCCGAACGCCCCGAACTCGAGGGCCCGATGTGGCAGATGAAGGATCTGTGGCCGGAGTTCATGATGTACGACCCGGTCGGCTGGGCGAACATGGGCCGCATCGTCCGCGAACTGCCCGAGTACGTCCTCGTGGCCACCGACGCCGACGGCAAGGTCGTCGCCCGGGCCTTCAGCGTTCCCTTCCAGCTCCATGCCGACGGGCGCGGTGCACTGCCCGCCACGGGCTGGGACCAGGTCCTGCTCTGGGCCTTCTCCGACCTGCGGCAGGGCAGGAAGCCCGACACCGTCAGCGCCATCGAGGTCTGCGTGGACACCAGCGCGCTCGGTCGGGGGCTGTCGGCCAGGATGCTCGGCGCGATGCGGGACAACGCCCGCAGGCTCGGCTTCGCCGAGGTCGTCGCTCCGGTGCGGCCCAACGGCAAGCACCTGGAGGCGAGCAGTTCCATCCACGAGTACGCCTTCCGCACCCGGGAGTCCGACGGCCTCCCGCACGACCCCTGGCTCCGGGTGCACGTCCGGGCCGGCGGTGCGGTCGAGAAGGTGGCCCCGGCCTCCATGACCGTGCCCGGCTCCGTGGAGCAGTGGCGTGCCTGGACCGGGCTGCCGTTCGACACGGACGGGCCGGTCGAGGTCGAGGGCGCGCTGGTTCCGGTGCACTGCGAGGCCTCGCGCGGGTACGCGGTGTACGTCGAGCCCAACATCTGGGTCCGCCACACGCTCTGAGCCGCTGCCGCGCCGGGTCCGTAGGTCTTACGTGCGCGAACGGGCCGGGTGAGCCGCCCCCCTCCGGCGGCCCTCCCGGCCCGTTCGCATGCCCGCTCAGTCCTTCGGATCGACGACGTCCTTCGCCGCCGGCTCACGCGCCGGGACCGGCCTGTCGTACGAGGAGAAGGTGTACGTCCCGGGCTCCTCACCGCCCTTGGCGACGACCTTCAGCAGGTACGGGGCGCCCTCGGCGGCCACGTACAGCGTGGTGGTCCGCGCGCCCCTGCCCTCGGTGAGCATCAGCGCCTGCTTGCCGTTCACGGTCGTCACCTCGCCGGCGTCGGCGCCGGCGAAGTCGAGGTCGAGGTCGAGGCCCTTCTCGAACGCGGCGAGCCTGGCGTTCAGGTCGCAGAGCTCCAGGCTGTCCTTGGCCCTGGGGTCCGAGGCATCGGTCTCGGCCCACTTGCCCTTGCCGTCCTTGAGCGTCTTCAGGGCGGCCGCCTGCTTCTCGGCCGGCTCGCCCTTGCCCTGCTCGCGCAGGAAGGCCTCGTCGAAGCGCATGTACGCGGAGTCGGCCGTCTTGATCAGCTCCGCGGTGCCGGTGACGCCGAGCGTCACCGTGCCGGCGCAGCGGCCCTGCCGGTCGATCGCCAGGTAGGCCCTCACCGGGCCGTCGGCGGACATGGTGGCCATGTCGAGCGTCAGCGACTCGGCGGTCCTGGTGGCCGCGATCGACTTGCTTGCTATCTGAGGGCCGGTCAGGCCCTTGAAGGGGCCCGACCCCTCCTCGTCGAAGGGCCCGCAGGCCGTCCCCCCGAGCGCGACGGCGGTGCCGAGGAGAGCGGCGAGGGCGGCGCGACGGCGGGGGGACGTGCGGCGGCGGCCGAGGGCGGTCATGCGGTCTCTCCGGGTGGTGGGGCGGGCGCGTACGGGGGGTTACGGGCCGGGGGAGCGCTGGGCGCGGGTCAGAGCTTCAGCTCCCACTGGGCGGCCTCGTGCTCCAGGCCGGGGCTGACCTCGACGGTGAGGTTCTTGGCGTCGGCGGGGGCGTCGAAGGCGAAGACGACCGTGGACTTCTTGCCGGGCAGGATCGAGCCGGTGAAGCCGGTGCCGACCTTCTCGTCGAAGATCTGCTCGGCGGCGACGCCGTCCTTGCCGGCGCGGGCGTCCAGGGTGACCAGCGCGGCGTCGAACTTCTTCGTACCGCCGTTCTCGATGACCACGGTGACCTGGTACGCCTTGTTGCCCTCGGTGTGCCCGGCCGCGAACTCGCTCGGCTTGTACGCCGTCGGGCCGGAGACGGTGACCTTCAGCTTGTCGTCGTAGACGGAGCCGTCACCGGCGGCCAGACCGCCCTTTCCCTTGGCCGCGCCGCCCTTGCCGGCGGAGGGCTTCTTCGGGGCGGACTCCTGGATCGACTTGTCGATCTCGTCCACCGCGTCGCTGACGGCCGTGAACGTGATGACCGCGCCGACCACGGAGAGGATCAGCGCCACCAGGCCGAGGACCGCGCCCGTCGTCGCCACACCCTTGTTGCTGGCCTCGCCGCGCTTGACCCGGCCGCGGGCCGACAGGCCCAGGATCAGGGCGATCAGGCCGAGGATGCCGGCCAGGACGAAGAGGAACGGGATCAGGCCGGAGATCGCGCCGATGACGCCGAGGATCAGCGCGGCGGTGCCGAGCCCGTTGCGGAAGGCCCGGGGCGTGGGGGACTGGGGGCCCTGGCCGGCGTACGTCTGGTGCGTGTCGTGCGACATGGAAATGCCCTCCTGGACATGGGACATGGGACGGGACGCGGAGTGCGACCGGCTCTCACGGAGTCCCGTGGAGCGATGGATCAATAACAACAGAGGCTGTGAACCGAGTCAACACGGTTCACGAAATTCAGGTCGGCTCACACTGTGAAGTGGTGTCTGTTGCGTTCATCGGTAAGATCGGGGTCACAGCGGATGGACGGAGCAGGGCGTGAAGGGAGTCAGCCAGGTGCCGGAGAGCGCAACAGAGGTGACCGCGGCCGGGATCGCCCGGCTGGCAGGGGTCGGACGGGCCGCCGTGAGCAACTGGCGCCGTCGCCACGCCGACTTCCCCAAGCCCGTCGGCGGCACGGAGACCAGCCCCTCCTTCGCCCTCGCCGACGTCGAGTCCTGGCTGCGCGCCCAGGGCAAGCTCGCCGAGGTCCCGCTGCGCGAGCGGGTCTGGCAGCAGATCGCCGGCCGCCCCGAGGGCGCCGTGACCGCCCTCGTCCAGTCCGGCGGCGTCCTCCTGCTCGTGCACGACCGGCCCGCCGCCTGGCCCGGCCTCGCCGCCGTCTCCGACGAGCGCTTCGTCGGTCTTCTGCCCGTCGCCCTGGAAGAGGTCCTGACCGCCCGTTACGGGCTCGAGCGCGCCGTCCGCACCCCCGCCCCGGCCGAACTTGCCGGCGCCGCACCCCTGTTGCGCGCCGTCGTCGACCTCGCCTCGGAGATCGGCGCCCGCCAGGCCTTCGAGTTCCTGCTCGGCCGCCACCTCGACGCCAACCCGCGCCAGTACACCCTCACCCCGCCCGGCCCGGCCGCCCTGATGGCCGCCCTCGCCACCGGTTCCGGCGCCGGCGCGCGCACCCCCGGGACCGTGCTCGACCCGGCCTCCGGCACCGGCGCCCTGCTCCGCGCCGTCGACCGGGCCACCGCCCTGTACGGCCAGGACGCCGACCCCGACCTCGCCGCCCTCACCGCGCTCCGGCTCGCCCTCGCCGACGGCGCCGAGGTCCGCGTCCGCCCCGGCGACAGCCTGCGCGCCGACGCCTTCCCGCAGCTCGCCGCCGACGCAGTGCTCTGCCACCCGCCGTTCAACGAGCGCAACTGGGGCCACGACGAACTCGCCTACGACCCGCGCTGGGAGTACGGCTTCCCGGCCCGCACCGAGTCCGAACTGGCCTGGGTCCAGCACGCCCTGGCCCGGCTGCGCCCCGGCGGCACCGCCGTCCTGCTCATGCCGCCCGCCGCCGCCTCGCGCCGCTCCGGCCGCCGCATCCGCGCCGACCTGCTCCGCCGGGGCGCC
>NZ_DATCVQ010000262.1:0-9442 GCF_036566765.1 Streptomyces sp.
CCGCGCCGTACCCGTGCGCTCCTCGCGTCGGCCGTGGCCGTCGCCGCCGTCGCCGCGGCCGGTGCGGTGGTGCTGACCGACCGGGGCGGGGAGGAGACGCCGGGCGACCGGACGCAGCCCCCCGCCACCGCCCCGATCACCCGCGGCGACCTCACCGCCTCGGACACCCTCGACGGCACGCTCCAGTACGGCGACGAGGTCTTCCTGCCGAACCGGCTCACCGGGACGGTGACCTGGGTCGCCGCACCGGGGACCGAGGTCGCCCGGGGCGAGGTCCTGTACCGCCTGGACGAGAAACCCGTGCTCCTGCTGTACGGCGACGTCCCCGCGTACCGGCCCTTCAAGGAGGACATGACCGACGGCGGCGACGTGAAGGAGCTGGAACGGAACCTCGCCGCCCTCGGCTACACCGGCTTCACGGTCGACGAGGAGTTCACGGAGCGCACGGCCGCCGCGATCAAGCGTTGGCAGAAGGACCTCGGGCTGAAGAAGACCGGGGAGCTGGAGCTGGGCCGGGTGCTGTTCGCACCGCAGGCGGTACGGGCCGGGGCGCCGGACAGGAAGCCCGGCGTCGAGGCGCAGAGCGGCAGCCCGGTCCTGGCCACCACCAGCGCCGAACGCTCGGTGACGGTCAAAGCCACCATGTCGCAGCAGCAGCTGCTGCCCGTGGGCAAGAAGGTCGGGGTGCTGCTGCCCGGCCGCGACGCGCCCGTTCCGGGCAAGGTCACCACCGTCGGCACGGTCGTCGGCGGAGGCGGCGACGGCGGGGACGACGAGAAGGACGACGGCGACAAGAAGGGCGGCGACCGGACCGTGACCGTGCGCATCGCCCTGCTCGACCAGAAGCCCGCCGGCGCGCTCACCTACGCACCCGTGCGCGTCCAGACCGAGAGCGAACGGCGGCGCGGGGTGCTCTCCGTGCCCGTCTCCGCGCTGCTCGCCCTGCGGGAAGGCGGGCACGGAGTCCAGGTCGTCGCGGCCGACGGCGCCACCCGCCTCCTTCCGGTCACCACCGGGTTGTTCAGCGGCGGCCGGGTCGAGGTGTCCGGGACGGGCGTCACCGAGGGACTCAAGGTGGGGATTCCGGCGCTGTGAACGTCATCGGTGAGGTGACCGCCGAGGCGGCCACCGGGGCGGACGCGGCCGTCGCGGCCGACCGCCTCGTGATCGAGCTCGCGGGCGTGACCCGCAGCTATCCGGGCAACCCGCCCGTGCACGCCGTCCGCGAGGTCTCGCTGCGCGTCCGGCCGGGCGAGCTGCTCGCCGTCGTGGGCCCCTCCGGCTCGGGCAAGTCCACACTCCTGAACCTGATCGGCACCCTGGACCGACCGTCCGCCGGGCGGGTGCGGATCGCGGGCTACGACGTGGACCGGCTCTCCGACCGGGAGCTGTCCACGCTGCGGGCCGAGCACATCGGCTTCGTCTTCCAGCAGTTCTTCCTCACCCCCGGGGTGAGCGCGGTCGGCAACGTGGCGGAGGGCCTGCTCTACACCGGGCTCTCCCGGCGGGCCAGGATCGCCGCCGCCACCGAGAGCCTGCGGCGGGTCGGACTCGGCCACCGGCTGACGCACCGCCCGCACGAGCTGTCCGGCGGCGAGCGCCAGCGGGTCGCCCTGGCCCGCGCGGTGGCCGGCCGGCCGAGCCTGCTGCTCGCCGACGAGCCCACCGGCTCGCTCGACACGGCGTCCGGGGCGAGCGTGGTCGAGCTGCTGCGGGAGCTGAACGCGGACGGCACGACCGTCGTGGTGATCACCCACGACACGGACCTCGCGGCCCGGCTCCCGCGCCGGGTCACGATGCGGGACGGCGCCGTGGTCGCGGACGACGGCGCGGACGCGTCGCCTCCGACCGGCGCCCGGCCCGCACCCCAGACCGGCGGCCGTCGCACACCCCCAGGCGGCGGCCGTCCCCCGCATCCGGACGGGAGTCCCACAGCCGCGGCACCCGAGGAGGACACCCGATGAGCTCGTCCCTCCCGCCGCTCCGGCCCGCCCGGCTCCGGCCGCTCGACGTGCTGCGGCTGAGCCTGTCCGGCCTGCGGGCCAAGCCGATGCGGGCGGTGCTGTCCGCCGCCGGGATCTCCATCGGCATCGCCGCCATGGTGGCCGTCATGGGCATCTCCACCTCCAGCCGGGCCGAGCTCCAGGCCACCTTGGACACGCTCGGCACCAACCTGCTGCGCGTCGAGGCGGGGGAGTCCCTGACCGGCGGCAGGACCGCGCTGCCCCCGCAGGTCACCGGCATGGTCCGGCGCGTCCCGCCGGTCACCGAGGCCAGCGCGGTGGCCTCGATCGACGTCAAGGTCTACCGCTCCGAGCTGATCCCGAAGGAGGAGACCAACGCCCTGGAGGTGGTGGCGGTGCAGCCCGACCTGCTCGCCACCCTGGGCGTGCGCACCGCTCAGGGGGCCTGGCTCAACCGGGCCACCGGCCGGTACCCGGCGGTCGTGCTCGGCTCCGCCGCGGCCCGCAGGCTGGGCGTGGTCCGGCCCGAGCCGGGCTTCCAGATCCTGGTCGGCGGCAAGCAGTTCACCGTCGTCGGCGTCCTGGAGCCGGCCGTCCTCGCGCCGGAGCTGAACAGCTCGGTCCTGGTCGGCTTCGAGGCCGCGCAGCGGAACCTGGAGTTCGACGGCCGCCCGACCGCGCTCTACCTGCGCGCCGAGGAGCACGCGGTGGCCGACGTGCGCGCGGTCCTGGCCCGTACGGTCAATCCGGAGCAGCCGGACGCGGTACGGGTCGACCGGCCCTCGGACGCGCTCGCGGCCAAGCTGGCCGCGGACGAGGCGTTCACCGGGCTGCTGCTCGGCATCGGGGCCGTGGCCCTGCTGGTCGGCGGGATCGGCGTGGCCAACACCATGGTCATCGCGGTCCTGGAGCGGCGCGGCGAGATCGGGCTGCGCAGGGCTCTGGGCGCCACCCGGGGCCAGGTGCGCAACCAGTTCTTCACCGAGTCGCTGGTGCTGTCCGGGCTCGGGGGCTGCGGCGGTGCGCTGCTCGGCCTGGTCATCACCACCGGGTACGCGGAGCATCGCGGCTGGCCGGTGGCGCTGCCGGCGACGGCCGTCGTGGGCGCGGCGCTGGGCACTCTGGTGATCGGGGCGGTGGCGGGGCTGTACCCGGCGATGCGCGCGGCCCGGGTCTCGCCGACCACTGCTCTGGCCACGGCCTGACGCGGGCGGCTGCCGTTTTCAGCCACCCGGCCAGTAGCGTGGGGCCATGGTGCGTTTGAGAGTGGAGTTCACGACCGAGCCGTTCGACCTGGACGAGGCGCCGGCGCATGCGGTCGTGGCCCGGGAAGTCATCCAGTCGGCCGAACTGGACGCGGTCGACGTCGGCCCCTTCGGCAACACCGCGGAAGGGGGCGCCGACGAGGTGCTGACCGCCGTCGACGCGCTGCTGCGCAAGTCGCTGGCGGCCGGCGCCACCCGGGTCTCCCTCCAGGTCAACGTGATCGGGGAGGGCGAGAAGTGACCGAGCACCCGCTGGTCGCGGCCGTGAAGCCGCTGGTCGACGCCATGGGCGCGGAGATACTGGGCCCCGAGCAGGCCGGGCAGGACGACGTCGTGCTGTCCTGGGAGGGCGAGGACGTCCTCGCGGTACGGCTCCCGCAACTGTCCGATTCGCTGGATCACATTCTGGCCGCCATGGAGCGGCGGCACGGGATGCCGCTGTCCCAGCTCGACCGCAAGACCAAGCAGGAGGTCGTGCGGATCCTGGAGGCACGGGGTGCCTTCTCGGTGCGGCACGGCGTGGAGACGGTGGCCGGCGCCCTGGGAGTCAGCCGCTTCACGGTGTACAACTACCTCAACAGGGAGACCGCCCTGAACAGGGAAAAGGCCCCCAAGGGCGACTAGTTGATCATGTTCCGGCACGAGCCGTCGTCCAGATGTCGGGACGACGGCTTTTGTGTGGCCGAGTTTTCAACAAAGTGTTGACGTGGTGTTGCGGAGGGCGTTAGCTATCCGCAGCCCGTCCGACGCACAGCGAAAAACAGCCACGGAGGCTTCCCGTGACTTCAGGTACGACTCCGGGTCTCACCCGGTTCAACACCTCGGCGGACAGCGACGCTGTCGCAGCCCTCCACGAGGTGTGCTCCAGCTCGGCATGGGGGAGCAAGCTTCTCGCCCAGCGCCCGTACGCCACCGCCGAAGCCCTCTTCCTCGCCAGCGACGCCGCCATGGCCGAACTGACCGCCGAGGATCTGGCCGACGCGATGGCGGGCCACCCGCCGATCGGTCGTCCGAAGGCCGGGGACCCGACCTCCTCCCGCGAGCAGAGCGGGATGGCCGGGGCCTCCGAACAGCTCAAGGCCGAGATGCTCGAACTCAACCTGGCCTACCAGGACAAGTTCGGCCACGTCTTCCTGATCTGCGCCACCGGCAAGTCCGGTGAGGAGATGCGCGACGCGGTCCGGGACCGGATCGAGAACTCGCCCGAGCAGGAGCGGGAGATCGTCCGCACCGAGCTGGGCAAGATCAACCGGATCCGGCTGACCCGTCTCGTAGAGGAAGAGAACTGATGAGCACGGCAACCACCGCCTCGGTGTCCACGCACATCCTGGACACCAGCATCGGGCGCCCCGCCGAGGGCGTCGCGATCTCCCTGTCGGCCCGCTCGGGCTCCGGCGCGGAGTGGAAGGCGCTCGGCGGCTCCGCCACCGATGCCGACGGGCGGTGCAAGGACCTGCCGGCGCTGCCGGAGGGCACCACCCACGTACGTCTCGACTTCGAGACCGAGGCGTACTTCCTGAGCAAGCAAGAAAAGCAAGCCGAGGCGCAGCAGGACGCCCCCGCGAATCGGGACAGCGGTGCGTTCTTCCCGGAGGTGGCGATCACGTTCGCCGTCAAGCCGGGCGAGCATTACCACGTACCGCTGCTGCTCAACCCGTTCGGCTACTCCGTTTACCGAGGGAGCTAGCAGACATGCCCACCATTCTGGGACAGAACCAGTACGGCAAGGCTGAGAACCGGGTCGTAAAGATCACGCGGGACGGCTCTACCCACCACATCAAGGACCTGAACGTCTCCGTCGCCCTCTCCGGCGACCTCGACGACGTCCACCTCAACGGCTCCAACGCCAACTGCCTGCCCACCGACACGACCAAGAACACCGTGTACGCCTTCGCCAAGGAGTACGGGATCGAGTCGGCCGAGCAGTTCGGCATCCACCTGGCGCGTCACTTCGTGAACAGCCAGGAGCCCATCAAGCAGGCCCGGATCCGGATCGAGGAGTACGCCTGGGACCGCATCGCGTCCTCCGAGGCCAACTCCAAGTTCATCGGCGCCGACGAGGTGAACCACTCCTTCGTCCGTCAGGGCCAGGAGACCCGGGTCACCCAGATCACGTACGACGGTCAGAACTGGGAGGTCATCTCCGGCCTCAAGGACCTGATCGTCATGAACTCCACCAACTCGGAGTTCTGGGGCTACATCAAGGACAAGTACACGACGCTGCAGGAGGCGTACGACCGCATCCTGGCCACGCAGGTGTCGGGCCGCTGGCGGTTCAACTGGACCGACGACGAGCAGCGGATGCCCAACTGGGAGAAGTCCTACGCCGAGACGAAGAAGCACATGCTGCAGGCCTTCGCCGAGACGTACTCCCTCTCCCTGCAGCAGACGCTGTACCAGATGGCCTCGCGGATCATCAACCACCGTTCGGAGATCGACGAGGTGCGCTTCTCGCTCCCGAACAAGCACCACTTCCTGGTGGACCTGGAGCCGTTCGGCCTCAAGAACGACAACGAGGTCTACTACGCCGCCGACCGCCCGTACGGCCTCATCGAGGCCACCGTGCTGCGTGACGGCGCGACGGCGCAGATCCCGGTCGACTCGACCAACCTCTAGTCGCGGCGCCGAGTGGTCGCCCCCGCCCCGCCCGCAGCCGGGCGGGGGCCCACCATCCGCAACCTGGACATTCCCCATCTCGGCACCCGGAGCCGTCACAGGGTTCCGGCACTCAAATCCCCCTAGGGTCCTGCCGTGCCCGTCACACCCTCCCGGAATGAAGGAAGCACCGCCATGGCAGCACCTTCGGCAGCTCCCCAGCGCATCGTCATCGAGAACGCGGCCATCGCCACGGTCGACGCCAACGACACCGAGTACGCCACCGGATACCTGGTCGTGGCCGACAACAGGATCGAGTCCCTCGGCGCGGGCAGTGCCCCCGAGGGCCTGGAGAACGTGGTCCGCCGGATCGACGCGACCGGTCATCTGGTCACGCCCGGCCTGATCAACACACATCACCACTTCTACCAGTGGATCACCCGCGGCCTGGCCACCGACCACAACCTGTTCGACTGGCTCGTCGCCCTCTACCCGACGTGGGCGCGGATCGACGAGTCGATGGTCCGGGTCGCCGCGCAGGGCTCGCTGGCGATGATGGCCCGCGGCGGCGTCACCACCGCGATGGACCACCACTACGTGTACCCGAAGGGCTCGGGCGACCTGTCCGGCGCCATCATCGGGGCCGCGAAGGACATGGGCGTCCGCTTCACCCTCGCCCGCGGCTCCATGGACCGCAGCGAGAAGGACGGCGGCCTGCCGCCGGACTTCGCCGTCGAGACCACCGAGGGCGCGCTCGCCGCGACCGAGGAGACGGTGAAGAAGCACCACGACGCCTCCTTCGACTCGATGACCCAGGTGGCCGTGGCCCCCTGCTCCCCGTTCTCCATCTCCACCGAGCTGCTCCGGGAGGGCGCTGCGCTCGGCCGCCGTCTGGGCGTGCGGATGCACACCCACGGCTCGGAGACCGTGGAGGAGGAGAAGTTCTGCCACGAGCTGTTCGGCATGGGTCCGACGGACTACTTCGAGTCCACCGGCTTCCTCGGCGAGGACGTGTGGATGGCGCACTGCGTCCACATGAACGACTCCGACATCGCCGCCTTCGCCCGGACCAAGACCGGTGTGGCGCACTGCCCGTCGTCCAACGCCCGCCTCGCCGCCGGCATCGCCCGCGTCCCGGACATGCTCAAGGCCGGCGTCCCGGTCGGCCTCGGCGTCGACGGCACCGCGTCCAACGAGTCCGGCGAGCTGCACACCGAGCTGCGCAACGCGCTGCTGATCAACCGCCTCGGCGCGCACCGCGAGGCCGCGCTCAACGCCCGCCAGGCGCTGCGCCTCGGCACCTTCGGCGGCGCGCAGGTGCTCGGCCGCGCCGACAACATCGGCTCCCTGGAGCCCGGCAAGCTCGCCGACTTCGTGCTCTGGAAGATCGACGGCCTCGGTCACTCCTCGATCGCCGACCCGGTCTCCGCGATCGTGTTCGGCGCCGCGGCCCCGGTGACGGCCTCGTTCGTCAACGGCAAGCAGATCGTCGAGAACAACCGCCTGCTCTTCGCGGACGAGGAGGCCATCGCCCGCGACGCGCGCGCCGAGGCCCGGCGCCTCGCCCGGATCGCCGCGCAGGGCTGATCCGGCGGCCCGTGGCCGGCCCGTACGGACCGGCCGGCCACGGCGCCCCGCACCATCGCACCACCCCGGATTTCCGCGGCCCTTCGCAGGCCGCGGAGGCTGAGTCCGGTCGAGGGGGACGGCCCTCGACCGGTCGCCACGGACCCGAGCGGGGCCCGTGGCAGCCGGACGGGGGGTGTTTGCACCGCCAACGGTGCGACGCCCCCCGGACGGTGAGTTCTCCCTTGGGCACCCACCGCGTGCTCCCCCTCGTCACGCGGACCGCACCACCTCATGAGTCGCACCCGTGAGGCGCACCACTGCACCACTCGCACACCACCTCCCTGACACTCTCGTCAACCGCCGACGTTTAATCGACCGGAGGAACCGCCGTGGCCGCTGAGCCCCAGGTTCGCAATGCTGCAGACGCCGAACCAGACGACCGGAGCAAGCATCCGGTCGACGAGACGCTGCCCCCCTTGAAGATGTTCACCAGCGGCCTCCAGCACGTGGCCGCCATGTACGCGGGCGTGGTGGCCCCGCCGCTCATCGTCGGCGCGGCCGTGGGCCTGTCCGGCACCGAGCTGACGTTCCTCACCGGGGCCAGCCTCTTCACCGCCGGCCTTGCCACCTTCCTCCAGACGCTCGGCATCTGGAAGATCGGCGCCAAGCTGCCGTTCGTCAACGGCGTCACCTTCGCCGGCGTCGCCCCGATGCTGGCGATCGTCGACACCACCGACAAGAAGAGCGACGCCCTGCCGATCATCTTCGGCGCGATCATCGTCGCCGGACTGCTCGGCTTCATAGCCGCCCCCTACTTCTCGAAACTGGTCCGCTTCTTCCCGCCGGTCGTGACCGGCACGGTGATCACGCTGATCGGCGTCTCGCTGCTGCCCGTCGCCTTCGGCTGGGCGCAGGGGCCCAACCCCAGGGCCGAGGACTACGGTTCGACCACCTATCTGACGCTGGCCGCGATCACCCTCGTGGTGGTGCTGGTCCTGCGCCGCTTCACCCGCGGCTTCCTGAAGCAGATCGCCGTCCTCGTCGGCCTGGTCCTCGGCACGGTCATCGCCGTCCCCTTCGGCGTCACCGACTTCAGCCCGGTCACCCAGGCGGACATCGTCGGCTTCCCGACCCCGTTCCACTTCGGCGCGCCGCAGTTCGCGCTCGCCGCGATCATCTCCATGTGCGTCGTGATGCTCGTGTCGATGACCGAGTCGACCGCCGACATGCTGGCGCTCGGCGAGATCGTCGACCGGCCGGCCGACGAGAAGACCATCTCGGCCGGACTGCGCGCCGACACCCTCGGCTCCGCGATCAGCCCGCTGTTCAACGGCTTCATGTGCAGCGCCTTCGCGCAGAACATCGGCCTGGTCGCGATGACGAAGATCCGCAGCCGGTTCGTCGTCGCCTGCGGCGGCGGCTTCCTGGTCCTGATGGGCCTGTCCCCGGTGGCCGCCTCGCTGATCTCCGTCGTGCCGCGGCCCGTGCTCGGCGGCGCGGGCGTCGTCCTGTTCGGCTCGGTCGCGGCCAGCGGCATCCAGACCCTGGTCAAGGCCGGCCTGGAGAAGGACAACAACGTCCTGATCGTGGCCGTCTCGCTCGCGGTCGGCATCATCCCGATCACGGAGCCGGAGTTCTACCACGCCTTCCCGGAGACCGCGAAGATCATCCTGGACTCCGGCATCTCCACCGGCTGCGTCGCCGCCGTCCTGCTCAACCTGGTCTTCAACCACATCGGCGGGAGCCGGGACGACGACACCGTCACCGCGCCGATGGAGCCGGGCGACGAGATCTCCGAAACCGCCGGCGCCAAGGCGGCGCACGTCCACTGAGCATGAGGTCCATGAGGTCTCCTTCCTCTTCCTCCGAGCCGGTCCCCGCCTTCGCGGCGGGGGCCGGCGTCGTGCTGATCAACCCGAACACCTCCACGGCGACGACGCAGATGATGACCGCGATCGCCGAGCGGGAGCTCGGCCCGGCGGGCGTGCCGGTCCGCGGCGTGACCGTCGCCCGCGGCCCGCGGATGCTCACCGACCCGGCGGCGCTCGC
>NZ_DATCVQ010000263.1:0-12878 GCF_036566765.1 Streptomyces sp.
CGCCACCACCGCCTACGGCGACATCACCGCCCGCAGCAACTGAACTGACCACTGTCGAAATGATCTTCGAGGTGGTTGGATCACTCCGGGGACTGTTCGATCCGGGGGTGTGGGATGGCTCGGCCAAAGCCATGGGAAGCCGACGACGTGTGGTGGGCGCTGGTCTAGCGTTTGCTGCCGACGGTGTTGCGCCGGAGCCGGCGTCCCCGGCGCTAGCCGCATCCAGCCGCCCGGCTTTCTAGGGATCCTGCGGACGCGCACACCCCTGCCCGCCGGGCGCAACGCCGCCTGCAGGCCCCGGTTCCATGAACCAGCCCGACCGGACCGTCAAGGCCCGCCCGCAGCAACGACGGTGACATCACCGTCCGCCGCGGCTGACCCCGCCGCGCCTCACCCGGCTCGCGAGAGCACCGATGCCCTCGCCTGACGCCTCCCCCCTGCCGTGACGGCACCACCACGGCACCCCCCTGCCCGAAACACCGACACCGAGAACGGACGAGAACAATGAGCACCACCGAGGACTACCAGGCCGCAGAGCAGCTCCTGCGCCGACCCGCCCGCCCCGGCGAGCTCGTCGTCGGCGACAAGGTCAGGCCGCAGTGGATCGACCAGGGCACCCGTTTCTGGTACGCGGTCAGCAACGGTGCCGGGAAGCGGTTCGCACTGGTCGACCCGGCGGCCGGCAGCCGCGAGCCGGCCTTCGACCACGCCCGGCTCGCCGCCGCGCTGGCCGACGCCTGCGGGCAGCAGGTCGACCCCGAGGCCCTGCCGTTCGCCGGCATCGAACTGACCGACAACGCCGTGGAGTTCGCCGCGTTCGGCGCGTACTGGCGCTGCCGCCTGGACGACTACATCTGCGAACCGGCCGAGTTCACCCCGCCCGGCAGCCCCCTGGAGGTGACCTCGCCCGACGGGAAGGTCGCGGTGTCGAAGCGGGGGAACGACCTGTGGGCGCGCTCGCTGTCCGACGGCCGCGAGTGGCCGCTGACGACCGACGGCGAGCCCGGCTACGGTTACGGCTCCGGCCCGGAGTGCACGAGCAACGCCACCCTGCTCCGCAAGATCGGCCTGCCCCACCTCCCGCCCGCCCTCGCCTTCTCCCCCGACTCCACGAAGGTCCTCACGCACCGCACCGACGAGCGCGCCGTCCGCCAGACCCACCTCGTCGAGGCCCGACCCGCCGACGGCGGCGCTCCCGCCCTGCACACTCAGCGCTACGCCTACCCCGGCGACGAACACCTGCCCCAGGCCGAACTCGTCGTCCTGGACGTCGCCCAGGGCACGACGGTCCGCGCCGAGGCCGAGCCGCTGCTCATGCCGCAGTTCTCGCCGATCACCGCCAAGTGGGCGTGGTGGGCCGAGGACGGCACGGCCGTGTACTACCTCAGCCGGCCCCGCGACCAGCGCACCCTCACCCTGCACCGCCTCGACCCCGCCACCGGCGAGGTGACCGAGGTGCTCCGCGAGACCGGGGAGACCCGCGTCGAGCCCAACCAGTGGATGTACGAAGCGCCGATCGTGGCCGTGCTCGCCGACGAGGTGCTGTGGTACTCGCAGCGCGACGGATGGGGCCACCTGTACCGCTACGACCTCCACACCGGCGAGCTGCTGGGGCAGGTCACCTCCGGACAGTGGGCGGTGCGCCAGATCCTGCGCGTGGACGAGGCCGAGCGGGTGGTGTACTTCACCGCCTCCGGCCTGGTCGAGGCCGATCCCTACCTGCGCACGGTGTGCCGGGCCGGCCTGGACGGCTCCGGCTTCGCGAAGGTCACGGACGACGAACTCGACCACATCGTCACCCTGGCGCAGAACCAGCAGTACTTCATCGACTCCGCGTCCACCGTCGACACCCCGCCGGTCACGACCGTCCGCGACTGGACCGGGCAGGTGCTCGTCGAGCTCGAGCGCGCCGACATCGGCAAGCTCGCCGCGACCGGCTGGACGGCGCCGGAACGGTTCTGCGTCAAGGCGGCCGACGGGGTGACGGACGTCTACGGGGTGCTGTACCGGCCCCGCGGCTTCGACCCGGCCCGCCGCTACCCGGTCGTCGACAACCTCTACCCCGGCCCGCAGGTCAACCGCGTCGCCCCCTGCTTCGACCCCGGCGGCATGGGCATGGACGCCGAACCCCTCGCAGCGCTCGGCTTCGTCGTGATCGCGCTGGACGGGCGAGGCACCCCCGGACGCAGCAAGGCCTTCCACGACGCTTCCTACGGTCATCTGGCCGACGCCGGCTGTCTTGCCGACCACGTCGCCGCACTGCGCCAACTCGTCGACACCCGGCCCTGGATGGACCTGGAGAAGGTGGGCGTGTTCGGCCACTCCGGAGGCGGATTCGCCGCAGCCCGGGCCATGCTCGACCACCCCGACACGTACAAGGCCGCAGTCGCCCTCTCCGGCTCCCACGACGCCCGCACCTTCAACCCCGGCTTCGTCGAGACCTACGACGGCGCGGACAACCCCGACGCCTGGGCCCGCACCTCCAACGTCGACCTCGCCGACCGGCTCTCGGGCAAACTGCTCCTCGTCCACGGCGAAATGGACGACCAGGTCCACCCCCACCACACCCTGCGGCTCGCCGATCGGCTCGTCGCCGCCGACAAGGACTTCGAACTCCTCATCGTCCCCGGCGCCGAACACACCCTCATCGACCACATCGCCTACGTCCGCAAGCGCGCCTGGGACTTCCTCGTCCGCGAACTGACGGGCACCCAGCCCCCGGCCCACCGCCCCGCCCCCATCACCCTCAACGCCGACATGCTCGCGGAACTGTTCGCCTGAGCCTGATCTGGGCCTGAACCTGGGCCTGAACCTGACACCACAGGTCCCGCGCGAGGGGGAACCGTCCCCGCCCACTCCGGCACTGCACGGAGGGCGGTCGGTTCCCCCCTCGCGCGTGGAGGCCAACTCCCCGCCCTCTTAGCAGAAGAGACGCCCCGGCACCATGACGAGACCGGCGGCGCGGGGCCGTTTCCTCGTGATCCACCGCTTCGTTAGGCCGCCAGTAGGAATGCGGGGCAGAAGCGGGCATGCGCTGGGAGTGGCATTTCGAACACATCCCGTTTGCCCAATGTGTGTGCGAACGGAGACGTGCCTGTGCGAGTGACCGACATCCAGCGCTGCGAGATCCGGCCGGGACTGCTCGTCGAGTGGATGCTCGATCCGGTGACCGTCGCGGCGGCGACCAGCCTGCCGGAGGATCGTCGGCCGCCGGCGTATGTCCAGGAGGCGCACATCAGGACGGCCCGATCCGTGCGCGAGGACGGCCTGACCGTCCCGACCTGGATCGGCGTGGCATTCGACCTCCCGGGCACGGTCGATCTCGACGTACTGCAGGACGCCTTGCGGAGCTGGACGCTCCGGCACGAGACGCTGCGCAGCGGCTTCCGTTGGGACGGCGACACCATGCGCCGGTTCACGCTCGACGCCCAGGCCGTGGCCCTGCATCGCGAAGTCGTCGGCGACTTCCCCGACGCGACAGAGCTGGCGCAGCACCTCCAGGCCCGCTTCGACGTCACGGCCGACGCGCTGCGCTGGCCGAACTTCCTCTACGCGGCAGTCGTCCGGGACGACTGCACGAGCGTGTACATGGCCTTCGACCACAGCAACATCGACTCCTACTCCGCCCAGCGCGTTCCCGCCGAGATCCACGAGTTCTACACGGCGGGGATCGAGGGCCGCGCCCTGGAACAGCAAGCGGTCAGCAGTTACGTCGACTTCTGCGAGATCGAGCGGTCGAACGCGGACCAGATCGACGAGACGCACGAGATCATCGCTCGCTGGCGGGAGTTCATCAACCGGTGCGACGGGAAGCTGCCTGGCTTCCCCGTCGATCTCGGCCTGGAGCCCGGCGGGGCGCTGCCGCGCCAGAAACTCATGGAGGAGATGCTCGTCGGCGCCGACGAGGCCGCCGCGTTCGAGTCGTACTGTCGGCCTTTCGGCGGGAGCATGGCCGGCATCCTTGCCGCCACGAGCCTTGTCGTCCACGAGATCGGCGGGCAACCCGTCTACCGCACGGTCGTGCCGTTCCACACCAGGGTGAAGTCTCAATGGATGGACTCCGTGGGGTGGTACGTCGGCGGCGCGCCCATCGAGATCCCGACAACGCAGGCAGCGGATTTCCGAACGGTCCTGGAGATGGTGCGGGCCGCGCTGCGGGCCAACAGGTCGCTGGCCCGGACGCCCATCGCCCGGGTACTCCGTCTGCTCGGTTCGGACTTCCGCCCCACGTCCCCGGACCTGTACTCGATCGTCTCCTTCGTCGACGCCCGGGGCATCCCCGGATCCGGGCAGTGGACCGACCAGAAGGCGTACGGCCTGCTCAGGGTGTCGTACGGCGACCAGGTGTGCGCATGGATCAACAGGCTCGACGAGGGCCTGCACCTCGCGAGCCGCTACCCGGACACCGACATCGCCTACAAGAACATGCGCCTGTACGTCGAGAAGCTGCGCGACGTGATCGTCTCGGTGGCCCGGAACGACCTGACCGTCCCGGCCTGACCCGGTCGATTCCCACTCCTGCCTTCGGGCGGGCGGGAGCTTCGGCGGTCTGTCCCGCGAGGTCCGCCCACTGCTGACAGCGCCCTTGGGCGTCATGCCCGCGGCCGGTGCGTCGCTCCAGGACCCTGGGTTTGATGGGATCACCGCCTGCGAGGGCCCTGACCTCGCCCACGCCACCCACCTTGAGTACGTGGACCTCGACTCGGGCAGCTGGCCGAACACGCCTCAAGCGCTGCCGACGGCCACCGCCACAGATGTCACGTACGGCTCGTCCAGCTCACCGTCAGGGAAGTGCCGGGCGAGGTGCTTCCGTTCTGCCGCAAAGAAGGCCGAGGTCTCGGGCTCGCCGAGCACGATGAACGCCGAGTGGGTGGCCAGCTTCGCGAGGTGGAAGTCGACTGAGACACGACGCGACCAGCGCAACGTACGGGTCCTCCAGGACAGCCCGGCCGGCGTGTCCACGTTGGAGACGTAGCATCCGGGCCCCAACCTCCCCTCGATCCTGTCCCGCTGATCGGCCGCCCATGGAACGGACAGGTCCGGGTCGTTCCACCACAACGCGAGCGCGCCCCCGGGACGTAGAACCCTCAGGGCGGACGGGACAGCGCGTGCGGGGTCGGTCCAGTGCCAGGACTGGGCGTACGTGACAAGGTCGAACGAGCCGTCTGCCAGCGGCAGCCGGTTGCCGTCCCCACGTACCAGCGGGATCCCGGGCAGCTCGCTGCGGAACTGCGCCGACATCCCCGCACCAGGCTCTACGCCCACCACCCGGGCCCCGCGCTCCCGCAGACCCCGAGCGGCGATCCCGGTCCCGGTGCCCACGTCGGCCACCCGGGCCCCGGCCAGCCGCTGCCCGCTGAACTCCTCCACGGTCTCGAACACTGCCGCGGGGTACCGCGGCCGGTGCACGGCGTACGCGCGCGCGGCCCGGTCGAACGCCAGAGCTCGAACAGGGCTGGGGGTGTCGGACGTCATGCCCCAACGATTCCGCAGGCCGCCCTTCCAGGACAGGGCGCGTCTTCGGCCACCGCGGCGAGCGTGCGAGCGAGGGAGCAGCCGGCTGTCTGATGCGGGCTCAGTCCTTGCGTCCCGTCACGGCGATGGTGACGCCAAGGCCGATCATCGTGAGCCCGCCGGCTCCTCCGACCACGGAGAGCCGCTGAGGTGAACGGGCGAACCAGTCCCGGCCGGTTGCCGCGGCCAGTCCCCACACGCTGTCGCAGGCTACTGCGATGACGTTGAAGACCAGGCCGAGCAGCAGCATCTGAACCGCGACGTGCCCTTGGGCGCGGTCGACGAACTGCGGCAGCACGGCGGCGAAGAACACGATGGTCTTGGGGTTGGCCACACCGACGGCGAACCCCTCCCAAAGCGTGCGCAAGCCGCCCTGCGGGGCCTTGTCGCCGGTGAACGCGGCCTGCAACGAGCCGCGTTCACGCCACGCCTTGACCCCCAGATACACCAAGTAGGCGGCACCGGCGAGTTTCAGCACCGTGAAGACGAGGACCGAGCGTTCCACGATCGACCCGACCCCGAGAGCCACGGCCACGATGAGCACATAAGCGCCCAACGTGTTCCCCACGACCGTGGTCAACGCAGCGCGGCGCCCCTGCGCCAGCGCCCGCCCGATCACGAACAGCACGCTGGGCCCGGGGATCACGATCAGCAGGAACGACATGGCCGCGAAGGCCAGTAAGCGATCAGTGGACAGCATGGCGCCCATACAAGCACGGGCCGGGTTCACCCCTCAGCCCCTTTTTTCTCCTTCTACCTGTTCGCCCTGGCGCTGAAGTCCATGTCGGTGGGCAGCGCCTACGCCATCCGGTCGGGCGTCGGAACGGCGTCCGTCGCGGCACTCGGGGTGCTGTTCATGGGAGAGTCCGTGACGGAGGCGAAGGCGGCCGGCATCGTGCTGGTCATCGCGGGAGTGGTCCTGCTCAACCTGGGCGGGGTCACGCACCGAGGGCGGGGCACAGAGCGGTGGAGAGCACCTTCGCGGCCGCTGCCGCCGCTTCGTCAGGCATGGTCAGGCCGGTGTTGACGGACAGCGTGACCTGCCGCTCGCCGTCCGCGGAGGTGAAGCTGAAGGTCTGGTATCCCACGACCTCTCCCGTGTGCCCGACCACCGGCCCGCCGGACCGGCACGTGTTGCTGTTGCTCTCCAGCCCCAGACCGTAGAAGCGCCCCGGCCGCTGGGGGTTCATGGGGTGCATGTCGCGCATCTCCTTCACCAGACCGGACGGCAGCAGCCGGCCGTCGAACAGCGCCTCGTAGAAGGTGTTCAGGTCGTGCGCGGTGGAGATGAGCGCCCCTGCGGCCCAGTACGCGGCGGGGCTGAACACGGTGAGATCGGTGGGCGCAGCGCCCGGTCCCCGCCCGTCGAGCCACTCGTAACCGTGCAGATGCGGACCCGCGACGCGCGGGGTGGTCGGGAAGGACGTGCCCTTCAAGTGCAGGGGCCGCACGATGCGGTGGTCGATCTCCCGCGCGAGGGACCGCCCGGTGACCTGCTCGACGAGCAGCCCGAGGACGACGTAGTTGGTGTTGGAGTACTCCCAGACCGTGCCGGGGGCGGGCCTGTTCTGCGCGTCGGCGACGAGCGCGATGAGCTCGCGGGGTGTGTACGTGGCCCTCTGCGCGTCCCGTACCGGGTCGGGCTTCTTCAGCAGCACGTCGGTGTAGTTGGCCAGCCCGCTGGTGTGCTGGAGCAGCTGCCGCACGGTGACGCGATCGCCATCGGGGAGCAGGCCGGGAAGGCGCTGCTCGACGGAGTCATCGAGCCCGATCTGCCCCTCGGCCACCAGCTGTAGCACGATGGTGGCCACGAAACTCTTGGTCACACTCCCGGCCCGAAACCGGTCCCCCGCGTGCGCCGCACGCCCACGACCCACATCGGCCACCCCACTGCTCCCCCGCCACACCCCACGCCCGTCCCGCACCTCGACCACGGCTCCCGGCACACCCGCGGCAACAGTGGCATCCAAGGCCTGCTGAAGCGCGCCTCGATCGACACCGACACCCGACGCCGGCGCGGCCGCCGAGGCGGGAGCAGCGGCAGGAACGAGCAGAGCAGCGGCGACGAGCGCGGAAGCGGTGGCAGTCCTGCGGTGCGACATGGTGTGATGGCCTCATCTGTAGCTGGAACGAGGGGAGTTGACCTCACCGTAGGCCGGTCGGAACACGCCGATGATCATGCACAGGGATGAACGAGGACCCCGCATCCCGTAAGGGGGACCCCAACGCCGCCGGCGCGCGGCCGCTCATGAGCGACGGATCTGTACGGGACGGCGGGGAGCAGGAATCGCGTATCAGGGCCGGCCGTGGGCCTGTCGGCGGGGCATCCGGTACAGCACACACCGGCGCAGCGGCCCTTCGGGCACGCTGGGATCCTCGAAGTCGTCGGCCGGATCCCGGGTCATGCCGATCCGGCGCATCACCGCCTGGGAACGAAGATTGCGGACGGTCGTCGACGCGATGATCTCCGGCAGCCCGAGGGTTTCAAAGCCAAAGGCCAGGCAGGCCAGGGCGCCCTCGGTGGCGTACCCGTGACCCCACGCCGAGCGCGTCAAACGCCACCCGACGTCCACCCCGGAGAACGGCATGTCCTCGTCGATCTCGTCCAGGCCGACGCGGCCGACGAACTCACCGGTCTCCCGTGCTTCGAGCGCCCACCACCCGAAACCCCGCTCGTCGAACTCGGCCTGCATCCGTGCCACTACGGCATCGCTCTGCTCCCGCGTCAGCAGTTCCCCGAGGTGTTCGCGGACCTCGGGATCGGCGTTCATCGCCGCCCAAGGTTCGAGGTCGGACTCCCGCCAGCGGCGGAGCAGCAGACGATCGGTACGCAGTTCCAGCATGCCGACCAGCTAACTCCATCACCCGCAGGCTGTCGATCAGTTATGTCCATGACCGTGGCAGATCAGCCGATGCGCACTGCACTCGGCATCGGACCGCAGCCAGTTGCTCACATCCACGGCCAGGACGAGCCGGTCATCGGATGCCCGCGGCTGGGGCAGCGCGGCGGGCGTCCGCCGCCGGTCGGTGTCGGGAGCCGTCCTTGTGCGACTCAGCGGGCAGGGTTGACGAAGTCCAGGGCCTCACGAGCCAGTCCGTCCCAGCCGAGCTCCGAGCCGGGGTCCAGGCTGAGCCACTCGCGCATGACCCGCCCGTGCCCCGGGTCGAAGCGCTCGCCCTCACCGGCGTCCACCAGCTCGTCGACCCGGGCCCGCGGGAGCTTCACCACCAGACGGCTCTGCGCGAGCATCGCGAAGATCTTCCCGCCGACCTTGAGCGCGGCAGCGCCGAACTTTCCCTCCCGTCCCGGCTCGCCGCCAGGGACGGTCACCCCGTCCAGCTCCGCGAACTGCGCGACCAGCTGCTCGTACCGCTTCTCTGGGGAGATCGCGTGCCGTCGCTGCATCGGCTCCTCGACTCAATCCGGCCGGTGCGGGGGTCTCCTGCCGACCTCCGCCATCTCGGCGTCCGGCAGCCACTGCTGTGACCAGATCGGATCATAACGGACAGACTAAATGGCGTTACTGTCGGGAGTGCGATGATCCGCTGCCGGTGTCGATGGCGGCGGAAGCAGTGTTCTGCTCGGGTCGGTACAGGTCGCGGCGGCGGGATCGGCTGCGACGAACCCGGCAGCGGGTGATCGCAGTGCGCCGCGCGCACCGATCGAGGCCCGGGACACGGCTGCGGCCCTGGACATCTGTCGGTCCAGGGCCGCCTCCCGCCTACCTTCGGAGCCGTCAGCCGGTGCCGTTCCCGTAGCCGTCTTCCTTGATGCCGCCGCTGTCGGCACCGCCGTTGTCAGCGTCGCCCACGCCGCCATCGTCTGCGCCGCCGTCACCGGCACCGCCATTGTCTGCGCCGCCGTCACCAGCACCGCCATCGTCCGCGCCGCCGTCACCGGCACCGCCCGCGCCGATCTGGGCGCCGACGGCGTCCAGGGCGGTGGTCACCGGCTGGAAGAACGTCTCTCCGCCCGAGGTGCAGTCGCCGCTGCCACCCGAGGTGAGGCCGACGGCGTTCCCCTCCCGGGTGAACAGGGCGCCGCCACTGTCACCGGGCTCCGCGCAGACGTCGGTCTGGATGAGTCCCGAGACCGGGCCCTCGGGGTAGTTCACGGTGGCGTTGAGGCCAGTCACCTGCCCGCCCCGCAGACCGGTCGTGCTGCCCATGCGGAACACCTGCTGGCCGACCGCCGCATCGGCCGCCTGCTTGATCTCCACGGTCCGGCCGTCTCCGATGTTCACAGTGCTCGCGGCCTGAGTGTTCGGGTCGTCGTACGTCACGAGTGCGAAGTCGCCCTCGCCGGGGAAGACGGCTTCCTGCACGGTTGCGATCGGCTGGCCGCCCTCCTGGTCCGACCACTGCTCGGCTGCGACGCCGCAGTGTCCTGCCGTGAGGAAGCCGGGCTGACCGTCCTGGGTGGTGACGTTGAAGCCCAGCGAGCAGCGCGAGCCGCCGGCGAAGATGGCGTCGCCGCCCTCGACGAAGGGCTTGAACTCGCCCTTGGACTTCTGGATGCGGGCGACGCCGTCGCCCAGCGAGCGGACCGCGGTCTCGACCTTGTCCCAACGCTCACCGGTGACCGTGCGGTCGGCGGTGACCAGGATCTTGTTCGTCCTCGGGTCGACGGCCCAGGCAGTGCCAGGGACGGGTGCCTTGTCGCTCAGGGAGTTCATCGCGGAGGTGAGTGCCGAGAGGCTGTTCTGCACGCTGCGCGCAACGACGCCGGCCTTCTTGACCTTGATGTCGGCCTTGCTGTTGTCGCCGACGACGTTGACGACGAGCTGCTGCTTCTTCGCGTCGTAGTACGCGCCGCCGTAGGAGTCACCGAGCTGCTTGCCGATCTGCGGAAGGAGTTCCGCGGCCGAAGCGGCGCTCATCTTTCTCGGCGAGCCAGACTTCTCCCCCTCACGGTCCTGCGAGGCATTGGCCTGCGGCAGCAGGATCGCCGCAGCGGCGATGCCCACCGCCCCGGCCCCTGCGAGAATGGCCTTCCGCTTGGGTATTCGCCTGTGACTCAACGCTCTGCCTCCTGCGGTGGGGTACGGACTGCGATCGCCGAGAGGGCGACCTGGGGGACGCACGGCCTTTCATACGGATGGCGGGAGGGGTTCCGTTCATCGCCTCCGCAAAGAAATGCTCTGGACGGTGCCGCCGCCGAGTGGTCCCGCCTGAGGAAAGGGTCTTGCCGCCCTAACGCCCGGCGGCTGATCGGCGCCGCGCCAAGCGCCGCTGACGACCTGTTCTGTGCCTGGACCGGCACGACGACACGCGACTGGGCCGCCAAGCTGATCCTCTGGCACTGCAACAGCAAGTGGAACCAGGTCTTCGAGGGAGGCGGCTGGGGCCACCCCATCGTCAACACCACCTCCGGACACGTGGTCGACGTCCCGGGAGGCACCGGCGAGTGGGGCACTCAGCTCATCATGTGGGACCGCAACGGCGGGGCCAACCAGGGCTGGTGGCGAATCTAGGCTCGTAGCAGAGGTGTGAATCGTCCCCCTCCGCCTTCGCGCGGAGGGGGACTCTGCCATGAAGCTTCATCCTGGTGTTCTGCCCGGTCCGGCTCCCTTCGCTGCGGCCGGTGAACCACGGGCCGGGAGCGGGGCAGTTACGTGATCGACGGGCCGTACTGGATCGTGGTGGCGCGCCGGGCGACCAGGTCGTGCCAGCGGGCTCGTACGGTCTCCAGGTCCTCGGCCCAGATCACCGTGGAGTTCGCGGGTGGCGTGAGGCCGGCCAGGTGGTGGCCGATGTCCAGGTGGTAGGCGTGATCACCGTTCTGCGTGAACTCCCTTAGCCGGGTGAGGACATCGCGGGCGGCGGGTACCTCGCCGCGTACCGCGTGGTCGAAGACGGCGGCAAGGCCCAGCAGGTGCGCGGCGGCGCTGATGCCGCTGGCGATGACCTCGCCTCGGAGCACGGCGGCCCGGTCCTCGAACTCCGGGCCGCTGGTGCCGGCGTGGCGGACGAGTGCTGCGATCTGTGCGGTGAGTCTCGTGGCCCGCTGGTCGAGGCCGGAGAGGAGTTGCTCGGCCCGCGCGATCTCGTCGTCGGCCCGGCCGGGGTCGGTGAAGGCGACGGCGAGTGCGAGGTGTGTCTGAGCAATGGCCTGCTCGCCTGGGTTGCCATCGTCCTCCGCCTCGGCGCGTGCCGCAGCGTACGCGGCGGCGGCCGCGTGCATGTCGCCGTGGGCGAAGTGGATGTCGCCGAGTACGCGGTGGCCGCGGCCTGGCCGGCCGAGGGTTTCGGCGGTGGCGAGCGCGGCGGGGAAGTCTCCGGCCGCGCGTGCGAGGTGGGCCAGGCCACGGGCGGCGTCCGGGGCGTACCGTCCGCCGCCGGCAGCGACTTGCTGCATGTCTTCTCGGAAGGCTTCCGTTTGGCCCAGGTCATGGTGGGCTTTCGCGCGGAAGTACAGGGCCATTCCCGCGAGTTCGGCGGGCAGCAGGTCGGTGTCGAGGACTTCGGTGAGGCGCTCGACGGTTCGGGAGCCGTTTTCGTGCCGGCGGCGGGCGAGCGTGGCGAGGAGCTCGGCGAGCGCGTCGGCGGGGGTGGCCGGATCGTCGTCCGCGTCGGGGAGGGGAAGGGGTTCCCAGACGTCGTCGGCGGTGTACGCGTACGCGGCCTCGGTGAGCCAGTCGAGGTCGAGGCGGTACTCCCGGGCGAGCGCGAGGCCCTGGCGCATGCAGCTGACGAGGAGGTGCCGGTCCGGTCCCGCCGCAGCCTTCCACTGCTCGCCGAGCGCGGTCAGGGCCCGGGTCGCGGCCGCGTGCCGATCGACGTCAGCCGCGGTACGCGGGGTGGAGCCGGTGCACGCCTCCCCGGCCTCCCCCGCCTCCAGCTGCAGCTCGTCAGCGCTGAATGGCGCCCGCTGATCCCGACCCGTCATGAGAACCCCCTGGTGATCGGTCTTTCGACCAACGTATGCCCGACTGGAGCGGGCGCGGCGGCATCACGGGCAGGGTCGGTCAAGTACGTCAGCACTCCCGAAGCCGGGACCGCCGATCAGGCAGGCCCCCGGGCAAGTGCCTGGGCCTGGGATCCGCCGCCACCAAGGGCAGCCAGCTCATCCAGTGGACCTGCAACGGCGCACAGGACGAACGCTGGACCATCTCCAGGACCGCGCCCAGCGTGTGACCCGAAACGTGTGACCCGAGCCCTGTCTCCGACGGCCCGCCGGCATACCGGCCCGGCCGTCGGCATACCGGCCAGCCGTCACCGTCCCACCGAAACGCAATCAGCGTCGGCGTGCCTCGCGAAATGTCGCCATGAGCCGTTCACGCACGTAGGGGTCGAGGTCCGCGACGTCCGCCGTGCTCAGTCGTCCGGCGAGCGCGGCCACGGTTCGCCACTGGGCGAGCGCC
>NZ_DATCVQ010000264.1:0-4950 GCF_036566765.1 Streptomyces sp.
GCGCGCACTGGCCGGTCATGTTCGCGGATGAGCTGCACTGCTCGCTCCAGGCCAAGGGGTTCGAATCCGCGCATCCGCATGCGCTGAAGTCGGCGACTGAAGACTCCGGCATGCGCACCAGTGGGTTGTACCCGCTCCTCCACCGAGTAGGGGGCGCCGCTGCGGAGGGCAGCCAGAGCTACCACGGACGCCTCGTCATCACCGACCAACAGCGATTCCAGCACATGCCGTTCCATGGTCACCCCCGTTGGAGCGTGCGGTACAGCAGCCAGGTACCGCAACCCTAGTAACCGCCCCCGTCCGGTAGCGTCCCTTCCGGGCCCCGTAGCGGCCGGAATGGCCATCACTGACCGTTCCGGCTAGAGCTACGGATCAGAAGGTTGCAGGTTCGAATCCTGCCGAGTGCACACAGTTCAGAAGCCCCCCGGGATCATCCCGGGGGGCTTCTGGCATCAGCAGGTGACACGGATTGCTCGCTGAGCCCAGCCCGGTCGCGGGCGACCGGAGGACGTCACCCGTTCACCTGATTCTGTGATCATGGCCCCTTCGCATCCGAGACGAAGGACGGCGCCCGCATGACACTGCCCGGCCCCCTGCACTGGGTCAACGAGGGACTGGCGTTCCTCCTGGAACTGGCCGCTCTGGCGCTGCTCGCCTGGTGGGGATGGCAGTGCTCGGAGAACACGGCGCTGCGGCTGCTCGCCGCCGTCGGCGCTCCGCTGACGGCGGCGGTCCTCTGGGGGCTGTTCGCCTCGCCGAAGGCCGAGATAGCCCTGCCCCTGGCAGGGGTGCTGGCCGTGAAGGCGCTGGTCTTCGGCGCGGCGGCACTGGCCTTGTACGCCCTTGGGCGGCACGGGTGGGCGGCGGTGTTCGCGGTCGTGGTGACGGTCAACACCGTGCTCGCGACGCTGGACCGGAGCGCCCTGATGCAGCGCTGAGCACGACGGACCGGGGCGCAGCTGAGTGGCTCCGGTCCGTCGTGGCTCCGTCAGGCGCCGACGTACTGCGCGAGGTGCTCGCCGGTGAGGGGCGAGAAGCCCGCCCGAGGCGGCCAAGTGGCCTGCGGTGAGAGGTGCCCTGACATCGGTTCCTGACATCGACGTCGGCCTACACCAGCGGACACCCGTGGACGGAACTCCGCACCGGTAGGCTCACTGGCCGGGTGCCTTTCCGGGCCGATCGGACTGCTCACAGGGGCAGCACGCGCCTACGGATCAGAAGGTTGCAGGTTCGAATCCTGCCGAGTGCACAGTGAACAAGAGGCCCCGGACGAGAGTCCGGGGTCTCTTGCGTTTCGAGGAGGTGTCCGGATGTGGCGGTGCGTCGGGATGCGGTGGGACGGCGGGGCGCCTCTGCTTCGGTGGGAGGGGGGTCGGGTCTCGCGGCTTGCCTATGGGCAGGACATCGGGTTTCGGGCCTTGGGGGAGCGCGGCTGCGTCGGGGCTCGGGGGAATCCCTGTGCCGCGGGTGCCGGTGTGTCCGGGCGGAGTACCGGGGGGCGGTGCGCCGAGTGTGCGCGGCTGGAGCGGGCTCATTCCGTCGCCGCCGACACGATCGCCGACGACCCCCGCACGTACCGCGTGTACCTCGCCTGGTTCGGGGTCGGGATGATCAAGGTGGGGATCACCGCCGAGGCGCGCGGGCCCGCTCGGCTTCTGGAGCAGGGGGCCGTGGCGTTCTGCTGGCTCGGGCGGGGGCCGCTGATGGCCGCTCGGCGGACCGAGGAGCTGTTGCGGCACGCGCTCAAGGTGCCCGACCGCATCCCGTACGCCCGCAAGCGGGAGGTCCGGCACGCGCTGCCCGGGGCCGACGTGCGCGCCCGCGAGATCGAGGCGCTGTACCGGAGCGCGGTCGGTCTGCCGGGGTGGGCCGAGACCCTGGAGCCGGTGGAGTTCGCCGCGTACGACCACGGGGACGCGTTCCGGCTCGACGGGCTGCCCGCGCTCTCCGGGACCGTCGCCGAGCTCGTCGACGGCGGCACGGTCGCCGGGCGGCTGTGCGCCGCCGCCGGGCCCGACCTGCACCTGCTCGCCGCCGACGGGCGCTGCCTCGCGCTCGACACCCGCCTCCTGAGCGGGTGGGAGCTCGCGCCCGCGCCCGCCGACGCCCCTGTCACCGTGCCCGTACTGCGGAGTTCCGTGGGTGAGCAGGGTGGGTTGTTCTGATACGGCCCCGCGTGGCGAGTAAAGGCTTGGATCCCTTTGGCCTCGGCTTCTGGACACCGCTGCCACCCCCGGCCGAAGGTGATCCACATGACCCAGACACTCGTTTCGGGGCTCGAACCGCCCTACTACACCGCTGTCTTCACCTCCGTCCGGCCCGACGACCTCGAGGGGTACGGCGAGACCCTCGACCGGATGAAGGAGATCGTCCAGGCCGTCCCCGGCTTCCTCGGGTACGAGTCCGCCCGCACCCCCGGCGGCATCGCCATCACCGTCGCGTACTTCAGTGACCTGGAATCGCTGACCGCGTGGCGCGACGACGCCGAGCACCGGGCCGCCAAGCGGCGCGGGCGGGAGCACTGGTACGAGCGGTACAGCGTCCACATCGGGCGGGTCGAGCAGGCGTACGCCTTCGATCGCGAGTCGCCGCAGTGAGCAGCACCGACCCCGGGGACTTCGCCCACCTCCTTGGGCTCCCTGGCCTCGTCGACGTGCACACGCACTTCATGCCGCAGAACGTGCTCGACAAGGTGTGGGCGTACTTCGACTCCGTCGGGCCGCTCACCGGGCACGCGTGGCCCATCGAGTACCGCGAGGAGGAGGACCGCCGGGTCGAGCTGCTGCGCGGGTTCGGGGTGCTCGCCTTCACCGCGATGCTGTACCCGCACAAGCCCGGCATGGGCCGCTGGCTCAACGACTGGGCCGCCGGGTTCGCGGCGCGGACGCCCGACTGTCTGCACACCGCCACGCTCTTTCCCGAGCCCGGCGTACGCGAGTACGTCCGCGACGCGATCGACGCCGGGGCGCGCGTCTTCAAGGTGCATCTCCAGGTCGGTGGTTTCGATCCGAATGATCCGTTGCTCGATGACGTCTGGGGTGTGCTCGCCGACAGCCTCACCCCCGTCGTGGTCCACTGCGGCTCCGGGCCCGCCCCCGGCCGTTTCACCGGGCCGGACCCCGTGGAGCGGCTGCTCGCCCGGCATCCCCGGCTGCGGCTGATCGTCGCGCACATGGGGATGCCGGAGTACGCCGACTTCCTCGGCCTCGCCGAGCGGTACGAGGGCGTCCACCTGGACACCACCATGGCCTTCACGGACTTCAGCGAACGGCTCGCGCCCTTCCCCGAGGCGGAGCGCAAGCGGCTGCTGGACCTCGGGGAGCGGATCCTGCTCGGTTCCGACTTCCCGAACATCCCCTATCCGTACGGGCATCAGCTGGACGCCCTGGCCCGCCTCGACCTGGGGGACGACTGGCTGCGCGGGGTCTGCCACGGCAACGCCGCGCGTCTGTTCGGGCTTCCGCTTCCGCCGCATTCTCAGGGAATTCACAGATAGCGCCAAGGGCGCTCTCAGCACCTCGCCCGAGCGTGGTCCCATGACCACCACCACGCCCCGGGGGCGAACCGACATGCTCAGACCCGACGGTACCGCCGTACGCGTGCTCGTCGTCGACGACGAGGCGTCGCTCACCGAACTGCTCTCCATGGCGCTGCGGTACGAGGGCTGGGAGGTGCACAGCGTCGGCGACGGCGCGTCGGCGCTCCGCATGGCCCGCGAGTTCCGGCCGGACGCGGTGCTGCTCGACGTGATGCTGCCGGACATGAACGGGCTGGCCGTGCTCGGCCTGCTGCGTCGCGAACTGCCCGATGTCCCCGTGCTGTTCCTCACCGCGAAGGACGCGGTGGAGGACCGGATCGCCGGTCTGACGGCCGGCGGCGACGACTACGTCACCAAGCCGTTCAGCCTGGAGGAGGTCGTGGCCCGGCTGCGCGGCCTGATCCGCCGCTCGGGCGCGGCCGCGGCCCGCGACGACTCCGTCCTCACGGTCGGGGACCTCCGGCTGGACGAGGACAGCCACGACGTGACGCGCGGCGGCGAGCCGATCCACCTGACGGCGACCGAGTTCGAGCTGCTGCGGTACCTGATGCGCAATCCCCGCCGGGTGCTCAGCAAGGCGCAGATCCTCGACCGGGTCTGGTCGTACGACTTCGGCGGCCAGGCCAACGTGGTCGAGCTGTACATCTCGTACCTCCGCCGGAAGATCGACGCCGGCCGGACCCCGATGATCCACACCCGGCGCGGGGCCGGGTATCTGATCAAGCCCGCGGAGTAGCCGGTGCGGAGCACCCTGCGCGCGCGGAGCACCCTGTCCGTCTGGCGGAGCCGGCCCTGGTCGCTGCGGACCCGGCTCGTCGTCTCCGCCGTCGCCCTGATCGCCGTCGTCGCCGCCGTCATCGGGACGGTGACGACGATCGCGTTCCGTTCGTACCTGTACGAGCAGGCCGACGGCCAGCTGCGGAACGTGGCGAACCGGGCAGCTGGGCCGCCGCCCGGGGCGCTGGAGCCCTCGCGCGGACCGAACCTGGTCCAGCCCGACAGCCTGCGCTTCCTCAGCGGCCCCGGCTCCCCGCTCGGCACGGTCAGCGGGGTGCTCGTGGACGGCGAACTCGGCGAGTCCGCGGTCTCCACGGAGATAGCGGACGAGGCGAACGGGCTCCGGACCAAGATCCGCTCCCTGGACGAGGCGCAGCGCGCCGCCCTCGCCGACGTACCGCGCGACGGCTCGCCGCACACCATCGAGCTACCCGGGCTCGGCGACTACCGGATCCAGTACGCCCTCGGGGGGCACGGCGAATTCTTGGTGGGCACCCCGCTCGCCGAAGTCCAGGACGCCCTGTCCACGCTGGTCGTGGTCGAGCTGAGCGTGACCGGCGCGGGCCTGGTCGCCGCCTCCCTCGCCGGGACGCTGCTCGTCCGGATCGCGCTGCGGCCGCTGCGCCGGGTCGCCG
>NZ_DATCVQ010000265.1:0-18098 GCF_036566765.1 Streptomyces sp.
CACGCTCGGACTGGGCGACATCGCGCCGGCCTCCGGATGGCTGCGCGTACTCGCCCCCATGGAAGCCCTCGTGGGCTTCGTCCTGCTGTCGGCGACCGTCGCCTGGATCCTCGGCATCTACCCGGCGCTGGCCCGCCGCAGGGCGCTGGCCCTGCGGCTGTCGCACGTGCGCCGAAGCCGGGCCACCGCCCAGGCGCTCGACTCCGACGGCGGCGCCGCTCTCCTGGACGGACTCGCCTCGGCCCTCTCCACCATCACGGTCGACTTCCTGCAGTACGCCGAGTCGTACTACTTCCACGACGTGGACGAGAACACGTCCCTGCCCCGGCAGCTCCGCTACGTCCTCGGCCTCGCGGACCAAGCCAACGGGGCGCGTCACCCGGACGTCAGGCTCTCCGCGTCGGTACTACGCAGGGCACTGGAGGACCTGGCCGTCGTGCTCGACCAGAGCTTCCTGCGCACGGGCGGGGAACCTGAGCGGGTCTTCGCGGCCTACGCCGACGACCACGGGCAACCCCAGGGGCCGGACGGCCCTCCCCATGACGGCGGCAGCGAGCGATCCTGAACGTGGGGCCGCCGGTCGAACGCGCGAGAACGTGACGAGCGATGAGGCACCGCAGCGTCGCGGATCTGATGACGCCCACGGCGGTCAGCGTCGTTCCGGGCACGACGTTCAAGGCCCGCGTACGGGCGGGATGTCATGGTCATCCGCGGAACGGTCGACCGGACCGCAGCTGAAGAGCCAGACAGGACGGTGCCGCAGTTGTCCGGCGTTGCGCCGGGCGCATCGTCGGGCCTTGCCGTTCCAGTGCCCGGCGTAGAGGGCTCCGCCGAGGACGACTCCGTCGTAACCGCTGACGTCGGTGACGATGTCGGCCGGCAGGACGACGGCGTCGAAGCCGTCGTCCCGGAGCGTCTGGCCGATCTCTTCGGCGATTCCTGCGGTCGCGCCGCCCTTGCTGCCGTAGGCGACCAGGACACGCTTGGCGTTCATGGTTCCTCTCCCTCGGCCTTGGTGTCGGCCCGCTTCACCGGAATGGTCCGCCCGGTCGGTGTCTCCTCCTCGGGCATCGGGATGCGGACGGTGAGAATGCCGTCCGCGTACGAGGCGTCGACGTCGTCGACCGGGATCGTGCCCGGGAGGCGCAGTGTCCTGCGGAACGATCCGTAGCGGAACTCCGAGTGCTCCTTGTCCTCCGTGCTCTCGCTGTGCTCCGCACTGACGGTGATGAGGTTGTCGTCGACCCTGATGCTGATGTCCTTGTCCGGGTCCATGCCCGGCAGTTCTGCCTTCAGGACGTACTCGCCGTCCCCGCTGGTCATCTCGACCGGGATGGAATGGGCGGCGGAGCCGGGGCGCCAGCCCGGCAGCCCCGGAAACTCCCGGTTGAACCAGTCGTTGAAGTCGGGGAAGTGGCTGTGCCTGCGTTCCACCTTGCCTCCGGCCATTGCCTGCTCCTCGTGTACGGGGCCCAGGACGGTCGCCGTGGACCCGAGTCGGTACGGACAGGCGGCGGATCGGGTTCCGGGGCCCGGTCCGACTCCGTAACCCAATCGTCCGCCCGCGACGTCATGTGGCGCAGCGTCCAAGGGGGGTGTCCGACGGGGCCGAACGGGCCGCACCAGGAAGGACCGACCGGCCCATGGCGCCACGGCTCCGGTGCTGTCAGCGGCAGATCTCCTCGACGAATCGGCCAACCCGTTCCTCCGGCAGGCGCCGCGCCAGGTCCGCCTCACTGATCATGCCGATCAGGCGGTGATCGTCGATCACGGGCACGCGGCGGATGCGGTGATCCTGCATCGTGCGAGCACCTCTTCGCTGTCGGCGCCCGCGTCCAGGTGACCGGCTTGCCCTGGGCGAGGGGTGCCCGGCCGTCATCCGTTGGGGTCCTTGCCCTTGGCAAGGCACTTCACCACGATGTCCCGGTCGGTGGTGATGCCGTGCAGCCGGTTGTCCGGCCCGCAGATGGGCAGCGCGCCGACATCCAGTTCGCTCAGCAGTGGGCCTGCGGGGCTTTCTCGGTGTTCGGGTGCGGTCGTGGGGTCGACTTCCATGTCGCACACGGGGCCACCATGGTCCGGAGCATGGGGAGCCGGACGGTCGCGGATGCGCCGCGACCGTGGCAGATGCTGGTCCTCACCACCATCGGGTTCGCGCTCTGTTTCTGGGCGTGGGCGCTGCTGGCCCCCGTTGGCCCACAGCTCCGGGACGACCTCGCCCTTAGCTCCTTCGAGCAGTCACTGGTGGTCGCCGTGCCCGTGGTGGTCGGCGCGCTCGGCCGGATCGCCCGGCACGAGCGGGCACACAATAGCCGACGAAAATCATGTTCATCTAGACTGGGGAACAGCCTTGCCGCGCCTCGCGAAGGAAGGTTGCCGTGGCCTGTCGCACCGTCACCAGCCGTGCCCGCAGCCGCCGGACACTGGAACAGCCCGACACACCGGGCCCCTGTGCTGCGCCTGCATCCCGACCGAGCGGCTCGCCGCCCACACCCTCGGATGCCGGGCAGTCGCATGGTCGCCGGTGAGCAGGATGAGGCGGGAGACGCCAAGGGCGCGCAGCTGCTGGACGACGGCGGCGGCTCCGGCACAGACGGCGTCGGACATTCCGAGCATGCCGATCAGGTCCTGGTCGTGGGCGAGACAGATGACGGTCTCCTGAAGTTCGACGCGCACGCGGGCCGCACGGGGTCTGCCCGAGGCGTACGTAGGCCCGGCCGGCGGGCGCTGCGTGCTGCTGCCGCTGATCGTCCTCCACGCTGCCGCGGACGACCTGGGGCCGCCGTCAGCTCCTGGCAGCGCGCCACCTCCCTGCCCGGGCACCCCCTCCCCGATCGGTTCCGGCGCCCGGGCGGAGGCTCTTCGACCCCGCCTGCTCGTCGCGGTACTGGGCCGCTCGATGCGCGCCTTCTTCTCCTCGTACTTGGCGACCGCCCCCGACTGGCGGGGATCCGGCGGGGGCGCCGTTGCCCGGCAGGCGCCCGGGCAGGGTTGGTCGAGCGCGCGATCAGCGTGTGGCTGCTGTTCCACGAGCCTGCACCTCGCAGCTCGGGTTGGGCACTTGGCCTACCCCGGTCGGGTGAGCCGCCGTCGGCCTCACCCACTCGATGACCGACGCGTACAAGGCGCGGCCGGTCAGCGCGTCGGCGGTGGTGCTGAGCAAGTAGCGGGCGGCGTTGGCGAGCCCGGCCGCCGCAGGGCGGGCAGCAGGCCCGGGGACATACGCAGCCGGGCCAGGGTGAGGGTTGCGGTGCTGGTGAAGTCCGTGGCGAGTCCCGAGTCCTCCAGCGCGTCACGCAGGCCGGACACGGGCTGGTAGAAGACGGGCAGGCCGCACGCCTGAGCTTCAAGGGCGACCAGGCATGGCCGCGCGGAGCCGCGCGGCGTCAGGCGAGGTTCTTCTCCAGCGCTGCCACGTACTGCTTGATGGGGTGGTCGCGTACGGCGTCGGCGGCCGGTGCGAGGAGGTCCGCCGTCATGCCCTTGGCCCGGTCGGTGAGTGCACCGAGCAATGGCATGGAGGAGCGGATGCGGCCGGTGGAGTCGATGTAGCGCAGGGTGTTGACGTGGGTGTATGCGGGCTCGGGCGGGAGCTGGGGGACGATGTCGTTGTTGTTGACGAAGCGGTGCAGCCGGTCCTTGAAACCCTTGTTGCAGGCCGCGGCCAGCAGCCGGTCGCAGGTGCGGGGCTGGCCGAAGGTGTAGATGCCGTCCGCCTGCAGGCGGGGCTCCTCCAGGTAGAGCCGGCATCCGGCGAGCATCGCCAGGGCGCCGCCGAGGCTGTGCCCCGTGAACCACACGCTCTGATCGTGGTCGCGGAGTTCGGCGAGGGTGCCGCGGACGGAGGGGAAGACGGAGTTCAGGGCCTCCCCGAAGCCGTAGTGGATGTAGCCGGTCTCGGCGGGGCCCGGCCAGGGCGGGGTGGTGGCGTCGGAGAGCCAGTCGCGGATCTGGGCCGGTTCCGTGCCCCGGAAGCCTGTGATGATCATGCGGTCGCTGGCGATGGTGTACGCCTGGGTGTCCTGGAGCGGGAAGGGCGGCGTGAAGCGGGTGTGGTGGTGGCGCACCCGGTCGAAACCCCACTCCCGGGCCTTCTGCTCGATGGCGTCCTCGTCCTTGTAGGCCAGCTCGGCGGCCTGGACCATCCAATAGGCGAGCTCAACGCTGTATCCGCGGGCGTTGTGGTCGATCGTCGACGGTGCAGACATGAGGGCATTCCCTTCCACCGGGGAGATGAGGCCACCACTTCCGGGCTGCGGGCTTCGGAAAGGCGACTCTCGACAGTTCTGTCGTATCGGTCCTGACTGCTGTGCGATCGGCGACGCGCGTGATCGTCACTCTTGCGCAGCAGTTCACTTCGCCACTCCGCGGTTCGTCACAGCGCGCGAGGGCGGTGGGCGGTACGCGATGTCTCCAGGCCGGCCGGGTGGCCGGCGAGCCGGTCCCCCGCTGTCGTGCCCGAGGTCGGCAAGCGCAGTGCCTGTCCGGAACTCAGGCCGTCACGATTGCCGTTGCGAGACGGAGAAGACGGTGCCGTGCCTCTCCTTCGGGTCCACGCAATCGGCGGACAGCCGTCCCTGCCGACGCCTTGGTGCTGGGCTCAGAACGTCTCGTCGTGCAGGTCCTCTTCGCGCAGCAGGTCGTCCTCGCGGCCGTGCGAGGTCTCCTTCTGCCCCTGCTTCTCTCCCTGCTCGCGGGACTTGCCCGGCCGGGGGTGTGCGGGGTCTCCGGGGCGCTGGTGCTGCTGCGCCTCACGGCCCTTGCCCGGCTCCTGGCGCTTGTCCTGCTTACCGCCCATGACGGCGACTCCTTCATACGGGGCATGGATTCCTCACGTTCACGCTGACACGAACAGTCACAGTTCGCATGATTTCGATTACGTCGTCCGTGGTGGCCACGCGCTTGGTCGCCTGCGCAGCACGCGGCGTCGGAGTGGCCCACTGCTCAACCCCGAAGTAACGCGCCTCCACCCCTGACGGACCAGTACGGCATGGCGCACCGAGCCCGCAACGCTGCGAGGGTGCACCAAGATCCGAGCCGTTCACGGACCACCAGGGTCAGACAGATCCCGGTTCACCGCCCCTTCGGACCACCGGACACGCCAGACTCGACGCCTTCTCAAGGGGCGCGGCGGACGCGGGCGAGGACGAGAACCGTGTCGTCGGCCGGCGGGGCGGGCAGCAGGCTCGCGAGGATGCGGTCCGCCATGGCTTCCAACGTCCCCGGGGCTCCGCCCAGTTCGGCGCGCAATGCCGTCAGGCCGACCTCGAGGTCCCCGCCACGTGTCTCGATGAGGCCGTCTGTGTACAGGGCGAGAATCGCGTTCCGGGGAAGTTCGATCTCGATCGTCGTGAAAGGACAGCCGCCGACGCCGAGAGGGACTCCCAGGACGTCGTCGACGGTCTCCACTGTGCCGTCCGGCCGGAGCACCAGGGGCGGGGGATGGCCGGCGCTGGCGATGCGGGCGCGTCCGCTCGTCGGGTCGTAGACGATGTACAGACACGTCGCCAGCTCGATGCCGGCCTCCTGGGCGCACGCGTCGAGCTCAGTGAGCAGGTCGTCGGGCTCGCTGTCGTGCCTGGCCAGAGCCTTGGTGGTGATGCGAAGGCGGCCCATGGCGGCCGCGGCCGACACCCCGTGCCCCATCACGTCGCCCACCACGAGCACGACCCGGCCGTCCGGCAGATTGATCACGTCGTACCAGTCTCCGCCCACCTCGGTGGTCCGGCCGCCGGGCACGTACCGGTGGGCCACGTCCACGTAACGGCTGGTCGCCAACGCGCTGGGCAGCAACGCCCGCTGCAGTGTGAGGGCGATGTCCTGGACACGGCTGTACAGACGGGCGTTGTCCAAACAGATCGCAGCACGTGAGGCGAGCTCACCGGCAAGGCTGACATCGTCCTGGGTGAAGGCCGGCCGGCCCGCGGACCGGCCGAACATGGCGATTCCCTGGACCGTGCCCCTGGCGATGAGCGGGGCGACGAGGACGCAGGCCAACCCGCTCTCGGCGAAGAGCCGTGCGCGCGACTCGATGAGGACGGTCCGGGCCAGGAACTCCTCGTTCACCACGGCGGAGACGGCACGACCGGTTTGCAGCATGTCGTGGATGACGGAGCCGGGCGGATACCGCACCTTTTCCACCCCGCTCACGAGTTCGGTGGCCGGAGGGGGCAGGATCGTCCCGGATGCGATCCGGCGGGTGATCAGTGGTCGCGCCGGGTCAAAATCCTCCGCTTCGTCCATCCACTCCACGACCTCGACCACGGCCCCGTCGCAGAAATCCGGCATCGACGCGTCCACCAGCTCTTGGGCGGTGACGTTCACGTCCAAGGTGGTCCCGATACGCGTGGAGGCCCCGTCCAGGAGAGCCAGTCGTCGACGGCTGGCGGTGGCTTCCAGGATCGCCTGTTCCCGGTCCGTCACATCCACCATCAGCCCACCCACTCCGGGACGCGAGCCGACCGCCTGACTCAAGGGGAAGAAGCTCACAGACCGCACTTGGTCACGGTCCGGATGCCCCCGCGGGCGCATGCCGACCAGCGTCCCCACGACCGGCGCTCCGCCCAGGGCGACGTCGCGGAGCATGCGCTGGTACTCGCCGCCGTCGGACATGATCATGACTTCGTCCATGCGTCGCCCGAGGTGCGCCTCGATCGGAAGGCCGTCCATGTCGGCGAGCGCCTGGTTGAGGTGGACGTACCGGAGGTCCGGGTCGAGCATGACCAGGCCGATGGGGCAGGTCTCGAAGAGGGCGTCGAGGAAGGCGAGGTTGGTCTTGACCCGATCGAGCTCGTCGCTACGGCTCGCCAGGACCATCACCACCGAGGGCCCTCCGGCTCCGGTCACGGAGAAGACCCGGAAGCCGCAGTCGAAGACTGTGCCGTCACGGTGCCGTGCCGTCAGCCGGCCCCTCCAATACCCCTGGGTCCGGCCTCGCTGCGTCAGCCGGGCGCACGATTCGGATGGGCTCTGGGGCCCGTCGGCGAAGAGAACGGCGCCGGGCTTCGACAGGACGGCGGTGGAGTCGTACCCGAAGAGGTCCCGCGCGCCCGGCCCCCAATAACAGACGCGGTCGCCGGCATCGATGCCGAAGACGGCCACGGGCACATGCTCAAGCAGCGTCCCCGGCTCGGACCAGAACGGGCCGTGAGCCTCCTCGCCCCCCGGCCGAGCCGATGGCACGAGACGTCCCCTTCCACCCGCCGTTCTATCCATTCATTATGCGGAGACCTTGGGCTTTCCGCGGCGGGAAGTGCGCCGCGGCGAGGACTGAGCCGAGAAAGACGTCCCCGGCCGCCAGTGGGCGGCTCAGCGCAGCAGGGCGGCGACGGCGGCCGCCGTTCGGTCGCGTCGGGTTCGTCGCCGCTGATCAGGTCCACGGATCCCGCGTCTCCGATGCGGGATCCTCCCAGGCCCGGGGCCTCGGCCGCAGCCTGCTCCAGGGCCGCTCCGTGAGCGACCAGATGACCTCGGCGATCAGCTGATCGCGGTTTCCGACCCAGCGGAACGGCGCGGCCCGGCTGATGCCGAGCGAGCCCTGAGGCGCCGGGTACGCGGCGTCCCGAGCCACGGCCGGCGGTGGGGCGGCGGCTGGCTACAGTGACGCCGCACTTGACACAGCAGCTCTCGGAGGCCGTCCCATGTCGTCACGCACCCCGTCCGGCCCGCTCGCACGCCCCGGCGCCTCCTCTTCGGACGCCGACGCTGTCTGGGGGGTGATCAACGGAATGTACGAGGCATACATGGCCGGGGACCGGACGGCCATCGACGCGCGGCTCGACCCGGAGGCGACGGTCTGGGATTCCGCAGCCGATCCGCTGCTCCTCGGCAGGGCTGACCTGGAGCGGCTGCGCGACGAGCGGCCGGAGCCCGGAAGCGGTCCGGTGGAGACCGGCCTCGTCGCCTACGACCCGGTCGTCGACGTATTCGGCGATACCGCCCTGCTGCGCTACTGGCTGCGCGTCGACTTCGCCCCGGGACCGGACGGAGCCGCCACACGTCCCGAGCTGGTGCGCAACACGGCGGTGCTGCGCAGGGACGCCGACGGCGGCTGGCTCATCGTGCATCTCCATGAAGACGTCCGGCAGCCGGGCGGGGTACCCGCGGTCGACGTCTGACGCCGCCTGTGCGGCGCGCCCGACCGACCCCCTCCATCCGTGCACGCCGCACACTCGCGTCCCGGGCCGCCCTGGTTAACGTCCGTCCATTCTCCGGACAGCAGGGAGGCAGAAATGACGTACAGGGTGGCCATGGACATCGGTGGCACCTTCACGGATGTCGTCGCGTACGACGAGACGCGCGGCACCTACATCGCGGCGAAAGCCCCGACGACGCCAGGTGATCTGGCCGAGGGGGTCTTCGCCGCGCTCGGGAGGGTGGTGGACGATCCCGGCGCGATCTCGTTCTTCGTGCACGGCACCACTCAGGGGCTGAACGCGCTGCTGGAACGCAAGGGCGCCCGCGTCCTGCTCCTCATGTCCGCGGGCATGCGCGACATCTACCACATAGCGCGCGGCAACCGGGACCGCATGTTCGACCTGCACTACCGCAAGCCCGTGCCCCTGGTGGAGCGCCGGGCCACCGCCGAGGCCGGCGGACGGCTCGACTGGCGCGGTGAGGAGCTGTGTCCGCTGGACGAGGACGCGGTACGGGCGACAGCACGGCGGATCCGCGCCGAGGGCTACACCGCGGTCGCGGTCTCCTTCCTCTTCAGCTACGTCAACCCCGCTCACGAGGTACGGGCCGGCGAGATCCTCGCCGAGGAGCTGAAGGACGGGGACGTCATGATCGTCCTCTCTCACCAGGTGGCCAGTGAATGGCGTGAGTACGAGCGCACCTCGTCCGCCGTCCTGGACGCGTACACGGGGCCCGTCGTGCGGCGCTACCTCGGGCGGATCGAGGAGCGGTTCACCGAGCGTGGGCTTGGGGTGCCCGTCCAGGTGATGCAGTCGTCGGGTGGAGTGGTCAACGCCGACTTCGCGCGCCGCAACCCACTGCAGACCCTTCTGTCGGGACCGGTCGGGGGCACCATGGGAGGCGTGGCCGCGGCGGCGCTCCTCGGCCGGCCGAACGCCATCTGTGTCGACATGGGGGGTACGTCGTTCGACGTGTCGCTGGTGCTCGACGGGCGGCCCGACATCTCCAACGAGGGCTCGGCGGACGGCTTTCCGGTGCTCATGCCGCTGGTCAACCTGCACACCATCGGCGCGGGAGGCGGCTCGATCGCGTACCTGGAGGCCGGCGGGCTGCGGGTGGGGCCCGAGTCGGCCGGAGCGGTTCCGGGACCGGCCTGCTACGGGCGGGGCGGCACCCGCCCCACGGTGACGGACGCCAATGCCGTACTGGGCCGGGTGGATCCGGAGTGGTTCGCGGGCGGGCACATGACGCTCGACGTCGAGGCGGCCCACCGAGCCGTCGGCGAGCTGGCCGGACAGCTGGGCATCGAACCCGTGGAGCTGGCAGGCGGGATCTGCGAGGTCGCCAACGCGAAGATGGCCCAGGCCATTCGCACGCTGACGGTCGAGCACGGCCTGGAGCCCGGGGAGTTCGCGCTCCTCGCGTTCGGCGGCGCGGGACCCATGCACGCCGTGGAGATCGCTCGTGAACTGGGCGTCGAAGAGGTGGTCGTCCCCCGCTTCCCGGGCGCCTTCTCCGCCTGGGGCATGCTCGGCACCGAGGTGCGTCGCGACCTCACCCGCCAGTTCTTCACCCCGGGTGACGTCCTCGACGGTGCCGCGATGGCGCAAGCCCTCGGCGAGTTGCAGGCGCAGGCCCTGGCCGCGCTGGCCGAGCAGGGTGTGCCCGCCGGGCGCAGCCGGGTCGAGCACGCCGCCGACATGCGGTACGAAGGCCAGGACTACACCCTGACCGTTCCGCTCGACGCCGCCGAGGAACCCCTGCACGAGGACTTCCTCGCGCGCGCCGCGGCCAGGTTCGCCGCGCTGCACGAGCGCCGCTACGGGCACGCGACCCCCGATGCCCCGGTCGAGTTCGTCACGCTGCGGACGACGGGTCTCGGCGCCCTGCCCGAGACCGAGCCCACCGTGTACGGGCCGCAGGACGGCCAAGACCCCTGGGTCGGCCGCACCAAGCCCGTCGTGTTCGGCGGCCGGGCGTACGAGACGCCCGTGCTCCGCCGGGAACACCTCGCGGCGGGCGATCAGTTCGCCGGTCCCGCAGTCATCGTCGAAGCCACCTCCACCACGGTCGTCCCACCGGACGCGACCGTCGCCGTCGACCCGCACGGCTTTCTCGTCGTCAAGCTCGGAGGCAACGCGTGAACGCCCCTACCCCCGTGATCGATCCGGTCACCACCGAGATCATCCGCTGCGCCCTGCTCCAGGCCGCCGAGGACATGAACACGACCCTGATCAGGTCGGCCTACACACCCACGATCTACGAGGCCAAGGACTGCGCGGTCGCGCTCCTCGACCGGGATCACCACGTGCTGGGCCAGTCGTCCGGACTGCCGATCTTCCTCGGCAACCTGGAGGAGTGCACGCGCGCGACGGAGCGCATGTACGGCCGGGAGGTGTGGCAGGAGGGCGATGTCTGGGTGCTCAACGACTCCTACATCGGCGGCACCCACCTCAACGACGTGACCGTCTACGCGCCCATCCACGTCGGCGGCGAGCTGGTCGGCTTCGCGGCGTCCCGGGCGCACTGGATCGACATGGGGTCGAAGGACCCCGGCGGGTCCATGGACTCCACGACGATCTACCAAGAGGGCCTGCGCATGGGGCCGTTGAAGATCTACGAGCGTGGCGAGCCCTGCGTGCTGACGCAGGATCTGATCGCCCGGCAGGTCCGCTTCCCGCAGCCCACGCTCGGCGACATGCGCGCCCAGGTCGCCTGCGCGCTCACCGGCGGCCGACGCCTGGGGGAGATCGTGGAGCGCTGGGGCACGGACACCCTGCTGGCAGCGCGTGACGCGATCTTCGAGCAGACCGAGCGCCTGGAGCGCGAGCAGATCGCCGCGATCCCGGACGGCGTGTACGAGGCCACGGGGCAGCTCGACAACGACGGCATCGACCTCGGCACGCCCCTGCATGTCACCGTCCGGGTCACTGTGGACGGCGACCGCATGACCATGGACGTCACCGACTGCGCCGACCAGGCCACCGGGCCGGTCAACTGCGGCGCCGCACAGACCGTCGCCGCCTGCCGGGTCGGTTACAAGCTGCTGGTCAGCGGCGAGGTCCCGCTGAACGGCGGCTCGTTCAAGCCGCTCGACGTCCTTACCCGGCCGGGTTCGATGCTCGCCGCGGTGGAGCCGGCGGCGTGTCAGTACTACTACTCGCACCTGGGACTCGTCATCGACCTGGTGGTCAGGGCCCTCGCGCCCGCGCTGCCGGAGAAGGCGGCGGCGGCCTCGTACGGCGACTCGATGATCGTGCAGTTCACCGGGGTCGACCCGCGCACCGACAAGCTGTTCGTCTCCCAGGAGGCCACCGTCGGCGGCTGGGGCGCCTGGCAGACCGGCGACGGCGAGACGTGCCTGATCAACAACGTCAACGGCTCCCTGCGCGACATGCCGGTCGAGGTCCTGGAGACGCTCTTCCCGGTGCGGGTGGAGGAGTACGCCGTCCGCGTCGACTCGGCGGGAGCGGGCCGCACCCGTGGTGGCAACGGCGTCGTACGCCAGTACCGGTTCACCGCGGACCAGGACCTGTCGCTGTGGTGGGAACGGTCGGTGACCCCGGCATGGGGCCTCTTCGGCGGCGAGGCGGGCGCCCCGCCCAGGGTCACGCTCAACCCCGGCCGGGGCGACGAGCGTTCCCTGCTGAAGACCAATGCCCTCCCGGTTCGGGAAGGCGATGTGCTGCGCTGCGAGAGCGGCGGGGGCGGCGGCTTCGGTCCGGCGTCGGAGCGCACGGTCGAAGCGGTCGCCGATGACATCCGTCAGGGGCTGCTCAGCGCGGCACGGGCAGAGGCCGACTACCTGTCAGCTCGTTGACGGTCCGCCGGAAGGATCGTCGAGCAGAACGCGGCAGGCCAGGTGCAGGGCCAGCCGCAGGCTCGGGTCCTCGGGGTCGCAGCCGAGGGCCCGCAGCCGCTCCACGCGGGCGGTGACCGTATTGCGGTGCACCCCCAGCCTGGCCGCGGCCGCCGACGGGGTGGCGACGTCGAGGACCACGGCGAGGGTGCGCAGCAGACTGCCGTCCCTGTCGGCCTCCAGCAGCGCGGCGAGCAGTGACTCGGCCGGGCCGCGCAGCACGTCACGCGGCACAGCGGCCAGGAGCTGCTCCGGGCCCGTCCGGTCGGCCCGCACGACCGTGCCGGGTCGCGTGACGCTCACGGCGGCCACCGCGTCGGCGAACACCGGCCCGAGGCCCGCGAGGTCCGTGGCCGGACCGGCCACCGCCCCGGCCAGCGGCACCAGCAGGGACGGATGGACCAGCGCGGCCCGCAACTTGTCGCCGGCACGGGCGAGGGGATCCCGCGCCGGCGGCAGGTCATCCTGCTGCTCCCAGGCCACCCAGCACCCTTCGTAGGCCACGAGCGGCCCGCCCGGGCCCGTCCGGCTCCACCAGGAGGCCAGCAGCGCGCCGCCGCGGTCCTGTTCTGCGGGCCGTACGACATACACCACGAAGGGACCGCGCACGGGCCAGCCCAGCGCCACGGCCTGCATGAGCAGCGGGTCGCGCTCTTCGGCCGGGCCCGGCTCCTGCTCCTGCCCCTGGGCCGGGTGCCGGCCCTGATCCTGGCCTTGCTCCTGGTCCTGTGGCGTCGGCGCGGCCCCGCCCCGGTACACGAGCTCCACAAGGAGTCCCGACGCGTGCAGGCCCAGGCGCTCCGAGGTCAGGCGCTCCCGCGCCGCCCAGGCCGTCAGCGGAGCGACGGCCAGCCCCAGAACCTCTCGGACCGTCGACTCCCAGCCCGCGACGCGGGACCGGGAAGACGCGGCCAGCACGGCGAGCGGACCGCCGTCCGGGTCGGGTACCTCCACCCGCACGCCCACCGCGCCGGCGGGCGCGTCGAGCGCGGCGGACCGGCCCGCGATCACCTCGCCGGACGGAGCGACGAGCGCGACATCGGTCGACGGCAGCACTGCGTGCAGGGCCGAGACGATGCGCACCGGGCGCGGTCCGGCCGCGGTGATGCGCCGGGCCGCCGTCGCCAGCAGTGCCGTGCGGCCCGCCTCGGGCTGGGCCACGGCCGAGGCGATCCGCACGGCGGCGTCCAGGGCGCTGCCCGCCACCACGAGCAACGGCACACCGAGCCGCTCGGCCAGATCCGCGGCGGATTCCGCGTTGCCCGCGCCCCGAGCGACGACCACGCAGGCCGCGGCGTGCTCCCACGCCTTGCGCAGGGCCATCTCGATGGTCCACGCCGCCGACGCGGCGAGGCCGGTCAGGACGACGGCGGTGTGCGGCTGCAGCTCGTCCAGCGCGTCGAGGTGGTCGGCGATGCGTACGGCCCGCACGTCGACCGCGCGATCGGCCGGCCCGTACACGGTGACACCGGCGAGAGGCCCGTGCTGGACGAGCTCGGCGAGCGTCAGGTAGCGGTCCGCGGCAACCGGTTCCCTCACCATGGGCCACCTCCGTTCCGCTCCATCAGCGCCGGTACGCCCATCCGGGCCAAGGCCCGGCCTTCACGCGTGTGCCAGGGCGGCGCCGCCTCGATGACGACCACCTCGACCTCTGTTCCGGGGACCGCACGCTCGACGTCCACGACGCTTCCGTCCGCGGCGGACAGGATGAGGATCTGGTCGGGAGCCGCGGCCACGACGGCGCCGTCACCGAGGGCCAGGAGCACCTCGTTGTGGGCCTCCAGCCGGAACCGGCGACGCAGCCCCTCGGCCTCGGAGATCACCACACTGGTCGGCCGGGAGGGCAGTGCGGCGGCGTCCAGGAAGCCGCGGGCCGCGCCGGATCCCTCGTCGTGCACGGTGTCCGGAGCCTGCTCCACGGCGGTGATCCGGCCTCGGCACAGCCTCTTCGGCCGCCACGGTGCGAACCGCTCACGCTCGGTCGCCGAGCCCGCCGCGAGGGCACGGCTGACGGTGGACGGCACCAGGCAGCCGGCCAGGGCGGTGCCGTCCATGGGGTAGGCGGCGGCAACGGCCCAGCCGCCGACGGCCAACACCAGAGGGCGTACCAGTTCCTCCACGCGACTCCCCGCCGACTCGATCGTGATCACGTCCCCGTCGCAGGTGGCGAGGGCGAGCGGGGCCGGGGCCACCCCCGCGAGGGTGAAGACGGTCTGCTCCAGCAGTGGCAGTACGCGCCCGCAGCCGTCCCCGTCGACGAGTGGGAGCCGACACCGGGCGGCCGTCGCCAGGGCGATCAGGGCGTTCTCGGCGGCGGTGTTGAGGGCCACGACCGCCTCCACGGGGCGCCCGACGACGCGTTCGACCGCGGCGACGGCCTTGAGCGGCTCCACGCCCGTGGGGAGGTGCTCGGCGAGGGCTGCCGAGGCGCCGACCAGCGTCACGCAGACGCACAGACCGACCCCGCCGAGCCGCTCGGGCGGCAGCAGTGGCACCGGACCGTGTGCGGCGAGCTCGGCGCCCGCCCAGTCCAGGGCGACTCGGTAGGCGGATTCCTCCGTGCCTGCGGCGAGCACCCGTGCCCCCACCGCCAGCCGCCCCAGATCAGTGCTGGTCAGCATCGGCAGCGAGGGAGCCTCTGGCCGGGCGACGTTCATGCGGGCACTCCCGCCGCCGGCTGCCCCACCGCGTGCACCGTCACGCGGTGCACTCCGGCCGGCAGGTAGGCGACCGGCGCGTGGCTGACGCTCTCGATGCGGGCCGTGTCGGGAGCCGCGCCCGCAGCCACCACGCGGGACAGGGCACGGTCGCATGCCGTGGCGAGCATCAGTTCGAACTCAGCACGTCCGGCCGCCGTGACGAGCCGCTCGGACGCGATGCGGCACACCGAGGTGGCGGCGAACCGGGCGGCGTCGGTCAGCCGAGCGCGTACGTCGGCTGCGGCGGGCGGGGCCCCCATGTCACCCACTCCCCCGCCGGTATGCAGGAGTACGGCACCCGCGACGCGCTCCAGCTGCCGCGCGGCGATGCGGGCGATGACGTTCGGGTCGGCCGGCAGCGTGTCACGGACACTCGGGCCCACCTCATGGATCACCGGGGACCCGAGGTGCACGGGAACGCCCAGCGGGCCTTGCCCCGGCCGCACGGAGCGCTCCGGATTGCCGTCGCCGAGGGTGAGACAGCGGACTGAGCGTGCGCCGGCGTCGACCACGACCGCGTCGGCGACGCCCGCGCGGGCGGCGGCCCCACGGGCGGCGCAGGTCGTGGCGGGAGCGGTGGCGATCACCGGATGGCGCCGGAAGTATTCGGCGGAGATCAGACCCCCGTCGTCCCTGGCGAAGTACAAGGGCGCCGTCAGCCCGGCCGAGCGCAGCGCCCGGGTGGCCTCGACGGCCAGCTCCGTAGCCCAGCCGCCGAGTGCCGCGTTGACGACCGTGGCGTTCTCGCGTTCCCGCAGGCCCACGGAGCCGATCTCGTGCGAGAGGCTGATGGCCGCGCCCGGCACGGTGTCGGCGAGGGCGGCCGCGGCGTCCAGCTCGGGCCCTGGCTCCGCGGGCGCCCCGGCCGCGCAGACGGCGAAAGCCGAGATCTCCGCTTCCCGGGCGCGCCGTGCGAAGGCGGCGACAGCGTCCCTGTCCAGGGGCGCCGGCGGCCGTCCGGTCAGCGTGGCGCCCCCGGGGACTTGGGCGGTCAGCGCGTCGACGGCGGCCCGTGCCGACGCGGGCCAGTCGGCGAGCGGGGCGAGGGCCGGGTGACTGGTGGGCGCGATGCGCAACAGGGCGACCCGCTGCGGACGGGGGGACCGCCGGGCGAGATCGGTGACGAGGACGACCGACTCCGCCGCCGGGGCGAGGGGGCCCAGCTCCGCGAGGACGCCCCGTACCGACTCCGCCGCCCCGGGCCTGCTGTCCACGACGGCCTCCGCCACGGTCCGCCCGTCGCGATCGACGAGAACCGCCACGCAGGTGGCCCGCCCCAGGTCGATGGCAAGTCTCACGCCACCATCCTTCCACCGACGTCCAGGGCCCACCGATCCGCGCAGCGGGCCCGGGACGTCTCGCACTACTCCAGGTCCTTGCCCTCGGTCTCCGGCAGCGGCATCGCGCACAGCAGGGCCACGGCCAGGAAGGCCATGATGAACAGGATCGTCGACGAGTAGCCCGTTGCCCGGCCGAGGAGGTAGCCGACCACGGACGGGGCGAGCGAGGTGGCGCCCAGCTGCGCGGCCGTGGCCCACGCGTATCCCGTCGCTCGCAGCGGCGTCGGGTAGAACTCGCCGTTCCAGGTGTTCCACACGCCCCATGCCCCCAGGCAGAAGAAGGACAGGGCGAAGTTGGCGACGTACATCTCGGTGAGGGTGTCCGCGTAGGCGAAGGCCACGCCGGAGAGGGCAGCCAGCGCGACGTACGGCAGGAAGACCTTCCTGCGTCCGAACCGGCCCGTCAGCAGCGACGCCGACACATAGCCGGGGATCATGCACACCGCACTCAGGGCGACGAAACCGAGGCTGGCGGACATGCTCAGCCCCTTGTCCTGCAGAAGGGTGGGCAGCCAGGTCTGCAGGCCCCAGTAGCCCCAGTTGAAGCTGAAGTTCACGACGAGCATCAGGAGCGTCAGGCGCAGCAGCCGACCGCGGAAGAGGTCGGTCGTCCGCCCCGAACGCCGCTGCCCGCCCGAGTCGTCACCGCCGGAGGCGAAGACCGTCCCCTCGGGCACGTCGGCTCCGAGCCGGCGCAGCACGGCGGCTGCCTCGGCATGGCGGCCGCGTTCCGCCAGCCAGTACGGGGACTCGGGCACCCAGGCGCGGATCGCGATGACCCAGACCCCGGCGAGACCGCTCGCGAGGGCGACCACGTGCCAGCCCAGCCCGCCGAGGAGCTGCGTGGCCCCCACGGCAAGCAGCACACCGACGGGCCATCCGATGGACAGATAGACGGCGGCCCGGCCCCGCAGCCGGGACGGGAGCAGCTCCAGGAAGTAGGGAAACGTGACGGTGTAGATGCCCGCGAGGGCGAGGCCCGACAGGAACCTCGTCACCATGAGCACGGTGAAGCTCGGCGAGAGCCCGCTGGCCAGGGCGAAGACGCCGTATGCGGCCAGCGACCACAGGCACACGCCTCGGCGGCCGATCCGGTCGGAGACGGGTCCCCAGACCAGACAGCCGGGGATCATCCCCAGCGCCACCGCCGACAGGGCCCAGCCGATCCGGCCCTCGCCGATTCCAAAGGCGGTACCGAGGTCCCCGGAGACGTAGACCAGGGCCAGCTGTTCCCACGACTCGATGACGAACGCCATGAAGAGCGCGAACGCCGCGAGGAGGTGCGCGCGCCGGAGCGGCATGTCCTCGAACCAATGCCCGACCGGAAGCGGCCGCGCCGCCCCCGCCGGATACTCCGCTGCCCCTGGTCTCGCCTCGTGCACGGCACTCATCGACTGCCCTCCATGCCTCATCATCGGCCTTGTCCCTCCTGACTGAGGGGTGGCGGCACTCTAGGAAGCAGCCGGGAGGCGGCCATGTGCACCGCGCACAGGCGAGCCGCATGCGACCGGGCCGAACGCCCAGGACCGACCCGATCACGACGATCCCTGCCTTCAGGTGATCGCCGGAGTCGCGAGGCCTCCACGCGTCGTGCCCGGCGCACCGCTCGCCGCGCTCCGCTGTGCACGTGGCACAGCGGAGCAGCCCATGGCATGGGACATCGTGTGCGGCCGAAGGCGCGCTCACAGGGAAGCGGCGTGCTCATGAAGGACGGAAGGATCTCCATGACCCACTCGCACACGCGCGTCTCGGACGAGACGCAGAAGAATGTTCTCCCTCCGGTCCCGAAGAGCGGTGTGCCCTCATCCGGGGAGCCGGTCCGGCAGCGCAAGAACGGCCTGTACCAGGGCGTATCCGACGAGCTGGCCGAGAACATGAAGTCCGGCTGGGCCGACACGGAGCTCCACGGCCTGGAGCCGATCCCGCAGGCCGCGCACACCGCCGCGCGCCGCGCCGCGCTGTCCGCGCGCTTCCCCGGCGAGCGCCTGGTGATCCCCGCGGGCAACCTGAGGACCCGCTCGAACGACACCGAGTACAGCTTCCGCGCCTCCACCGAGTACGCGT
>NZ_DATCVQ010000266.1:0-3264 GCF_036566765.1 Streptomyces sp.
ACTGCTTCCCAATCCCAGGAGTAGTTCGACTTCTCAGAGCTGTTGTTCTTGATCGTCCAAGTCAGCCAGATGCTCGTGATGCCGGCCTCTGAGCGATCATCGAGCTTGAAGCTGAGGAGGTCCTTGCGCTCGTCGGCCTCCGGATCCTCTCGGCCGCCCTGTGGTTGTTCGCCGCCCTCTTCGGTCTGTCGCTCTTCAGTCTGCGTCTCCGAAGTGGGAGCCGGAGTCGACCCGCCATCGTCATCTGCGGTGCCACAGCCCACGAGTGCTGTGCCGCTGGCTGCTATTAGGGCTGCTACAAAAGTTGCTGCAATGAGCCTGCGTTGCATGGCCATGCCCCTTGTCGCACTCTGCAACCGTCGTACACCCGATCGGTTGTCGCGGCACTTCGGGAACCTCTGCGGCGGCCTATGCGATGGGCTTCCCTGCCGCGCGTCATTCGAAGTGGATCCTGCCAGCGGCAGACCTGGCTGAGTCGGCGTTGGTGAGGCCGTCATGGAGCCACCCCAACATGAGCGGCCGGATCACCGCATCTTCCGATGCACCGTATGGGTGACCTGTCAGTCATTTGCGCCTTGGCCGGAACACAGCGGCGCGGATGCGAGGCCCCGCATACCGAAGCGCCCGGATTCCAGCGTGGATCCGGGGCGCTTCTGTCGATGCAAGGTGCAGGTCCTACGCGGCAACGGGTACGGCGACCTCTCGCTCGGCGCCGCCGGGCTCCGCGCCCTCCCGGGCCGACACGAGCACAGGTGTTACGACTTGACCGGCCACGTTGGTCGTGACGACATGCATTTGCCGCCTCGTAACAGTCACTGGAGTGCAGTGTCGGGAATCAGGGCAACGAGACCTGACAGGAAGCTTCCGATCGCAGCGAGGGTGACGAGGGTGGCTTTGCCGTCCGAGAACAGACCCGAGCAGAAGGCGCGGACTTTGCGTCGGATGATCAGCATCTTGAGCTTTTGCCACCGGTGTTGTCGGATGTGGCAGCCCAGCAGAAGTCCGGTCGCGTTGTTGCGGCAGCCGTCTTGCCGTCCTCTCACACCAGCACCGCACGTCACTGGGGCTTGGAAGAAGCACCAGGCCAGGACAGCGGCTGACAGGGAGACCACTACTGCCGGCCCAGCGGCCTTGTTGATCCACGCAGCGATTAACAGTGCGCCGGCCACCACGCCCCACCACTGTCCCAACCCACCGAGCCGATTGCTCCCCGCCCCTGAAGTCGCCATGTCTCAGATCGTGGCGAGTCAGCTCGGCACCTATGCCCCGAGGGGCGTGCTTGACCGGATAGGGTCCCAAGAAGGCTGACTGTTTTCCCGGGCGGTCCTCTCCCGCAAACTGGACTCGCCTGCGCGGCGATCTCCGAACGCGGCCGGCGGGGTGCGATCAGTCATCCGTGGGGACGGGAGTGATGCCCGTCGGGCAGGAGCGGCCCCAGTTGGTTTCGGACGGGGCATCCAGCTTGACACCCGTACCGCCGAGTCCGTCGTGCCATGTGACCCGTCGTGCCTCACTGATCGGAAGCATCAACGGCGTGCCTTGGGCGGCGTTGCCTTCCACCCTCGGTCGAGGGAGTCGTCCCACGTGCCGTCGCGATCGAAACTGGCTGCTCGGCATCCCCGCGACATGGGTGGAGCCGCATCGTGACGCCAGGCAGAATCGCCTACCCGCGTGATCGAGTGCCCGCAGTGACGGCAGACGGACGCATCCACGAGTTCGGACGCGACGCGATCGGCTTCTGCTCAGGCCTCGGCCACCAGCTCGTCCAAGCGACGCAGGACTTCATGTCCACTGAGATCCGCGTCGCCCGCAAGGATCCCTCTCACGATGCGTCGAGCTTCCCGTACGACGCGTACGTGGTCTTCGGTGGCTGCCAAGAACGCAGCGTCGCTCATGTCGTCCCCAAGGCTGATGTCGCGGTATACGGCTCCACGTCAGAGACGCGGACTGGCAGCGCGCGTACCTTCGCTGGTCTTCACGTGACCTCACCAGAGGGCGAAGTATGCGACAGGGATTGAGAGTTCAGTCGGGGAACGACTTCAATGGAACCGTGACCAAGGCACTTACGGACGGTTCTGCAAGCATTGCCAACCGGGCTGCGCTCGGCGACGTCGTGGCGGAGCTGCGTGGGCCCAGGCCGGTCTTCCACTCGGAAGCCGACCTTCAGCACAGCTTTGCCCGGGTGCTCTGGGAGCTGGCACCGGACGTGGACTCCAGGCTCGAGGTGCCGCAGCGAGGGGCGGGTAAGGCCGAGTACCTGGACCTTCTGTGCCTCGGCCCCGAGAGCCGCACTGCGATCGAGTTCAAGTACTTCACCCGAGGGTGGACAGGGACGGTTGGCATCCCAGCCGAGGACTACGTCCTGAAGGCGCACGGCGCCGCCGACCTCGCTCGCCTGCACTTTGTTCGGGACATAGAGAGGCTGGAGCGCTTCTGCCATCGGTCCGACCAGAACGGTCTTGCTCTCAGGCTCACCAACGATGCGTCCCTGTGGGCTCCGCCGGACCCCGGCCGCCGGCGTACCCGCGATCACGACTTCAGGATTCACGACGGCCGGGAGCTCGCCGGGAAGCTGCTCTGGGCCGAGGGGGCGTACGAGCCGAACACATGCAGTCTGCGGGGGACGTACCCCCTCCAGTGGGAGGCGTACTCCCAGCAGGACGGAGCAGGTGGTGAGTTCCGCTACCTGGCGGTGTTCGTCAGTCCATTGGCCACCGGTGCCGACGGCACCGTAGATGCGTAGCCTGCCCGTGGATCACTCTGCGAACTGGAGGAGTGGTCGCGGGCTCAGCGCCCCACGAAACGCGGTTCCGGCCAAGTGGTGATCGGGTCGCTGGCGGACGAATAGATCTCCAGCAGCGACAGGTAGCCGTCCCGCGCAAACACCATCACGCCGGCGTCCTCCGGCTCCTCGCACCAGGCGTCCGCGGCCGGGTGACTTGCGCCCATGGCCGGAGGCACAACCGAGCAGTCCACTTCCAGGTCCACCGTCACACAGCCGCACCCACACCGGTTCGTAACCCGTGCGTACGGGATCTGCGCGCGCAGCGCGCTGCTCACCGGGTCGGTTCCGGCGAGCAGCGCGTTCAGGGTTGCTGTCGCTTCGGGCGAGAGAGGTTCAGTCATCGGCCTTTGCGATGCCCGTCGGGCAGGAGCGGCCCCAGTTGGTCTCGGACGGGGCATCCAGCTTGACGCCCGTGCCGCCGATGCCGCAGTAGCCCGCGGGGTTCTTGTCGAGGTACTGCTGGTGGTACGGCTCCGCCG
>NZ_DATCVQ010000267.1:0-2875 GCF_036566765.1 Streptomyces sp.
CCGACGTACATCGACGTCGGCTCGGCCGAAAACTTCCGCGACGACGCAGTCGCCTACGCCGACACCCTCTGGCGAACGGGCCGCGACGCCGAACTCCACGTCTGGCCGGGCGCCTTCCACGGCTACGACACCATCGCCCCAAACGCCACCGTCAGCCGGGACGCGCTGGAGGCCCGTACCCGCTGGCTCCGCCGACTTCTGGACCGGTGATCATGTCTCACGGAAAGACCTCGTACGTCTGCGTCCCGTGCCGGGCCTCGTACAAGCAGTGGTACGACCCCGAGCGCGAGCGGCGCTGTCCGCGCTGCGCCGAGCCGATGATCCACGCCGGCTCCGCCTTCGCCCCGCCTCGCCGCGGCGACGCCGCCGCGTGGCGAGTCCTCGCCACGCTCTTCGACGCCGGCGTCGGCTTCCACAAGACCTGCTGCGGCGGCCCCGGGGACCGACCCCGCACTCCGCGCGAGATCAAGGAGTGGCTGCCGCAGCACAAGGAATGGCAGGAGCACGTGGCGCGGCACCGGCTCAGGGAAGCCGCCCGTCGCGGTTGACCGCCCGCACGCGGGCCCGGAGCACGTCGCGGGGCGCGGCAGGAGCGAGGGCCTCCGCCGGACAGTCCCACTCCAGCCCACCACCCGGCGGCCGTAGCTGCACGTACGGGCCCTGCCGTCCCATGACCCGGCCGACGCGCCCGTCACGCGAGTCGACGACGTACGCCCCGACCGCGTGCGCGGCGGCGCCCGCGTTCACCGCCGCCCCTCGCTGAGCACGGCCGCGAGCCGCAGCGCGGTGTCCATGTTGCACCGCCCCAGATCCACCAGCGGGTACGGGGACTCCGGGCCTCTCCCGGCCAGCGTCAGAAGATCGACGCCGAGCGACGGCAGGATGACGTCGACCGCGTCCAACTCGGATTTCAGCTGGTCGACGACCTGCTGCGCCGCGCGCAGGCGATCCAACGAAGTTTCCACCTTACCGACTCCTCCACTCTGTGTATCGATTTCGTGCACCCAGAGTGTCCGGGCGGAGGACACTGGGAACAGTCGTGACACCCCAACAACCGCACATGTGTGAGCTGGAGTTGATGACAATGGCCGGAACCGGCGGCCCGAGGAAACCTGACCCCTCGACCTCACCCAGAGCGATAATCGGCGCCGAACTCCGCCACGCACGCGAACGCAAGGGCCTCAGCCAGGAGGCCCTGGGCGAGCTGCTGTTCGTGAGCGGCTCGTACATCGGCCAGATGGAGGCGGGGACGCGACGGATTCCGCTGGACATCGCGGTCCAACTGGACGGGTTGTTGGGCACGGGCGGCTTCTTCGAACGGAACTGCCGGGCGGCGAACAAGTCGAGGTACCCGGACCACTTCGCGGAGGCAGCGGAGGCGGAAGCGATCGCGGTGACGATCAAGGAGTTCGCGCCGCTGCTGATCCCGGGGCTGATGCAGACGGAGGCGTACGCGAGGGAGGTGTTCCGCGCCTATCAGCCGACGGCCACGGAAGACGTGATCGACGAGCTGGTGGACGCGAGGCTGGCACGGTCGAAGCTGCTCGCGCACCCAACAAAGCCGTTGTTGTGGGTGGTGCTGGGCGAGGCGGTGCTCCGCCAAGAGGTCGGAGGCAAGGCGGTGATGGCGGAGGCGCTACGGCATGTCGTGGCGCTGGCCAAACGGCACAGAGTGATCGTGCAGGTGTTGCCGTTCAAGGCGGGAGCCTACGGTCCGATGACCGGATCAATGAAGCTGATGGCCTTCGACGACGCCCCATCATTGACCTACCTCCAAGGCCTGGGCACAGGCCGGTTGGAGGACGATCCCGCGACGGTCCGTCACTACGAGCTGACCTACGATCTGCTCGGGGCCGCCGCGTTGCCACCGCGAGAATCCCTGGCCCTGATCGAGTCCGTGGCGGAGGATTACGCCCATGAAGATCGACAGCCCTGAGTACGACCTGAGCACGGCCGTGTGGATCAAGTCCAGCTTCAGTGGCGGCGACGGCGGCGACTGCGTCGAGGTCGCGACCTGGCGCAAGTCCTCGTACAGCGACGGCACCGGCGGCAACTGCCTCGAAGTCTCCGACGAGCACCCCGGCGTCGTCCCCGTTCGGGACTCCAAGAACCCCGACGGCCCGAAGCTCGTGTTCCGGGCCGCTGCCTGGTCCGCGTTCGTCGCGGGCGTCACGCGCTGAGCCTCAGACAGGCCCCCGCCCCGGCGGGGGCCCGTCTGCCCGTCAAGGGGCAGGATGGCGCCCATGGACAGCAGCAGCGACGAGCCCGTGTTCGTACGGAGCAAGTGGGGCACCAGCCGGTACGTGTACAACCACCGGAACCCAGTCGGGCTCGCGCTCATCGTGATCACGCCGCTCATCGCGTTCGGCGCGCTGTTCGCCATGGAGGCCGAGTGGACGTGGAGCGACGGCGAGCTGCGCGACGGGGTCCACCAGGCCGAACGACAGCTCGACGGGAGCGTCCACGACCCTTACATGCACTTCTCGATCGACGGCCGCATCCGGGACGCGATCGAGGAGACCGGCGCGGGGCCGGACCTCGGCGTCGACGTCGCCAAGTACTCCGACGGGCGGTACGAGATCAGCACGGACGACACCACGGTGAAATTCTGCATGACGGTCAAGACGACCCCGCTGGAGGCGAATCCGGTGAGCCCGGTCTACGTGAAGCAGCTGCTCGACACGTCCGTCACCGACGGCTCCTGCTGAGCCCGCCGGCCCCGAAGCTCAAGTCCTCAGCCTCGGGCGCTGTTTCTGAGGAAGGGGTATGGGCCTGGGCTTAACCCGCCCGCCCACCCTAGGAGTTGACGCTGCGCAAGCGACTTGCCACGGAGCGTCATATGCGTTTACGGTGAGCGAAATCAGGCATAGAACGG
>NZ_DATCVQ010000268.1:0-3937 GCF_036566765.1 Streptomyces sp.
CCACGACTGGCCTGCTACGAAGAGCGCGTCGATAACGGACCGCCGCACCCATGGGTACGGCCTCCCTCGCCGAGCAACTACGGCAGTCTACCGGCCCTCGGCCGCCCCACCCAATTGGATCACCGCGCGTGCGTCATCAGAAAGCCGTAAGGGCCGCTTCCCTGGGGAAGCGGCCCTTACTCACGTCAGTGCAGTGGCTGAATCACGCCCCTGCTTCAGGTGCGGCTCAGTGCTCCTCGAAGAGGCTCGTCACCGAACCGTCCTCGAACACCTCGCGCACCGCGCGCGCGATCGTCGGAGCGATCGACAGCACCGTGATCTTGTCCAGCTCCAGCGCGCCCGGCACCGGCAGCGTGTCCGTGAACACGAACTCGCTGACCTTCGAGTTCTTCAGACGGTCCGCCGCCGGACCCGACAGGATGCCGTGCGTCGCCGTCACGATGACGTCCTCCGCGCCGTGCGCGAACAGGGCGTCCGCCGCGGCGCAGATCGTGCCGCCGGTGTCGACCATGTCGTCGACCAGGACACAGACCCGGCCCTTCACGTCACCGACGACCTCGTGGACGGTCACCTGGTTGGCGACGTCCTTGTCGCGGCGCTTGTGCACGATCGCCAGCGGCGCGTCCAGACGGTCGCACCAGCGGTCGGCGACCCGCACGCGGCCGGCGTCCGGGGAGACGATCGTCAGCTTCTTGCGGTCGACCTTCGCGCCCACGTAGTCCGCCAGGACCGGAAGGGCCGACAGGTGGTCCACCGGGCCGTCGAAGAAGCCCTGGATCTGGTCCGTGTGCAGGTCCACGGTCAGGATCCGGTCGGCGCCCGCGGTCTTCAGCAGGTCCGCCACCAGACGGGCCGAGATCGGCTCACGACCGCGGTGCTTCTTGTCCTGCCGGGCGTAGCCGTACGACGGGATGATCACGGTGATGCTCCGGGCGGAGGCCCGCTTCAGAGCGTCGATCATGATCAGCTGCTCCATGATCCACTTATTGATCGGAGCCGTGTGGCTCTGGATCAGGAAGCAGTCCGCGCCACGCGCCGACTCCTGGAAGCGGACGTAGATCTCGCCGTTTGCGAAGTCGAAGGCCTTCGTCGGCACGAGGCCGACACCCAGCTGGTGCGCGACCTCCTCGGCCAGCTCGGGGTGGGCGCGGCCGGAGAAGAGCATCAGCTTCTTCTCGCCGGTCGTCTTGATCCCGGTCACAGCACTGTCTCCTCAGACGTGTTCTCCGGCCGCGAAACACGAGCGTCCCATGCGCGTGAGCGAGCCGGCCGAATTTGTGTGCACGTATCACGGTACGCCGAGTTCGACGCACCCGTTTCCGGTCAGCTTTCGCCGTCGGACTCCTCGCCGGCCACCTGAGCGGCCTGGGCGGCGGCGCTGCCCGGACGCTTCCGGGCCACCCAACCCTCGATATTCCGCTGCTGGCCACGGGCGACGGCCAGCGCACCGGCCGGCACGTCCTTCGTGATCACGGAGCCGGCGGCGGTGTACGCGCCGTCCCCGATGGTGACGGGCGCCACAAACATGTTGTCCGAACCGGTACGGCAGTGCGAGCCGATCGTCGTGTGGTGCTTCTTCTCGCCGTCGTAGTTCACGAAGACGCTGGCGGCGCCGATGTTCGAGTACTCGCCGATCGTCGCGTCGCCGACATAGGAGAGGTGCGGCACCTTGGTGCCCTCGCCGATCGTCGCGTTCTTCGTCTCGACGTAGGTGCCGATCTTGCCCTTGTCGCCGAGGCGGGTGCCCGGACGCAGATACGCGAACGGGCCCACCGAGGCGCCGGCGCCGATCACGGCGGAGTCGGCGACCGTGTTGTCCACCCGGGCGCCCTGGCCGACCGTCGTGTTCTTCAGGCGCGTGTTCGGGCCGACCTCGGCGTCCTCGCCGATGTGCGTCGCGCCGAGCAGCTGCGTGCCCGGGTGGACGATCGCGTCCCGCTCGAAGGTCACGGTCACGTCCACGAGCACGGAGGAGGGGTCCACGACCGTGACGCCGGCCGTCATCGCCCGCTCCAGGAGCCGCTGGTTCAGCAGCGTGCGGGCCTCGGCGAGCTGCACCCGGTTGTTGATCCCGAGGATCTCCCGGTGGTCGCCCGCGACGGACGCGCCCACCCGGTGACCGGCCTCGCGCAGGATCGACAGCACGTCGGTGAGGTACTCCTCGCCCTGGCTGTTGTCGGTGCGGACCTTGCCGAGCGCGTCGGCGAGGAGGCGGCCGTCGAACGCGAAGACGCCGGAGTTGATCTCCTTGATCGCGCGCTGCCCGTCGGTGGCGTCCTTGTGCTCCACGATCGCGGTCACCGCGCCGGAGGCGTCCCGCACGATCCGGCCGTAGCCGGTGGAGTCCGGCACCTCGGCGGTCAGCACGGTCACGGCGTTGCCGTCGGCGGCGTGCGTCGAGGCGAGCGCCGTCAGCGTCTCGCCGGACAGCAGCGGGGTGTCGCCGCAGACCACCACGACGGTCCCGTCGGGCGCCTGCCCGAGCTCCTGCAGCGCCATCCGCACCGCGTGCCCGGTGCCGTTCTGCTCGTACTGCACGGCGGTGCGGGTGCCGGCGTAGTACGCCTCCAGGTGCGCGGACACCTGCTCGCGGGCGTGCCCCACGACGACGACGAGATTCTCGGGGTCCAGCTCCTGAGCTGCGGAGACGACGTGTCCGACGAGCGAACGCCCGCAGATCTCGTGGAGGACCTTGGGAGTCTTCGACTTCATGCGGGTTCCCTCACCCGCTGCGAGTACGACGACGGCGGCCGGGGGGTTGGCGCTCACGGGGATGCCCTTCGGCTTCGGGTGGTGGACACCCGAAGGATACCGGGGGGTACTTGCCCGGAAATAAGCGCGGGTCCCGACCGAGGAGGCGGGACCCGAACCGAGGTCGTACGACCTGTGGCTCCCCCGCAAGGATTCGAACCTTGTCCTGCTGGTACCAAAAACCAGTGTGCTGCCAGTTACACCACGGGGGACGGCGCTCCAGACCTTACCGGAGGCTCCCGCCTGCGGAGTCCCCGGAAAAGGATTCGCACCCGCCCGTAGTCTGGGATGCATGACCGCAACGGGGGCACACCAGGACGCGGCGGGCACATCCGCGCGGGGCTGGTTGTGGTGGGGAAGACGGCGGAGTGCGGTGCTGGACGTGGGGCTCGCGCTCGCGTCCGCGCTGGAGTGCGCGATCGAGGGGGTCGGGTTCGCCGGGCAGGCGTCCGTGCCGGTGCCGGTGGGGGTGCTGTTCGGGCTGATCGCCGGGTCCGTCCTCGTGGTCCGGCGGCGCTGGCCCCTCGTCGTGGTGCTCGTGTCGATCGCGACGACGCCCGCCGAGATGGGCTTCCTGATGGGGATCGTCGGGCTGTACACGCTCGCCGCCTCCGACGTGCCGCGGCGGATCACCGCGCTGCTGGCCGGGATGTCGACCGTCGCGGTGTTCCTGGTGACCGTCGTACGGCTGCGGCAGGACGTCGTCCAGGCGGACGTCGACCAGCAGGACTTCGACCCGAGCGGCTGGTACGTCCCCGTCGTCTCGCTCTTCATGACCCTCGGCCTGAACGCCCCGCCCCTGCTGTTCGGCCTCTACATCGGGGCCCGGCGGCGGCTCATGGAGAGCCTGCGGGAGCGGGCGGACAGCCTGGAGCAGGAGCTGTCGCTCCTCGCGGACCGGGCCGAGCAGCGGGCGCAGTGGGCGCGTCAGGAGGAGCGGACCCGGATCGCCCGCGAGATGCACGACGTGGTGGCGCACCGGGTGTCGTTGATGGTGGTGCACGCGGCGGCCCTGCAGGCGGTGGCGTTGAAGGATCCGCAGAAGGCCGTGAAGAACGCCGCCCTGGTCGGTGACATGGGCCGGCAGGCGTTGACGGAGCTGCGCGAGATGCTGGGCGTGCTGCGCGAGGAGGCGCCGTCCCCGGAGGCGCCCGCGCGTGTGCCGCTGGCCGCCGTGGGGCGGGCC
>NZ_DATCVQ010000269.1:0-12521 GCF_036566765.1 Streptomyces sp.
GCAGCCGGGCGAGGCCGACTATTCCCCCCGGCCGGCCCCCTGGTAGTGCTTGGTGGCAGCCTCGATCAGGGCGTTGATGTCGTCGGAGGAGACGCCGTCGAGCTTGCAGAACCGCTCGTAGTCGTCGCCCAGCAGCTCGCGTACGAAGTCGCGCAGGCTGCTCTCGCCGGTGGACAGGTCGGAGGTGACCTGCCAGTCGGCGTTCGCCGGCGGCTGCATGGTGAAGTATTCGCCGTCCACGTCGAAGACGAATGGCTCCTGGGTCGCCTCCCGCTTGTGCTGGCGCAGACTGAAGTGGGAGACAGGCTTGCCAGCCTCGGTGATGACCTTCTTAGGGGTTGCCATCAGGAGGTGACCTCATCCACTTCGGGGGCCATGAACGAGTGGTAGACGAGGTTGCCGGCGTCGTCCGGATAGGTGGAGATCGTCCACTCGTAGCCGGCCATCTCGCCCTGCGCGTACGTGACCTCGTTGCGCTCCGTGATCTCCCCTTCGGGGACATAGAAGCGCTCCCAGACGGTGCCGTCGTACACGTCGAAAATCCACGAGCGGCGGTCAGGAGCCGACACCGCCGACTCGGCGAACGTCGTCACTCCCTCGGTGGGCACCAGATCCGCCACATCGATCTTGTACTGGAGCGACTTCACGATCGGGCGGTTCGTCTCCCACGCCGTGAAGCTGAAGGTGCGCACCGAGGAGGTGACGACCGTCCGGAACGGACTGGACAGGCCCCACGGCGTGAAGGACTCCGAGTCCTCATCCACACCGTTGGTCAGGCCGTCCTCAGAGATGGCGCCGATGGGGAGCCACAGCCCGCTCGGCGTCTCCTCCGGGTCGGTGGGCTGGGCGGTGCCGAGCGGCGCCACCCAGCAGCCTCCGTTGGATCCGACGAGCGCGAGGTCCGCGGCACGGATAATGGTGGCCATTTTGAGCTCCTAGATCTCGCTGGGCCGGGCATGCAAAAGCCCTGGGCCGGTCGGCTCCAGGGCTGAGAAGAGAAGTGGGTGTCAGGCCGGATGGACTACAAGCCGATAGGTCGCCTCGTAGCGGCGCAGTCCCGGGTTGTCATAGGGCACCTGGTGGGGTCCGACTCGGGTCTCCACCTCGGAGAACACGGCGCCGCCGGCGACTGCACCCCATAGTTGGTTGTGCAGCAGCAGTTGCACGTCGCGGGCGAGGCCGGATGCGGCGGTTCCCGTTTCGGCGAAGGCTGCGATGTCCACGACGGGCTGGTCTCGGCGGTATCCGTCGTAGGGGCCGCCGATGCGGACCACCTGTAGCCATGGCAGCCGGTCGTCAAGGTCGGACGGTGTTTCAGTGGACGCCCGTACGTCCTCTAGGTTCGCTTCCAGGAAGGCGATCAGCGTCGCCTCGATGTCGATCACGCGGAACCTGCCGCTCGGCCCATCACCCGGTAGCGGGGCGTCCGGGCGGAGCCCCACTCAACGAGCGTGGCGTGACGGGCGTCGTTGATCAGCTTGGATTGTGCGCGAGGGCTTTTGCCCTGTCTGACGCCGGTCTCCACGCGGAAACTCCGCCGGTACGTGCCGGTGTCCTCAGGGGCGCCGGCTTCGCAAACGGCCTGCAGACGTTTGGCCCGGTCCTCCATCTGGTCCTGCATCCTCGTGGAGGCCAAGATCTTGCCCACGCCCTTGTAGTTGGTGCGGAACGTGGCGCGACGTGCCACAGTGACCTCCTCGGGGACGCGGATCAACGAGGGAGACGGGCGTGGCAGACGAGCAGTTAAGGCCAGACGTTCAGGCCGCCGCCGACCGCATGGACAGCAAGTTCGGGGCGCGGCGCGAGATCCGGCGACTCGCCGGTCACCTGTGGGACGACGAGACCGTCCACCATCTAGCCGGGGGCTTCTACGGCGGCGGCCTCGGGCTCGTCGCCCTCACCAGTCGCCGCCTGCTGTTCATCCGAGAAGGCTGGACCGGAAGGGCGACCGAAGACTTCCCGCTGGACAAACTGTCGTCCGTACAGTGGAACTCTGGCCTGGTGCAGGGCACCCTCGCGGTGTTCGCCTCCGGCAACAAAGCGGAGATCAAGCAGATCGCGAAGGTCGATGGGGCGCGGATCGCTGACGCGATTCGCAACCGGCAGGCGATGCCTGCAACGCAGGCCACGGCGCCCCAATCGCCGCAGCAGGGGCTCGGCCTTGTTGACGAATTGACCAGGCTGTGGGGCCTCGTCCAGCAGGGCGCGCTAACCCACGCCGAGTTCGAGGCGGCGAAGGCCCGGCTGCTAGGGCCGTCGAACGGGTGGGCGACTAGCCCTGGACGCGCTCAAGACGCACCTCCACTCCCGCCCGAGTGCCGGTAAGAGGAGATCGCCACGCCGACGGCAGGCCGACCACCTCGTATACGAGGCCGTACACCTTGACCTGGTCGGTGGACAGGATGCGCGTCCCGTACGGGGCCAGTACGGTCAAGCGTTCACTCGTCTGATCCTGGCCCTGCACCTGCTCAGTCGAGCCGGTTGGCCACACCGCGCACCCCTCCGCAGGATGTTCGGTGATGGACCAGACGGGGTTGCCGTGACCGTCGCGCCCGGTCTCGGTCCGGCGCAGGAAGACGACCGTCTCTCCGAGCGGGTACGGGGCGGGCATCAGACGTCCTGCCACATGCGCGACTCGGGCCAGCCGTCGCCGTCCATGTCCCACGGCCAGGTCGGCGCCGGCGTCGCCTCTGCAGGTGTCGGGTCGACGGTGAAGGCCCCGCCTCGCCCGCCGAGCCGTTTCAGCGCCGCAGTCTCCGCCTTGGTCATGTACAGGCCCGCTTGAGGGCGGGCCACCGTGTACGGGCCTACCGTCTCCGAGGAGACGCCCTGCGGGTTGGCGTACGCCCTGCCCGCCATCGCCAGCACCACCGCGGACGCGCCGTCCGGTAGCGGCTTGACGACGGACTCGGCGAGGCTGGTCGCCTGCTCGATCAGCAGGTTCGCCCGGCACTCGTTGACTTCGGCCAAATCCAGGTATAGGGCCAGATCGACTGCGTTGACCACGATCGGCCTCCCTACAGGGCTTCGATCGCCTCAACCCACGCGGCGAGATCATCGGACGGATTCAGGTCTTTGGATCGCTGGATGGCCCGCTCCGACGCCACCGACCATTCCGCGGGGTCGTCGAGCGCCCGCAGGGACGCCTCCCACGCGTCGAGATCGCCCGCCTCGCAGAAGATGCCCGCATCGGCGAGGCTTTCCGCCAGGCCTGGCGTTGGTGTCGCGACCACGGGAATGCCGCTCGCCAGCGCCTCAACGCCGACGCGGCCCCACGACTCCGCATGGGACGGCACCAGCAGGACGCGCGTGCGGGCGTACACCTGCTCGCGCATCTGGTCGCCGGGAACCTGACCGATCACCTCGACGTTGGGAAGGTCCTTGACGATCTGGTGGCCGTAGGCGCCCTCGACGGCGAGGAACCGGTGTTCGGGCATGCGCGCGGCCAACTTCCAGAACGCATCCGCACCCTTCTCCCGGTTGAGGTTGACCATTGTGATCAGGTCGCCGGGGGTTGTGGCGTAGTCGTCGGCGTACACCGGAGGCCTTACCACCATCTCCTGTGCCGGCTTAAGCCACTTCGGCCGCTCCGCGAACAGCGCCTCGGCTTCGGCCTGCAGGTGCAGGCTGTTGTAGACGACCATCGCCGTGGACCCCGCGGCGATGTTCTTGAAGATGACCGGCGCTGGGTTGTGGGCTACGACGACGAATGGAATCCCGTACCCGCGGGCCAGTGCACCGGCCGCAGGCACATTCTCGTACTGGCTGATCACCACGTCGGCGTGGCGGACCGCGGACCCGAAGTCGAGCCGCGCCGCCAGCGGGATCACCATGATTCCGTCCACGTGGTACGGGTCGCGCGCCTTGCCGTAGCGAGACAGCCACACCTGCACGTTGTGTCCGCGCTGAGCGAGGGGGCGAAGCATCGAGAACAGCGCCCACTCTCCGCCGGCGTTGTGGTGCGGAGGAGCCGAATGGATGCGGACGATGATCCGCTTCGGGTTGTCGGCCTTTCCTTCGAGGAATGTCCGGGCGGGCGGGCCGGCCGCCGGCTCACCCTGCCCGGCGGCCGGTTTCGCAGGCCTGGCCTGCCGGGTCCGCTTCGGCGGAGGATCGCCCTCCGCCGTCCTGCGACGTGGCGGCATCAGCTGATGTAGCCGTTCGTGGTGTACTTCACGAACGCCTCGACGTCGCCCACGACGAAGCCGTAGTAGGCCTCCGCCAGCAGGAGAACCAGGTTCTCCTGGAAAGCGGAGTGGACGCCGCCCTCCTCATCCACGTAGGTGGCCTCGGCCGAGACGCGGACGGTGATGTCCATGCCGACGCCGTAGGCGGCCTGCGACCAGTCGCCACCGATCGCCCGCAGGCCGGAGTCGGTGGAGGTGGACTGGCGGCGGTGCTTGCCCGACACTGCCCGGGAGTAGGCGAGCGACTCGCCGATCAGCGTTCCCGCAGACGCGGCGTTGGTGCCCGGCGTGGTCGTGTCCACGAAGATGGGGCGCCCGTTGGCGTCGGTGGCCAGCAGAAGCTCCGGCTTCAGGCGCGGGTCGGCGGCGAAACCGGTGAAGTCCCAGTCGTCGTCAACGACCTCCTTCATGCCGCCCACCAGGTCGGCGTAGACGCCACCGTTCTGCTGGGTGGCGGTGCCGAGTTCCTGCCACTTGGTGGTCTCGATCAGGTAGTCGGAGAACGGGCCGGAGGCGCCCTTCATGGTCTTGCCGTGGATGGCGGCGTAGTCGAACGCACGGCTGAAGGCGGTGGGCAGATCGTTCTGGAGCTGCGTCCACAGGCCGGCCGCGTTGGTGTTGACGACCTCTTCCGCGACCGGGATCAGGACGGCGAGCTTCTTCGCGGTCATCTGCTTGACGTCGATGCCGCCCGAAGAGAGCGGCTTGCGGGCGCCCTGGCCGACCCAGTCAGCGGTGGGCACGTCCATCGGGATCGGGATGCTGGTGGTGGCGTCGATCGCGAGCGGCGCGCGGCGCGCCAGCGACATGATCGCCGACTGCTCGACGGACTTTTCGAAGATCGGCCCCGTCAGAGTGCGAGGCAGCAGGGCATCGTTGAGATCGCTGAGCAGGATCGGCTCAGTGGCGACCATGGTGGCTCCTTATTTGCGGCTGCGAAGCCGCGCATTAAGAAACCCCGCGAACTCGTCCGCGGGGCTTGACGAACGTTGCTTGTTTGCGCTGGACGCCTGCGTCTTGTCGGGCGCGGGCGGGCGGCGCTTATCCGGTTCGGCCGGCTTCTTCGCGAGGTGCGGCTTGCGTTCCAGCAGATCGGCCAAGTCGGCTTTGATCCGGTCGGCGTCAATGTCTCCGTCGTCGGAGTAGCCGCCGAACTTTTCACGCAGATACGTGATCGCATCCTCGGGGTCCTCGAACTTCTCGACGGCCAGTGCGCGCACTTCGGCGCGAACCGCCCGCTGGAGGAGGGCCTCGATGCGCTGTTCGGCGCTCTCGGCCCTCGCGACGGCCTTCTCGGTGTCGCTCTTGTCTCTGTCGAGGTATTCCTGAAGCTGCTTCTCCAGGTCTCGCCGAGCCTTGTCGGCTTCGCGCTTGGCTCGTTCGGCGTCGCGCCGCGCTTTGCGCTCCTGGTCTAGTGCAGCCTTACCGGGGGCACCGAGCTTGGTCCCGTCGCTGTCATCGCGAATGGTGTCCGTCGCGGACACCTGCGTGGCATCGGCGTCGGCCGTCTCCTCTTCGGACGTGATGTCGTCGGTGGTGGCGGTCTGCTCGGTGGTGGTGTCGTCAGCCATCGCGGCCTCTCGGTTGCGGCCCGCCGTCGCGGCTGCGGCCATGGGGTGATCACCCCGCAGAGGCGGGGCCGGAACACCGAAAGGCCCCACGATGGGGGCCTTTCGGAAGCTTGAAGGGGGGCCCTATCTGGTCTCTTCGCTGCGGCCCTCGAAGGCTTTACGCCAGGCGGCGAGCTTGCCCTTGGTGCCGTAGACGCCAGCCGTGGACTGTATGTAGAGCCGGTCCCACTCCTGCACGTACTCGGGAGGGTCCCACTCCTGACCTGCAAAGATGGGGGCTACTGTGCAGTCGCAGTTGTTGTGGAACTTGTAGCGGCCTTCGCCCGTGAACCGGCTATCGGCGGCTCGGCCCGCTGTCTGTTCTGTGTGGTAGACCGGCCCGCGGCTCACCATGAGACTGCAGAATGCGCACGCGCCCGGGCCCGTCACCCGAGCCCAGCCGAGCGCCTCGTCGTCATCGTTGAGCGCTTCGACAACGGTGTCCCGTCCCACGTCTGCGATGATCTTCTGTGCGGCACCCTCGGCCCTCTGTTCGGCTGCGGCAAGTCGCTCGCCGATCGGTGGTGGGCCGTCGGCTTCGGGGATCCACAGGTCCTTGGTGGCCCACCTGAGCGACGCGTCCGCCTTCCCATCCGGAATCTGGGCCGGCACGGGCACGAACACGCCGCGGACGCGGGCGATGTCGCGCTCTTCGGAGTAGTAATCCGCGGCGAGCGTCCCAGACATGCGGGCGAACGTTTCCAGCAGCTCCTTCACCGCCTCGATCCATAAAGGGATCGAGGTGGCGAACGCGCCCAGCCGGATCAGGTCCCAAAGCGGGCCGAGTTGTTCGGCAAGACGCGCCGACAGGGCCCGCTGGGCAGCCTGGTGGTCAGCGGCCCGCGACTGCTGCGTCATCGTTGATCTCCGGCTCGGCGGTGCGGTCACGGGCGCGTCGCGCCGTCAGTTCGTTGCCGAGGTCGGTCAGTGCCTGCCGGCCTTGCGCTCGCCGGCGGTCGGCGTGGACGCGCTGCCGCTGCCCTTCGGTCAGGCCGACCATCTCCAGGGTGACGTCGGAGTCCGCGGGCAGGATGCCCGTCTGGACGAGCTTCGTCGCGGCATCGGTCTGTGCGGCCATGGTGGGCGTGGCCGGGTTGCGCCACACCGTTTCGATTCGACGGGACCGATCCGGCAGTTCGCCCGTCTTGATCAGCAGAGCGAGACGGTAGACGTTCGACCAGGGCGTGTTGAACAGCGTCTGCTTGCGCTCAGCCCGCTTGACGAGTTGCGCCTCGGTCGAGCGGATCGCGTCCGCGGAGGCGGGATTGTCGGTCGTGTAGCCGAGGTAGTGCGGCGGCAGGCCCAACTGGGTGGCCATGATCCGCGCATACATGTCGATCATCCGCGTATACACGGACGGGTCGTAGGCGGCGAACTGGCCGACCGTGGGCACGTCGCCGTCCTCGTCACGCTCCAGGGCCAGCACCCGGCCCAGGTAGGCCTCCCACGCACTCTTGGTGTTGCCCTCGGCGTCCTGGAACGCCGACTCGGACGCGCCCAGGATGTACCGCTGAGGTGCGCCGTAGAACTCGCGGGCGACCTCCATGCCCATCAACGTCCGGCAGGCCGCGTCTGTGATGGACATGACCGCGTTGGTGATCTCGCTCCGCCCGATCCTGTCCGCCGTGCGCTGCCGGTTCGAAATCCGCACCACCGGCGGCAGCCCGAGGTTGTGGTCGTCGCGGTCGATGACCTCCCACCCCGAGGACGTCGCCACCACATGGATCGACGTGTCGGGCAGATACAGGACCGCCGCGTCCTGGTCTTCGATCTTGTACAGGCGCAGCCCGGACGTCACCGCTCGGGCGCGAGCGTCATAGAAGACCGTCATGTCCAGCGGTGACTCGATCGAAATCAGCGGCGGCATGTCCGCGTCCTCGCTGGATCCGACTGCCGCATACGACCGGCCGTAGATAAGCGAATCCAGGTGCGCCAACTGCGATTCGGCGACCAGTTCGTTCGCCTCAGCGATCTCTTCCAGTTCCCCGGAATCGTCCGGCGCGTCCTTATAGCGCCACGTCTCGATGTCGAGCCGCTGCTCTAACGCATCCACGCCGATCTGCGGCCACCCGATCACCGTGTGCAGGCCCTTGAGCTGGGGCGGGATAGAGATGCCAAGGTCGCGGATCAACTGCTCACCGTTGTAGTAGCAGTCCCGCAACTCCAGGCCGAACCGGCACGTCAGCAGTTCGCCGCGGAGCGCGCCCAGCAGCCTCGTCTCGTCGTCCGAAAGCGTCAGCAGCGGAAGATCGGGAATCGTGGCGGTCACTTCAACACCACCGCCCGTCCTTGTCCTCTGCGCCCTAAACCCTTGGAGATGGCATCCAGGCGCGCCTGCCATGCCAGCATCGCCGCGATGGCAGCGTCGATCTTCCGGCGGCTCGTCGGGTGCTCTTTCGCGATCTGCAACCCCGACCGGGAAGGCCGCCGGCGTGCGTTGAGCATGTGCCGGGTAAGCGCAAACGACCCATCGTGGGTCAACTCGGCGTTCACGACTGCCGCGTGCAGCTGCTCCAGTGACCGCACCACCAGGTTCACCCGGTTCATCCACCACTCGATCGGATGGTTTTGGCTGGACCGCACCCGCAACCGCCGGCCGTAGGTGTACTCCCAGTCCGCCACGTACGACCGCCAATCCGCGGCAGGGTCGGCGTAGAAGCCGACCACGCGATAGCGCTGGAAGGCCGACCGGACCGCAGCCTCGACTTCCGGGATCGGCACCCACCAGTCCTTCCCGGCGGGCCCTTCCGGCTGCTCCCACACTGCGACCTCGAACAGGTGACCGTCCGACACCCGGCAGCCAATCAGCGCCGTCGCGTCCGTGACGCCGCGTTCGCGATGCCGGGAGCCGTCGAAGCCGAGCGTGATCCGCTCCCCGTCCGCGACCACCTTCGTCGCATCCACACACGCAGCCCACTGCGGCTGAGACAGCCACGAGTCCGTCGCGTGCGTGATCTGGTTGAGGAAGAACCTTCTGGCATCTGCGGGGTCCGTGTCAGGGTCCCAGTAGTCCTGCAGGACCCGCTCCAGGTTCACCCAGCCGCCATTCACGTCAGCCGAGTCGCCGTATGCCACCGCCAAGCCCCCAAGTAGAGACTCGCGATCCTCCGGGTCTGTGTCGGCCGGCGCTTCACGGTGGTCGTACAGGATGCCGTCGTCGCCCTTGAGCTTTCCGGCCTGCTGGTTCTGCCATGCCTCCCACGACTTCTCCGCCACCGAGTCCTCGCCGGGGATAAACGCGTTCGGGCTTTCGATCGACGAAGCGTTCACCTTCGTCAGGTTGCGCCGCAGCGTGGAAGCGAGCTTCCTGCCGCCGTTCGTCGGCGTCCACGACTCGGTCTGGTCCATCACGGCGAAGATGGGGCGGAAGCCCTCGCGGGAGGTTGCTGCAGAGGTCGTGAACTCGATGCGCCCCCGCGGCACGTTGACGAACGACTCCATCGGCTCGATTTCGTAGGCGTCGTACACGGGACCGTTTCGCGCCATCTCCAGCAGCGGGTCCCACGTGTTCGCCGTCTGGTCCTCGCTGACGGCTACGATCTGAGCCTTCGCCTTGAACCCCATCGACGTCCACTCGCGACCCACCGGCTCTCCGTAGGCGTCCCAGCCGTCCAGAACCACCGGGGCGAGCGCCTCCGTTAGGGTCAGCGCCGCCAGGATCGGAGATTTCCCCCAGCCCTTCGGCCTGCACAGCACGGCCCGGCGCACACGGCGGGCGTTGTCCAAGTGTCGCCCTTTGACGGCCGGCCCAGCGAAGTCAGGATTGACGACGTAGAAGTTCAGGATGAACTGGGCCTGTTCATCAGTGAGTTCCAGCGGCTCACCCGCGCTCGGCCCGTCCGGGACGATCAGGTGCGTACTCATCCAATCCAGGACGATGTAGCCGAGCGTGGGGAGCTCTCCGGGGTAGCTTGGACCCCGCCACGGCATCTACGAGCCCTCGTCAGCCTGCCGGCTGGGCAGGACTCTCAGATTCGCGTACCGGCTCTGCGACTTCGGCTGCTCCGGGCGGTTCGCGTCTTTCTCGTCCGCGTCCGCGAATTGCATACGGAGCCTGGCCCTGTCCTCTGGAGTGGCCCCGTACTTGGCCACCCTCAGCCGGACCTCGGCCGCGAGCGTCCACTGCCCCTTCGACCACATGGTGGTGTGCATGAGCGCGGTGTCGAGAAGGAAATACCAGTCCGACTCGATCATCACCTCAGCCTGAGGCGACCGCTTCCACATCTCCCACCACGCAAGGGTCCGCGGATGCCAGTCGATGTCTTCCGGGAGATCCGGCGCCTCGGCTCGCTCGAACCGCAACACCGTCTGAGGCTGTGGATCCTTGTTGCGTCGCGCCCTCCGCGAGGGGTCCTTCGGCGCAGGGCCTACTCCAGCCATTGGAGGGATCACCTCCAATGACGTGCGATGTAGATCAGGTCAGTTCAGCGATGACCTCGGACAAGTCAGCAAGCGCGGACGGCGCCTGCTCGAAACGGTTCTCAGTGATCGAGATGAAGCGCCAGTTCCCATACACCTCGACGGCGGTCCCATCGCTGCGGCGAATGCGCCGCCCGGAGTCCACACGGCCTCGGCCGAAGACGTGAAGCCCCGTTCCCGAGGCGGACACTTCGATGTACGTGCGCGGCAACCGGTCAAGGATCGCCTGCGCCCAGCCGGCCACTCGCCCGCGGCTGATGCAGTGGTCCAGGTCGATGCAGACGATGCCGTCACCGTTCAGGACGAACCCGATACCAGCGCCAACCCGCGGCGACTGCTTGACTCGTTCGTACGAGTTCCACGTCGCCGGGTCTGTCGAGGACGCCACCCGGCGTGACACCTGCAAGGGGACCTTCTTCTTCGAGTGACGCACCCACCGCGCTTCGTCCCGCATCGCCTTCGGCACAGGGTGACGGGCTCGGTGGGCGGCGACCCGGCAGCGCGTGGAGCAGTACGTGGGGATACGGCCACGGCCGGCGGCGGGCAACGGCTCTCCGCATCGCCCGCACCCACGCCCCGCTGTAGTCGCCACACAGGCAGGATATCGAGATCGGCGTAACGAATAAAGGCTGTGAGCAGGCCATTAACTGATCTGCGATCTTCGATAGGAGTCACAGAGCGTTATGCCCGCAGGCCCCAGACCCGTACGGAACCACGGCGCGTATACCTGCCGCTGCGGGATTTGGTCCCATAGGGGGTAGGTCCCCACATATAGGTCAAATCGGACATTCTGCCGTTACGTTGCGTGACATGATCTTGATCATGCTGGAGGTCACAATTGCGTCTCACGCACGTCCATCGAGTGCATGGTGGATGATCTGCCACCCCATCGACCCGTCTTCTCTTAGCTCGGGCACTACCGTCGGTCCACACGCACAGTCACAGTCGGACGTGGCCGTGTCGTGCTCTACGAGATCCCCTGCAGTGTGGACGTGAAGGACGTGGGAGTCAGTCATCGTCCTCACCTACGACGAGGAACTGCTGTGCGTCGATGATGCGCTCTGCTGCCTTGATGAGCCCGTACTGGGTTATCCAGTCGAGCGCTTCACTGTCTGAGATGGCGAGCCCTGGCTGTCCGTCAGGGTTGATCACCTTGACGACGAGGTGTGTCAGAGAAAATGCACCAGATAGGGCCGAAAACACCTATCAGTCGCGAGAGGGGTTATACGGGATCCTGGCGTAGTTCGCGCCGGGTCGCAACCCGGGCCTCATGAGCGGCCTTCAGCCCGGCACGGCGGGCCTGTCGGATCGCCTCACCGCGCCCGTGGTGCTCGTCATCGGGGGTGACGTAGCCGAGGCCCTCGTGCAGCCTGACCTCGTTGTAGAACGTCCGGATCGAGTCCAGCTCGGCCTCCAGCTCTCCGGGGTCGGTGATCTTGTCCAGGTGCGGGAACTCGTCTTTGACGTGCCCGAACAGCGACTCGATCCACGCCTGGTCATTGGGCGTGCCGGGACGGCCGAAGTGCTGGGCGATCCGTGCCCCGGCCATGAACGTCCTGGTCGCCGAGGAGGTCATCTGCGGCCCGTTGTCGGAGACGGCCAGCAGCACCGGGAAGGCGTCATGGTCGGGCACCTGCCCGCCACGCAGCTCGGCCACGAACCCCTCGTCATCGAGGAGATGCGCCTTACCCAGCATCTGAAGGGCCCGCGTGTAGGCCACCTCGACCTGGGTGGAGGTCTCTTCTGGGGAGACCACGGTGGCCAGCCAGTAGCGCGAGACCACGTCCAGGACCGCGATCGCGCACCAGGACGGCACGCCCCGGAAGTGCGTGAAGTCATAGATCGTGATCACACCCGGCACCAGCTCGGCCCACTCAGGCCACTCCCGGCGTGGCCGCCGCTCGCGGGCAGGCCGCTCGGCAATCGTGATCCCGGCCGCCTGCAGCACCCGCAGCACGGTCGATTCCGAGGCGTAGAACGCTTCCACCCGCGAGCCGCGATGGGCCAGCTTGCGGTGCGAGCGGTCGATCTCCAGCCACCCCTCGGCGATCTTCACAATCGCCTCGCGTTCCCACGGCAACAGCGCATGCAACGCGATCTCCGGACCCGGCTTGGCGTCGGCCAGGCGGCCCACCACGGCCCGGGCCTGCCAGCGCAGCACCCGCACGTGGTCCAGCCCCAGCAGGGCGGCCGAACGGCGGGCCGACCAGCCGCCCTCCCGCGCCGCGTGCGCGACGAGCTCCAGCAGACCGGCCTTGACGGAGGCGTCGACTCGCGGCGGGACCAGGCCGGCGTTCAGCCCCAA
>NZ_DATCVQ010000270.1:0-7200 GCF_036566765.1 Streptomyces sp.
CGCGCCGTACGCGGGCATGGTCGGCGGAGGCGGCGGCCAGCCCGCCTCCTGGTGCGACGCCGCGGAAGGGGGCGTGGCCGCGGAAGGGGGCGTGGCCGGGGGAGCCGGGGCCTCAGTCGGCTGCGTCGGGGGCAGCGGCGCCGTGGGCTGCTCGGGCCGGGGGGAGTGCCCAGGCTCGCCCTCCGGCACCGCCGCCGTCGGAGCAGATTCGACCGACGCGGGCGGGACGGGAGGTGCGGGAGGTACGGACGGGGCGCTCGGGTCCGCCGGAACCTTGGCGCCCTCGTTCTCGGTGCTCACAGCTCTCTCCTCGGTTCACTGCGCAGGTCATCTGTCCGTGGTCAGCTTTTCCCACCAGCCGTCAGGCCACTGTAAGCGGGACCTGTGGATTCACCCAGCATCCTTTATGTCGGACAGAACGGACAGCCGTATGTCGGGCAGATCGGACACCCGGCGCACCCATCCCCTCGGATCCCTCCCGATCCCCTCGGATCCCTCCCGCCGCTGATGGCACGATGACGCGGTGACCCATGCACGGCAGCACACCATCCAGGTCGTCGCCCACCGCGGCGCCTCCGATGACGCCCCCGAACACACCCTCGCCGCCTACATGAAGGCCATCGAGGACGGCGCCGACGCGCTCGAATGCGACGTCCGGCTCACCGCCGACGGCCACCTCGTCTGCGTACACGACCGCCGGATCAACCGGACCTCCAACGGCCGCGGCGCCGTCTCCGCGCTGGAGCTCGCCGATCTCGCCGCGCTCGACTTCGGCACCTGGAAGGGCCGCGAGGAAGCCACCGAGAGCCCCGACTGGGGCGACCGCGAGTACACCTCCGTCCTCACCCTGGAACGGCTCCTCGAACTCGTCGCCGACGCCGGCCGCCGCATCGAGCTGGCCATCGAGACCAAGCACCCCACCCGCTGGGCGGGCCAGGTCGAGGAGCGACTGCTCCAGCTCCTGCGCCGGTTCGACCTCGCCGATCCGGAGCCGGGCGCCTCGCCCGTCCGGGTCATGAGCTTCTCCGCGCGCTCGCTGCACCGGATCGAGGCGGCCGCGCCGGCCCTCCCGACCGTCTATCTCACGCAGTTCGTCACGCCGCGCCTCAAGGACGGCCGGCTCCCCGGCGCCACCGGCATCGCCGGGCTCTCGATCCGCATCGTGCGCCACCACCCCACGGTCGTGCTGCGGCTCCAGCAGGCCGGCCACCAGGTGCACGTCTGGACCGTGGACGAGTCCGAGGACATCGAGCTCTGCGCCCGGCTCGGCGTCGAGGCGATCATCACCAACCGGCCGAAGCAGGTACTCGCCCACCTGGGCCGCCTCTAGGAGTCACTCGGTCACTCAGCCACTCGGCCAGCCAGTCACTCGGTCAGCCAGTCACTCGGCCACTCAGCCGCTCTGCCACTCAGTCACTCAGTCACTCACGTACCGGCTGCCCCACTCCCCACTCCCCTTACAGGGAGTGCACCGGCGCGTTCGGACCGTATTCGATCGTCACGAGTGCGTCACCGGAGGCGTACTGGCCGGTTTCCGGTCCAGGCCATTGGGGCATTCACACCGTGGCGTGGGGTGAAGGAGGTCTCGGGGGTGGCGTTGGTGGTGGCACAGGAGGTGCCCACGTCGTCGAGCATGGCCGTGCCTCATGGCCCTGCGGGCGTGGGGGAAGCACGGCACCGGATGCGGGAGCAGTTGCACCGCAGCGGAGTGGCCGAATCGGTCGTCGACGACGCGGTACTGATCCTTTCCGAACTGCTCAGCAATGCCTGCCGGCACGGCAGACCGCTGGGCCGCGCCGACGTCGGCGACGGCGACGTACGCGCGGCGTGGCGCATCGACCCGTCGGGCGGACTGACGGTCGAGGTGACGGACGGCGGTGGTCCGACCCGCCCGATTCCGGCGACGCCCTCGGTCACCGCGCGCGGCGGCCGCGGGCTGAACATCATCGGAGCGCTCGCCCAGGACTGGGGCGTACGGGACAGCGCGTCCGGCGAGGTCACGGTCTGGGTGATCGTCACCGCCGGCCATCGGCGCGAGGACTTCGCGACCAGCGTCGCGGGCCCGGGCTTCGAACTCCTCGACGCGTACGAGGACCTCGACTGACCACTGCCCGACCGAGGACCCGGTGCGCACTGCCAGGACGCTGCGAGGCCACTGCGAGGCCACTGCCAGCGACCGATCAACAGGCCCGTACGACCCGCCCGTCGCCGTTCCGCGTCCCGTACCGCACCCCTCGCGCGGACCGGGCGGCTAGGCTCGCGGCCGAGAACGCACCGCCGCTATCGGGAGAAAGCCACACCATGGCAAAGAAGCGCCCCCAGACGAAGGCCGTCAAGCCGCAGGCAACCGACGGGGAGATCCCGGTCGTCGGGGCCCGCGAACCCTGCCCGTGCGGTTCGGGTCGCCGCTACAAGGCGTGTCACGGCCGGGCCGCCGCGCACGCCGTCACCGAGCTCGTCCAGCGCCCCTTCGAGGGGCTCAACGGCGAGTGCGACTGGGTCGCCCTGCGCGAGCTGGTGCCCGCCGCCACCGCACCTCTCGCCCTGAAGGGCGGGCTGCCCGAGGGCGTGCCGTCCGTGACCCTGGCGACCGTGCTGCCGATGGCCTGGCCGGCGCTGCGCCGCGACGACGGATCGATCCTCCTCGCGCTGCAGAACGAGTCGTCCTCCGGCGACCTCGCGCGCGACCTGGCCGACACCCTCCAGCGCGCGCTGGAGACGGAGCCCGGCAACCCGGTCCCCGCCCGCCGCGTGCCGGCGGAGGGCCCGCGTCTGCAGGATCTGCTCGACGCGGACGTCGATTTTGCGCCGGAGGTGCACGAGGGCTTCGAATTCTGGGTCCCGGAGTCCTCCGAGGGCGCCTCCACCGAGGTCACCGCCTCCCTCGAGCGCGCCAACGCCGCCGCGATCCCCACCGTCAAGCTGACCGGTGTCGACTCCGCGTACTGGTGCGAGACCCCGGACAAGAACCACCTGCGCTGGGTCATGCCGCACCCCGAGGAGAAGCTGCTCGACGCGCTGGCCAGGCTGCACGCGGCCGGGACCTCCTCGCTCGGCGAGGACACCCGTCTGGTCGGCTCCTTCCGGGCGCACGGCCTGATGGTCCCGGTGTGGGACCTGCCCAGCGCGATGGGCGCGGAGGAGTGCGAGAAGCCGGCCGCCGAGTTCGCCGAGCGGCTGGCCGCCGCGCTGGCCGAGGACGCCCCGCTCACGCCCGAGCAGCGGCGCGCCCGCGGCGGCCTCACGAACCGTCAGGTCACGCTCAGCTGAATCCCGGGGCGGCGTGTGTGACTGACAGACCGACCAGTCGGTGACGTCCGCCACAACACGCCGCCCGGCCCGGGTAAATACCTGACTGAATTACAGAGATCGAATTTGCGAACGGCAGATCTCTTGTTACGGTTCTGGAAGCCCGGTCGCTGGTGCATCCCCCGTCGCCAGCGATCGGGCGTTTTCATGCCCGTGACCGCCCCGGGCGTCAACTCCCGTTCGCCGCAGGCGCGTTGCTTCCAGACCGCAACAACAGCGGGGTGCTGTCCCCCTCGCCCGAGCCCGCGAACTCCGCCACCGCGCTGTACTGCGAAGCCGCTCCATGCGTGCGTTCCCGCGGCGTTTCACAAGCCCCGGGCTCGTCCTGCGCAGAGATCGCGCAATGCGTTTGTACGGTCTTCCCGCCGGGGGCCATCAAGGTGAGTACGGCGGTCAGCTCCTGCCCGGAGGCGTTGCGGTAGTACGTACGCCCCCAGGTCTCCCGGCCCTCGGTCAGGACGCAGGTCTGCGCCTCGATCCCGTCCGGGGAGGTGAGCTCGGGGCCGCAGGCGGACGACCGGTCGGCCGGAGCCGGCTCGGCCGAGGGCGCAGCGGCGGAGGGCGCGGAGGCGGGGGAGCGGGACGGGACGCCGACGACGGACAGCAGTCCGCCCGGCTCACCCTTGCCGGAGGACGCGCTCGTACCGTTCCCTCCGGTCCGGCCCGTCTGTCCGGCGAACGCCGCCAGCGGCACGAGGACCGCGCACACGACGGCGGCCCCGAGCCCGATCACGCGCAGATTCATGGCCCCACCTGTGCCGTCGTGAAGATGCCGTCGCGAAGATTGCGTCCCGAAGATATCGACGGGCGGCGCGCGCCCGGGCCGCCGCGCGCCCGTTTCCCGTACAACTCGGCCCTGCTCACACCCGTACGGGTGACAGGGCAGGGCCGATACACCGACCGGAGGCTCCCAGGCCGCCCGGCCGCTCGATCTCAGTACGCCAGCCGGCTGCCGCCGCCCGGTGCGCCCGCGCTCGCGTCGACCAGGGCGTCGACGACCGCCTCTACGTCCGGCAGCCACGGCCTGGACGAGCCGGCCAGCGGGGCCCGCTCCCAGCGCACCTGTCCGGTGCCGCCGACCGACGGCGGGAGCACGAGGTAGCCGCCCTCGCCGTGGAAGCGCAGCGAGCTGGGCACGGAGTCCTTCGCGTAGAGCAGCTCCCCGAGCTGCTCCATCCCGTACGGGGCGACCAGCAGCGCGAACCGCGTCGGCGTCGCCACCACCGGGCCGAGCCGCATGCCCCACCCGTCGAGCACGCTCAGCGCCCGCGCACCGGCGACCGCGGGCAGGCTCACCGCGCACGGGGCGCGCCCGCCGGTCGCGAGCACCACGGGGGCGTCCGGGCGGTTTGTCCACCACCAGCGCACCATGCGCGGGTCCGTGGTGGCCGCGAGCAGCCCGGGGTCGAAGGGGTGCGCGCCGGGGACGACGCACTCGGGGTCGGGGCAGGCGCAGCCGCGCCCGCGGTCACCACGGCTTCCGGCCTTCTTCAGTCCCACACCGGGGAGAACCGGCCACTGCCACTCGGCGGCGCAGGCGAGCGCCGTGTCGAGCTGCTCGGTCCTCCCCGTGCGCCGGAACCGGAGCCTGCGTCGCATTCCGAGGATCTCGCGCATGAGCGCTCGTTCCTTTCCGTTGAACGCCGAGGTCCACATCACACCACGTGCGGATCCATTCACTGTGCGTATCAGCGCTTCGCCGCCCCTGGAAACCGGGGCCGAGTCGGGCTCGTCGTTCATCTGACGCGTGACCGCGCGGCGCATCCTCTGCGCCCGCTGTCGCCTGCGGCGGTAAGGGCCATCACCGTGTACGTACCCGACACGGCATCGACTCAACGCTCTTTCAAACGACGTCAGTCGACCGCAAAAGGTGCGCAGCGGGGGTAATTTTCAGCCAAGTTCGACGTAACTTCAACACCCTGCGCAGCACCCCACGGACACCATAAGTCCCGCGTGGACAATGCTGGACATCCCTCATCGGGTGCGTGTACATGTGGATGCACTGCCGCCGGCGCAGATTGACTGGGGGTTTGCGATGCAATTGCGCGAAACACACCCGTCGGAAAGCCGACGACCATGAGCGCTGCTCACCTGCCGAATGTGGCCGGAATCGATTCCACGGTTCCCGGTCCCACCCACACTGCGGCCTCCCTCTCCGGCGGGCCCGCCGCGCCGGCCCCGCCCGGCGCCCTGATCCAGGACCGCCTGGCCGCCTGGGTCTCCGACCTCACCACGCTCCACGAACTCATCGAACGCCTGGTCAGGACCGACACGCTCGACGCCGCGCTCGCCGAGCTGCTGCGCGCCGGGTCCGCCCTCGTCGGCGCCCGCCGCGGCATGGCCGTCCTCGAACCCGCCGACGGCCTCGGCCCCGCCACCACCGTCGGACTCGGCCTCGCCCACGCCGACCTCGGGCACATCGAGACCGTGCCGCGCAGCGCCACCTCCTACGGCCGCATCCTCGACGGGCTGCCGGACCCCGGCGCCCACCCCGACCTCCTCGGCGAGGCCGGGCTCGACCCCCGCCACCGCGAGGTCGCCGCCCGCCTCGGCTACGCCGCCAGCTACGCCCTGCCGCTCGCGGCGGGGGAGAGCGGCGAGGCGGGCGAGAGCGGCGGCGGGGCCGCCACCACGCTCGACAGTGCGCCCGCCACCGGCCTCGGCAGGCTCGGCGCGGTCGTCTGGCTGTACGACGAGCCCGCCGAACCGGTCGAACGGCAGCGCCACCTCGTCGGCCTCTACGTCCGGTACGCCGCCGAGCACCTCGCCCGCCTCGTCGAGCTGCAACGCGCCCGCGTCCAGGTCGCCACCGTCGCCGAGGAGCTGCTGCCCAGCCGCCTCCCCCGCGTCCCCGGCGTCCAGCTCGCCGCACGCCACCGCACCCATCCGCGCGGCGGCGGCGACTGGTACGACGCGCTGCCGCTGCCCGAGGGCGCGCTCGGGCTCGCCGTCGGCTCCGTCTCCGGCAGCGGGCCGAGCGCGCTCGCCGCGATGGGCCGGCTGCGCGCCTCCCTGCGGGCGTACGCCGTGATGGAGGGCGAGGACCCGGTCGCCGTCCTGTCCGACCTGGAGCTGCTGCTGCGGCTCACCGAGCCCGCCCGCTCCGCGACCGCGCTCTTCGCGTACGCGGAGCCCGGACTGCGCAAGATCGTGCTGGCCGGGGCCGGGCACACCCCGCCGCTGATCGTCGGCGAGCACCGCACCGAGTTCGTCGAGACCTCGCTGTCCGCGCCGCTGGGCATGCTCTCCTGCTGGGAGGCCCCCAGCGTGGAGCTGTCGCCCGCGCCCGGAGAAACGGTGCTGCTCTACACCGACGGGCTGCTCCGCCGTACCGGCGACCCCATGGACCGGGCCTTCGCCCGGCTGCACGCCGCCGCCGCGAGCGTCTCCCGGGCGGACCGCGCCGACCCGGGGGCGGTCGCCGACCACGTGCTGCGCACGATGCTGCCCGAGGGGCTCGACCGGCCGGTGGAGGGCGAGGACGTGGTGCTGCTCGCGGCCCGCTTCGACGGGTAAGGGTCTTACGGCCCTGGGCCCCCTTCCGTACGACCGTACGATGGTGGGGGTTCAGTGTCGTACCAAAAGGAGGCGGACCCGTGGCCGAAGAGCTCACCCCGGAGACCCCGGACGAGGCCGAGGAGCCGATCAAGCAGCGCAAGAACGGCCTTTACCAGGGCGTATCCGACGAGCTGGCCGAGAACATGAAGTCCGGCTGGGCCGACACGGAGCTCCACGACCTGGAGCCGATCGCGCAGGCCGCGCACACCGCCGCGCGCCGCGCCGCGCTGTCCGCGCGCTTCCCCGGCGAGCGCCTGGTGATCCCCGCGGGCAACCTGAGGACCCGCTCGAACGACACCGAGTACAGCTTCCGCGCCTCCACCGAGTACGCGT
>NZ_DATCVQ010000271.1:0-3711 GCF_036566765.1 Streptomyces sp.
GCTGCACCCTCAGGCAGGCGTACTACCGGCTCGTCGCGGAGAGGCTGATCCCGCACACCGCGCCGACGTACCGGCGTCTGTCCTCCCGTCTCGCCCAGGCCCGCCGAGAGGAGCGGTTCCCCGACCTCATCGACCCGTTGCGTGAGGTCCACGTCTCGCCAGCCTGGCCGGACGCCGGTGCGTTCCTCCGGGCCGCGCCCGACTGGTTCGCCCTGGACCGGACAGCCGGCCAGGCGTCAGCCTGTACGTGGCCTGCGAGAAGGACACTCTGCGGGCTCACCTGACCGGCTGGCTGGAGCGTGCGAAGGCCATGGCAGCCCAATCCTTCCGCCGCACGCCTGTAACGGCCCGCAGGTCGCGCTTGGTCACGGTTTGCGGTGCCTACCGGTTCCAGGTGCCAGGGGGGACCGGGTGGGCGTTCTGGGGCGTGCGGCGGTTCTGGCGCCGGGTTGAGGATGCGGCAGGCCGCGGCGTAGTCGTCCACCACGGTGACCGGTTCCCAGGCGTGGCCGTCCCATTCGATGATCAGGCGCGGGGCGTCTGGGTCGATGTGGGCTCCGCGACGCCGGCCGCCGCCGAGTGGGACGGCCTTCCGCTCCCCGACCGGCCGCAGGCGCTTGTCCCTGCGGGCCGCCCACTCCTCCAGGGGCTCGTCGTCCTCGCCCATCGCGGTCCTCCTGGTCCTCGAGCTCGTCAGACCTTAGACCAGGACACGGCCTGCCCTGCGGGGGTGACGGTGACCTCGCACCGGTCGGGACCGGGGGCACCGTCGCTGTGCCATCAGGCGATGTGTTCGGCGACGTCGTCCCGCAGGCGGGCCGGTCCGCCCTGCCGCACTGTCCACGCGCCTCGGTCGTCCTGGGCGAGTGCGGCCCATGCTCCAGCGTCCACGCCGAGCAGGACGTGCTCGGTCCGGCCGCCCAGTTCCAGGCTCACACGCTGGGCCCGGGGCGCGGCGAGCTGGGCGACGAACCGCGTGCTCCAGTCGTCCAGGACGTCCGCCCCGATCTCGGTGGGCTGCTCGTCGGCGTCGTCCAGATCGGGGAGCGTGCCGAGGTCCGGCGGCAGGTGCGGACGGGCGAGCATGAAGGCGACGCGGCCGCCGAGGAACCGGCCGGGGGCGACGCCGTCCTTGCCGACGGTGAGCCGGGCCAGTTCGGAGGCGTACATCCAGCCGCACAGGGTGGCCAGGATCAGCCCACCCGGCTTGGTCTGCTCCACCCACGCGTAGGGCAGATCGCGCACGGCGCAGGTGGCGATCGTTCGGTCGTACGGGGCGCTTTCCGGGTGGCCGACGAGGCCGTCGCCGACGACGAGTTCGGGGAAGTACCCGCAGGCTCCGAGCGCGACGGCGGCGGACGCGGCCACGTCCTGGTCCACTTCTTTGGACGTCACGAGGTCCTCGCCGAGCCGGGCGGCGCACAGCAGGCCGGTCGAGTAGCCGGTGCCGATCTCCTGCACCTTGTGGCCGTCGTCGACCTGGAGGTCTTCCAGCATGCGCACCACCAGGGACGGCAGGGTGCGCGAGGATGTCGGGGACCGCATGATCTCGCCGCGGACGTCGCGCGGCACGATCGTCCCGGCGATCTGGGTCACGAGCGATTCATCGTCGTAGCAGCGCTCCAACCAGCGCGGGTCATCCGGCATGACCGGCCGCCAAGCCGTCGGGCCTGGGCCTTCGGCCCGCTCGAGAACAGCAAGCTCCGGGAACGGCTGGCCGCATCGGAGCAGACAGTCACGGAGCTCGCCGACTTCCGCGGCCAGGCCCTGGCCCGGCTCGCCGCCCAGCACGAGGAGATCGTCCGGCTCCGCGAAGCTGCCGCCGGGACCACCCAAGTCAGGTGCCTTCCAGCACCACGAACCACAGTGATCGGGTCCTACACCTGACATGCCCGTTCCGACTCGACGAGACGACCGCATCGCCAATCACTCGGCTCCCAGTTCGCCTGCACCGCTGCCGGATCCGGACTCCAGGTATCGGCGCAGAGCTTTCCGTCCTCCCGGAACGAAGAGCCGTTGATCGGCGACCTCGCACAATTCGGCCTCTGTCAGCCAGCCCTGCCAGGCGATCTCGCCCGGATCCGGGATCAGAGGTTCAGTCACGACAGCCTCATGCACCCCAAACCACACGGGGCTGATCCCCTCCCGGCAAAGGAACTTGAACATGAAGCGCACGGGCACACGAACGCCCAGCTCTTCGGACAGTTCCCGGGCCGCGGCTTCCTCATACGACTCACCCACGTCCACGGCGCCACCGACCATCACGTCGTAGTAGCCAGGGAACCGGGAATGCGTCTCGGACCGCCGCAGCACCAAGATCCGCCCTGTCCGATCACGGCAGATCGTCGTCGCAATGCGATGCGGCCAGTGCTGACGCACCGCCTCGCCTCGTTCGACCACTCCCAACACGCGGTCCTGCTCGTCCACATGCTCCACCAATTCGCTCACGGAGGCACGATCTCAGTCCCCACTGACAGCGCGGCCCCAGGAACACGAAAGAGAGTGACCTGCATCACAGGAGGTCCTGCGGAATACAACACAGCCGACCATCTGCGTCGCGAAAGCCGCCTCTGCGATCGGACCTGCTCAATCGCCACACGGAGTCATCCGCACACGGCCTCTGCGGACACAAGCCATTCCTCCCTGACCCATCTCGGCGAGGCCGGGCCGAGCCTGCTGATGCCGAAGTCCTGGCACAAGAAGCCGCAGAACGTCCGCCGCTACTTCAAGCCCTCCCAGGAGGCGATCGCCGAGTTCACCAGCTGCCGCCCCCCGGCGACAGCAGGAGCTGAGCGCGGGAGCGGTTCCGTGCTGTTCCTGCCTGCTTCGATGTCCGTTCGGGGCAGGGGATCAGCTGTCCAGTGAGAGTGCGTTCTTGGCGTGCGCGACGGATTCCTCTGAGGCGGGTCCGCCGGGATTCTCGGTGGCCAGGGCCTGGTTGAGGGTGACGAAGGGGCGCATCCGCTGCTCGTAGCGGGCATACGCGGTGCGGTGGTCGCCGTTGGCCTGGGCAAGGCAGTCGGCCAGCACATGGGCGCCCACGAGAGCCAGGCTGGTGCCCTGCCCCGAAAGGGGGGAAGGGCACCAGCCGGCGTCTCCGAGCAGGGTCACCCGGCCCAGCGACCACTGGTCCATGCGGATCTGGGCCATGGCATCGCAGTAGAAGTCGGGTGCCTTCCGGGCGGCCTCGGCCAGGCGGGTCCCTTCCCATCGCATCGACGCGAGCTTGTCCACGACGAGCTGCCGCAGAGTGCCGCCGTCGCGGAGGTCATGAGCGAGGGGGGCGGACTCGAAGCCGAAGGCGATCCTGAGTTGGGTGTTGTCGCGTACGGGCATGATGCCGAAGCCCGCGTCGCGGTCCCGCAGCCACATCTGCCAGTCGTCCAGGCCGAGGAAGTTGTCCGCGCTGAATACCGAGAGGTAGCTGCCCAGGTGATGGGCGAAACGCTCCTCCGGACCGAAGGCCAGCCGCCGTACTGTGGAGCGGAGGCCGTCGGCCCCGACCACGAGGTCGAAGGTGCGGGACGGTCGGTGCGCGAAGTCGACGCGCACGCCGGTTTCGTCCTCGTAGAGCGCGGTGATGCTGTCGCCGAAGAGGTACTCGACGCCTGCGCGCGTGTGCTCGTACACCATCCGAACAAGGTCCTCGCGCAGCACCTCGATGTCTTCGCTGTCGAGCCGGCCGCTGCTGAAGGTCGCCTCGGTGGAGCG
>NZ_DATCVQ010000272.1:0-10757 GCF_036566765.1 Streptomyces sp.
CCAGGCCGCCGAGACGGCGGGCACCGCGCGGTCCGCCGCGGACGCGATGTCGCGCAGCCGCTGCGCGCTCTGGCCGACGCCGAGCACCAGGCTGCGCGTGCCGCGCACCACGTCGACGTCGCCCTGCTGCCACAGCTGCTGGGCGGCCCCCTTGCCGTTCCGCTCCGCGGTCACGAACCAGCGCCCGTCCCGCTCGGTCAGCTCCAGCTCACGCGGGCTCGTCACGGGGCCGGAGTCGTGGCCCTTGATCCGGTAGCCGAGCTCGGCCTCGGCCACCGCGCGGCCCTCGCCGGTCCGGTCGACGTCCGTCACCCGGTACGTCCACGAGGCGAACGGCACGTCCGCCAGCCGGTCGTACTCGCGCCGCGCGGCCGTCGCCGCAGCCGTGGCCCCGGGGGCGAACTCCGCGACGTACCCGGCCGGATCATGGTCGAGGACCGCCCGGGCGCGCCGGTCGAGGAGCCGCTGGATCTCGCCGGGGGCGGAGTCGGCCGGGGCGGAAGGCGTCACGCACCCGGCGAGCAGTCCGGACAGTCCGAGCAGGGTGAGCAGCAGGACGGCTGCACGCCGCGCGACTCCACTCCCCTGACCTGCCACCCTTCCGATCGTACGGTCACACCCGGGTGACCGTGACGTGGGACATCATGTTCACCGGGTCGTACCGGACCCGCGCGCCCGGGTAGGGGGCGTGGATCACCTGGCCGTTGCCCGCGTACATGCCCACATGGCTGGCGTCGCCCCGGTACGTCACGATGTCGCCGGGCTGCGCCTGCGAGAGCGGCACCTGCCGGCCCGCGTACCGCTGCGCCTGCGAGGTGCGCGGCAGGCTCACGCCCGCCTGCCGGTACGACCAGACCATCAGGCCCGAGCAGTCGAAGCCGGACGGACCGGTCGCACCCCACACATACGGCCTGCCCACCGCGCTGCGCGCGGCCATCACCGCGGCGGCGGCGCGGGACGAGGTCGCGCCCAGGCCCTCCAGCGGCGGCAGTTCGCCGTCCCGCCCGGACCGGGACGCCCGGTCGAACTCCGCCCGGTCCCCGGCGGGCAGCGCGTCGAGGGCGCGGCGCGCCTCGGCGAGCTTGCGCTCGACGGTCCGCTTGTGCGTGGCGACCTGCCGCCTGCTGAGCTCCAGCTCGGCGAGCGCCCGCCCGGCCTCGGTCCGCTCCTGGGACAACCGGCGCAGCTCCTGCTGGAGTTCGCGCAGCGCGTCGCCCTGCCGGGCGGTGACCCGGTCGAGCCGGGCGGCCCGGTCCAGGTACGTGTCGGGGCTGGAGGAGAGCAGCAGGTCGAGCACCGGGTCGATGCCGCCGGAGCGGTACTGCGCCCCGGCGAGCGTGCCCAGCGCGCCCCGCATCCGGTTGATCCGCTCCTGGCCGCGGGCCACGCTGTCCCGGACCCGCGCGACCTTCGCGCGCAGCTGGTCGGCGCGCTCGTCGGCCTTGTTGTAGCCCTCGGTGGCCCGCTCGGCCTCCTCCAGGAGCCGGTCGACGGCGGCCCGGGGGGCCTCGGGACCGCCCTGCGGATCGGCCTGCGCCGGTGCGGCGCCGCCCAGGGCCGCGGCGGCGGTGGCCGCCGCGGCGGACAGAACGGTGGCCTTCGAGGGCCGGCGATGGGACGCCACGGACCGCGCTCCTTTCCGCTGTGCGCACAAGACGCGTGCACGATGCACGCACGACGCATGCAAGACGCGTGTGACGTCTGGGACGTCGTCGCGACGGCAGACAGTAACCCGTCGACCACGGAGCGACCAACGAACGCGCCGCGTACGCACAGTGACGCCCCGCCGGAGATCACAGGTCACCGGCGGGGCGTGGAGTCAGCGCGGGGAGAGGCGATTCCCCCGATCGGACGTCAGATGCGGACGCCGAACTGGAAGGTGCCCATGTAGTCCATGGACTCGTAGCGGACGACCGCGCCCGGCTTCGGGGCGTGCAGGATCGTGTTGTTGCCCGCGTACAGGCCCACGTGCGAAAGGCTGTTGAAGAAGACCAGGTCGCCCGGCTTGAGCTGGCTGCGGCCGATCTTCACGCCGTCGTTCTGCTGGGTGTAGGTGGTGCGGGTCAGGCTGACGCCGGCCTGCCGGTAGGCCCACTGCGTGAGACCGGAGCAGTCGTACGAGTTGGGGCCCTCGGCGCCGGAGACGTACGGCTTGCCCTGCTGGGTGGCGGCGGCGTTGAGGGCGACCCTGCCGCGCTCGGAGGCGGGCACCTCGTTGCCGAGGTCGACGCGGTCGCCGGCGGCGCGGCTGGCGCGCTGCTCGTCGGCCTGCATCTTCGCGCGCTCCGCGGCGGTCAGCGTGTTGAGCAGCTTCTGCGCCTCGGAGAGCTTGCCCTGGAAGGACTTCTTCTTCTCGCCGAGCGTCTTGCGGACGCTCTCCAGGTCGGCGAGCTTCGTGGTGGCCTCGGCGCGCTGCTGGGCGAGGATCCGCTGCTTCTCCTGGATCGACTGGAGCACGTCGGCCTGCTTGGCGCTCAACTGGTCGATCGCGGACGCCTTGTCGAGATAGGTGTCCGGGTCGGAGGAGAGGAAGAGCTGGAGCGACGGGTCGATGCCGCCGGACCGGTACTGGGCGCTGGCGACCGAACCGATGCTGTCGCGCAGGTCGTTGAGCTCGCCCTGGCCGCGGGCCACCTTGTCCTGAAGGGCGCTGATCTCCTTCTGCAGCTTGCCGCGGCGCTCCTCGGCCTGGTTGTACTGCTCCGTGGCCTCTTCCGCCTCGTGGTGCAGCTTGTCGACCTTCGACTTCACGTCGTCGATCTTCGGCTTCGGGGCGGCGATGGCCCCGGCCTGCGCGGAGAGGGCGACTGCGGCAGCGGCGGTGGCGGTGAGCACGGTCACGCGGGTGCGGCTCGGCTGCTTGGGACGACGGTGGGACGCCACGAAGGCGATCTCCTTCTGCCTCGAGCCGCCTGGCCGCACGTCGGGCAGGCGGTCCTTCACTGCCATCCCGGTTGGATGATCTACCGCGCGAAGGTTCGAGGCCCGACCCTAGTGACCATCTTGTGATCAGTTCAAATCCTCATGCGAAAAATCTCGCCCACCAGGCACATAATTTACAGACAGCACACTGGCAGTAATGAGCACTTGACCCTGCGCCCTCCAGAATTCGGGCATTGCACCCAGGAGTTGCCGAGCCGTCACGAGAGGCGCGAAAGGCGCTTCAGCAACAAGACGGACGCGACCGGCCGGGCCCCGGCCTTGGCGACGCCGTCGGCGACCTCGCGGTCGGTGGAGACCACCACCACCGGCCGGCCCGGCGGCTCGGCCCGGACCAGCTGACGGATCAACTCGTCGGCCGTCACGCCGGGCTTGGAGAACAGCACCCGCACCCCGCGCGGCGGCGCGAGCAGCACCGGGGCGGCCAGCTCGGCCCCGTCGAAGACGCAGGTGATCTCGGCCCCCGAGCGGGCCGCCAGCGCGGACAGGCCGCCGAGCAGCCGCAGCCGCTGCTTCTCCAGCGGCATCGTCGGATAGCCGGTCTTGGTCACGTTGTAGCCGTCCACCACCAGATGCGCCTGGGGCAGCGCGAGCAGTTGGTCGAGCAGCGCGGGGTCGGTGTCGGACAGTGCGCGGGCCGCGATGTCCTTCGGCGACATCCGGCCCGGCTCCACCGCGTCGACCGTGTCCGCCGGGTGCACGGAGACCGGCGGCAGGGCCAGTTCGCGACGGAGCCCCGCCGCGGCGTCGAGGACGGTGTCGAGCAGCAGCCGCAGCCGCATGTCCTCCACCGAGCGACCCTCGCGGGCGGCGCGCCGGCTGGCCTCCAGGGCCGCCTCGACCTCGCCGAGCCGGGACTTGAGCCGCCGGGTCTCGCTCTCGGCGGCCGACACCTGCGCCGCGGCCTCCGCCTTGATCGCGTCGATCTCGCCCTGGGTGCGGCGAAGGGCGGCCTCGCCGCGCTTCACATCGCTCTGGGCGCTGCGCAGTTTCCGGTGAAGCGATTCCGCTTCCTTGCGGGCCGCCTCCATGTCGTGGCGCAACTGCTCGGTCTCGGACCGGCCGCGCTCCTTGGCGGCGGCGACCTCCTCGCGCAGCCGCTCCAGTTCGCGCCGGCCCGCCTCGTCGGCCCGCTCGGCGTCGGCCCGCTGGGCCTCCTCGCCGGCGGCGGCGACCAGCTTGACCCAGCCGGCCGGCCGCAGCACGTACGCGGCGGCGGCGACGTCGACGGGATCGGCGGCGGCCGGCGGCGCGCCGGACTCGACGGCCCCGGCCAGTTCCGGTTCGGACTCCCGGAACCGCTCGCCGATCCGCTGCCGGAACAGCGGGTCGCTCTCCAGCGCGGCGGCCATGGCGTTGCCCGCGAACTTGGCGCGGCGGGACGGGGTGAAACGGGCGTACTGCCGCAAGGCGGCCGGGAGCTCGGTGACCGTCAACCCGCCGAAGGCGTCCGAGACCAGCGCGACGACCCGTCGCCGCACGCCTTCCGGCAGCGGTCGGTCGAGCGCCTCGGCGGCGTCGCCGACCGCACCGGCCGGCTCACCGTCCCGTGCGGGCTGCTCCACGTTCCGTCACCTCATCGTCGTCCGCGCGTGCGTCAGGAAGCCGTACCCGGCCTGTCCACCAGTTCGATCTGGTCCACCGCGTTGCACCAGCGGCAGCGGACCGACTCGATGGTCTCACTGACCACCTCGCGCTCCTCCACGGTGGGCTCGCCGGCCAGGTCCAGATGGACGTACTCGACGACCTTCGAGGACCGGGTCACGTCGAAGCGGGTCAGGTTTCCGCAGAGCGTGCAGCGCCAGCGGGTCTCGGCGGTCGGCTGGGGAACCGTCGTCATCGTGCCGTCCTCATTCCTGTCCAAGGGGTCCCGCGGTGCGCCGTCGAACTGCGGAGGTACTGCCCGTAACCCTACGACCATGAGGGTCCCCCCTGCTCAGGCGGAGCCGAGGTCGGGGGACGGTCTCCCCTGTCGCGGCGAGGCACTCTGTCCCGCTCGGTCCGGTTACGCCATGATCTGTGCATGATCGACTGGTGGGGAGCAGCGCGGAACACGGTGCGGAACACGGTCCACGGACCGACGATGACGTACGGCGTCATCGCCGTCTGCTGCGTGGTCTTCCTGGTCGGTCCGGTCTCCGGGTTCAACCCGGCGTACGGCACGGGCGAACAGCTCCTCGCCGCGCAGAGCGCATGGTTCCGGCGCTGGGGCGTGATCCCCGCCGAGCTGATGAGCAGCGAGCCGCACGCCCTGCTCTCCCCGCTGACCGCGCTGTTCGTCCACGGCAACTGGCTGCACCTGCTGGGGAACATGCTCTTCCTCTCCGTCTTCGGCGCGATGGCGGAGGAGCGGATGGGAGCGGTGGAGTTCCTTCTCTTCTATCTCGGCGGCGGCTATCTCGCGCTGCTGGCGTACGCCGCCGCCCACGCCACCAGCGAGCAGACCCTGGTCGGGGCGTCGGGGGCGATCTCCGCGGTGCTCGGGGCGTTCCTGTTCCTCTTCCCCCGGGCCCGGGTGACCAGCCTGTTCCCCTTCTTGCTCTTCCTGCCGCTGCGCTTCCCGGCCTGGATCGTGCTGGTCTTCTGGTTCGCCCTGCAATGGCTCGCCGCCCGCTCCGCCGGACCCGGGCCGGGCGTCGCGTATCTGGCGCACGTGGTGGGCTTCGCGATCGGCTTCCTCTACGCCTGGGGGCGCTTCCGCACGCCTGCGCCTTCCCGCAAGGCAACCTCCGGACCCCCGGCCCAGTAGGCTGAGGGCTCCAGCCGCGGCGACCGAGGGAGAACACCAGCCATGATCACCGCGATCGTGCTCATCAAGACCAGCGTGGACCGCATCCCCGAGATCGCCGAGGCCATCGCCGCGCTCGACAGCGTCAGCGAGGTCTTCTCCGTGACCGGCACGTACGACCTGATCGCCATGGTCCGGGTGCCGCGCCACGACGACCTGGCGGACGTCATCCCCGGCCGCATCAGCAAGATCCCCGGCGTCGAGGCGACGGACACGCACGTGGCGTTCCGTACGTACTCCCAGCACGACCTGGAAGCGGCCTTCGCCATCGGCCTGGAGTCCTAGGACGAAAAGGGCCTCCCGGCGGGAGGCCCTTCACCCGGACGAGTGGATCCTCAGCCGCGGTCCGGGACGCAGCGGCCGTCCTCGGTGCGGTACTTCCACTGCGCGCCGTCCCGCACCAGCTCCTTCACGGCCCGGACGAACCGCTCCACGTGCTCGTCCGGAGTACCGGCCCCGAAGCTCACCCGAATGGCGTTCAGCGAGCGTTCCCCCGGCTCGGCCTCCGGCGCCCCGCACTCGCCGACGTCCTGCGGGTCGCTGCCCAGCAGGGTGCGGACCAGCGGGTGGGCGCAGAACAGGCCGTCGCGGACGCCGATGCCGTACTCGGCGGAGAGCGCGGCGGCGAAGTGCGAGCTGTTCCAGCCCTCGACGACGAACGAGATGACGCCGACGCGCGGCGCGTCGTCGCCGAAGAGCGAGAGCACCCTGACCTCGGGCACCTCGGCCAGCCCGGCGCGGACGGTGTCGATCAGATGCTGCTCGCGGGCGACCAGGGTGTCGAAGCCGGCCTCGGTGAGCGCCTTGCAGGCGGAGGCGATGGAGTAGACGCCGATGACGTTCGGCGAACCGGCCTCGTGGCGCGCGGCGGTGGTGTGCCACTCGACGTCCACGCCGCCGTCGGCACGGCGGGCGACCTTGCGCGAGGCGCCGCCGCCGGCCAGGTACGGCTCCGCGTCCGTCAGCCAGTCGGCGCGGCCGGCCAGCACGCCCGAGCCGAACGGCGCGTACAGCTTGTGCCCGGAGAAGGCGACCCAGTCCACGTCCGACTCCCGTACGGAGACGGGGTGGTGGGGGGCGAGCTGGGCGGCGTCCAGGACGATCCGCGCGCCGTGCGCATGGGCCGCGGCGGCGAGCTCCCGCACCGGCCACAGCTCGCCGGTGACGTTGGACGCGCCGGTCACGCAGACCAGGGCGGGGCCGTAGGGGTCCCGGTCGGCGAGCGCGCGCTCCAGGGTGTCGACGGCCTGCCGCGGGGTGCGCGGGGCGTTGAGGTAGGTGACGCGGGCGTCCTTCCAGGGCAGCAGCGAGGCGTGGTGCTCGGTCTCGAAGACGAACACCTGGCAGTCGGCGGGCAGGACGGCGGCGAGCAGGTTGAGCGAGTCGGTGGTCGAGCGGGTGAAGACGACCTGGTCGTCCTCTCGGCAGTCGAGGAACCCGGCGACGGTGGCCCGGCTGCTCTCGAACAGGTCGGTGGAGAGCTGCGAGAGGTACCCGGCGCCGCGGTGCACGCTGCCGTAGTACGGGGCGTAGGCGGCGACGTCGTCCCAGACCCGCTGCAGGGCCGGCGCGCTGGCGGCGTAGTCGAGGGCGGCGTACGCGACCTCGCCGCCGGTGACGAGCGGGACGGTGACGTCACGGCCGAGGACGGGCAGCGGCTCACAGACGGCGGTGGCGGAGGCGGCGACGGCGGAAACAGACATGGGGAACTCCCGTACAAGGCAGGCGAATTCGACGCCTCGACGCGGAGGGACGCGAACGAGCCGTCACCGCGGAGGCGCACAAGAAAAGAGAAGAAGGGTGCGCGAAGAAGGGGCTTCGAGCCCTATCGCATTCGCTTGCTCACGAGACTGCTCCCTTGAGGACCAGGACCCCAGGGTTGGCGCAGGGGTCCGCGCTTGCCACGGACCTTGCTGTCCACGGCCTGGTCTTCACCCGGGGCACCCCGCCACGGACGGAGGGTTGCCGGACAGCCAGCCGGGGCTTCGAGGCTGTCACTCATGACCTGTGGCAGAACGTATGCCACCGCTCGCTGTGCGCGCAACCCCGTCCGGGATGCGGACGGGGTCGCGCGGACCTTGTCTACGCGTTGCTCGCCGCGACCCAGCGCTCCAGCGCCTGGCGGGCGGCCCCGGAGTCGATCGCCTCGGCGGCCTTCTCGATGCCCGCTCGCAGTTGCTCCGCCAGGGTGCCCTCGCCCGGGTGCAGCGCGGTCAGCGCCGCCGCCGAGTTGAGCAGGACGGCGTCCCGGACCGGGCCGGTCTCGCCGGCGAGGAGCCGGCGGGCCACGTCGGCGTTGTACGAGGCGTCCGCGCCGCGCAGGGCTTCGACGGGGACGAGGTCGATGCCCACGTCCCGCGGGTCGAAGGACTCCTCGCGCACCGCGCCGTCGCGGACCACCCACACCTTGGAGGTGGCGGTGGTGGTCAGCTCGTCCAGGCCGTCGTCACCGCGGAAGACCAGCGCGGAAGCGCCCCGCTCGGCCAGCACGCCGGCCATGATCGGGGCCATCCGGGGGTCGGCCACGCCGGTCGCCTGGGCCTTCACCCGGGCCGGGTTGGTGAGCGGGCCGAGGAAGTTGAACACGGTGCGCACGCCGAGCTGGCCGCGGGCGGCGGCGACATGGCGCAGCGCCGGGTGGAACTTCACCGCGAAGCAGAAGGTGATCCCGGCCTCCTCGGCCACCTCGGCCACCCGCTTCGGGGTCAGCTCCAGGTTGACGCCGAGCTTCTCCAGGACGTCGGAGGCCCCGGAGGCGGAGGACGCGGCCCTGTTGCCGTGCTTGACGACCTTGGCCCCGGCGCCGGCCACCACGATCGCCGACATGGTGGAGATGTTGACCGTCTTCGCGCCGTCGCCGCCGGTGCCGACGATGTCCACGGAGAGGCCGGGCACGTCGATCAGGTTGGCGTGCGCGTACATCGCCTCGACCAGGCCGGTCAGCTCCTGAACCGTCTCGCCCTTGGCGCGCAGCGCCACCGCGAAGCCGGCGATCTGGGCGTCGGTGGCCTCGCCGCGCATGATGCGGTCCATGGCCCAGGCGGTGGCCTCGCTGCTCAGGTCCTGGCCGGCGAGCAGGGTGTTCAGTACGACGGGCCAGGAGCGGTCCGCCGCGGTAGAGCCTCCAGCGGGGGTCACAGCGCTCATGGTCGCTCCTGGTGGTGTCGTCCGTACGGAAAGGTGCTTCCACCCTATCGATCCCCAGGGACGGCAAAGAGCCCCGTCCATCGAATGGACGGGGCTCTCGCCGTGGCGACCTTCAGGTCGTGCAGTTCAGGTGATCAGTGGTGGCCGTGGCCGCTCTGGATCTCCTTGTACTCGTCGGCGGTGGGCTTGGCGATCTGGTTGCCCTCGCCGTAGTAACCCCGGTTGAGCTTGACCCGGAGCTTCTCCATGCGGCCGATCTTGCGCACGACGCCGTTCTCGTCGACCGTCGGCGGCAGCTCGGCGGCCTCGTGCTGCTCGTGCGCCGTGAGGCGGTGCAGCTCGCCCTGGCTGAGCGGCACGTGGACCTCGACGAACTCACCGTGCGGCAGGCGCTTGATGATGCCCGACTCGCGGCCGTGCAGCACCTTGTCGTGGTCGCGGCGCTGGAGACCCAGGCAGATCCGCTTGGTCACGATGAACGCGATGACCGGGCCGACGAAGAACGCGATCCGCACGAACCAGGTGATCGAGTTGATCGACAGGTGGAAGTGGGTGGCCCAGATGTCGTTGCCACCACCGACCAGCATGATCATGTACGCGGTGATCCACGCGACGCCGAAGGCGGTGCGCGTCGGAGCGTTGCGCGGGCGCTGCGCGATGTGGTGCTCGCGCTTGTCGCCGGTGATCCAGGACTCGATGAACGGGTAGACCGCGATCGCCGCCAGGACCGCCGGGAAGATCGCCAGCGGGATCATCACGCCGAGGACCAGCGTGTGGCCCGCGAAGTTGATCTCCCAGCCCGGCATGACACGGATCAGACCCTCGGCGAAGCCCATGTACCAGTCGGGCTGGGCGCCGGTGGACACCTGGTCCGGGCGGTACGGGCCGATGGCCCAGATCGGGTTGATCGAGGCGATCGCCGCGATGATCGCGATGACGCCGAAGACCAGGAAGAAGAAGCCTCCGGCCTTGGCCATGTAGACCGGCAGCAGCGGCATGCCGACGACGTTCTTGTTGGTGCGGCCCGGGCCCTCGTAGTGCGTGTGCTTGTGGTACACGACGAGGATCAGGTGGGCGACCACCAGACCCAGCATGATGCCGGGCAGCAGCAGGACGTGGGCCGAGTAGAACCGGGCCACGAAGTCGCCGCCGGGGAACTCGCCGCCGAACAGGAACATCGACAGGTAGGTGCCGATGATCGGCACCGACAGGATCGCGCCCTGCATGAAGCGGACACCGGTGCCGGAGAGCAGGTCGTCCGGGAGCGAGTAACCGGTGAAGCCGGTGAACATGCCCAGGAAGAACAGCAGGAAGCCGAACAGCCAGTTGATCTCACGCGGCTTGCGGAACGCGCCGGTGAAGAACACCCGGAACATGTGGATGATCATCGCCGCGACGAACAGCAGCGCCGCCCAGTGGTGCAGCTGACGCATGAACAGGCCGCCGCGGACCTCGAGCGAGATCTCCAGCGCGGACTCGTAGGCCCGCGACATGTGGACGCCGCGCAGCGGGTCGTACGGCCCGTTGTAGACGACCTCCTGCATGGAGGGGTCGAAGAACAGCGCCAGGTACGCACCGGTGAGTAGCAGCAGGATGAAGCTGTACATCGCGATCTCGCCGAGCATGAACGACCAGTGCGTCGGGAAGACCTTGTTGAACTGCCTGCGCAACCCGGCGGCCGGGTGGAACCGCTGGTCGAGCTCCTCGAGGCCTTCGGCGGCCTTCGCCTGGAGCTTGCCGGACGATGTGGTCGGTGTCGTGATCGAACTCATGACTTCCGCTCCCAGAACCCGGGCCCGATAGGCTCGTCGAAGTCTCCCCTTGCGATGAAGTATCCCTCGTCGTCCACCGTAATAGGAAGTTGTGGAAGAGACCTCGTGGC
>NZ_DATCVQ010000273.1:0-9036 GCF_036566765.1 Streptomyces sp.
CACCGGCCAGCTGGCCTCCCAGTCGCGCGCCCACGCGCACGGGCACGGCCAGTCGCACGGCCATGGGCACGCGCCGCGCTCGGAGCGGACCCCGGTCACTCCGGCGGGCAGCCGTCGACCGCCGCGTTCACGTCCGGCGACGGGCGGCTGACGCCCGGTACGACCCGCGGGGCGGTACGCACAGGCCGTCCCCCGCCACGGCGAAGGCCCCGGCTCCGGCCGGGGCCTTCGGCGTCAGCGTCTCGACGTCTCGACGTCTCGACGTTCGAAGGGGGCTCGGGACTCAGCCGAGCCAGCAGCGCAGCACGGTGTTCTCGTTCTCGTCCACCTCGAAATTGATCCGGCCCGAGAGGTACTCCATGGTGATGATCGAGCCGGGCGCGAGGGAGCGGACGGTGGTCCATCCTCGGCTTCTCGCGAGCTGTTCCGCGCCGTCCGCATCGAGGCCGACATAGGCCTCCGGGCTGTCTTGGGGCGGTGTGGGAGAGGTCGGTATCGGTGCCATGCCCCTCACGTTAGGCGGACTCGCACGGTGACGGAAGCGGGGTCCCGGAGAGATGTCGCAGCATGCTCCCATGCCACACCTGTCACGCTTCTGTCACAGCTCGCCGACAAGTGCCCAACAGGTGTTTGACACGAACAACGTCACTCGTACGGGGAGTTTCTCGCCGGTTCTCCGGTAATTCCGCCCCGCTTCCGGGACATCTCTCACAGGGTTGCGCGAATTGCCGGAACCGGTGCCTCCGGAGAATTGCCGGCCGTCCGTTTCCACCTGGCATTCACGTCTCCCCCGCAGAACGCACACGATTCCCCGACGGACGACCGGAGGCAGCCTCATGGGGACCGAGACGGCGACGGCGGGCGTCGAACCGCCGGCGCTCGGGCGCAAGCCCCGGCGGCGGGGCCGGGCCCTGGTCGGTTGGCTGACCACCACCGACCACAAGCGGATCGGGCACCTCTACCTGATCACGTCGTTCGCGTTCTTCCTGCTGGCCGGGCTGATGGCGATGCTGATGCGCGCCGAGCTGGCCCGCCCGGGCCTCCAGCTGATCAGCAGCGACCAGTTCAACCAGGCCTTCACCCTGCACGGCACGATCATGCTGCTGCTCTTCGCGACCCCGACCTTCGCCGGCTTCGCCAACGAGCTGGTGCCACTGCAGATCGGGGCGCCCGACGTGGCGTTCCCCCGGCTGAACATGTTCTCGTACTGGCTGTTCCTCTTCGGCGGCCTGATGGTGATCGGCGGTCTGTTCGTGCCGAGCGGCGCGGCGAGCTTCGGCTGGACCGCGTACGCCCCGCTGAACGGCCTGGAGCGGTCCCCCGGCGTCGGCGCCGACCTGTGGATCATGGGCCTGGCGCTCTCCGGCTTCGGCACGATCCTGACCTCGGTGAACTTCCTGGCCACCATCATCGGGATGCGCGCCCCGGGGATGACGATGTTCCGGATGCCGATCTTCACCTGGAACGTGCTGTTCACGACGATCCTGGTCCTGGTGGCCTTCCCGGTGCTCGCGGCCGCGCTGCTGGTGCTCGAGTCCGACCGACGGCTCGGCTCGGTGGTGTTCCACGCCGAGTTCGGCGGGGCGCTGCTGTGGCAGCACCTGTTCTGGTTCTTCGGCCACCCCGAGGTCTACATCATCGCCCTGCCGTTCTTCGGCATCGTGACGGAGATCCTGCCGGTCTTCTCGCGCAAGCCGATCTTCGGCTACCTCACCCTGATCGGCGCGACCATGGCGATCACGGGTCTGTCGGTGGTGGTGTGGGCGCACCACATGTTCGCGACGGGCGCGGTGCTGCTGCCGTTCTTCTCCCTGCTGTCGTTCCTGATCGCGGTGCCGACCGGGGTGAAGTTCTTCAACTGGACCGGGACCATGCTCAAGGGCTCGCTGAGCTTCGAGACGCCGATGCTGTGGGCGATCGGCTTCCTGGTGTCGTTCCTGTTCGGCGGGCTGACCGGGGTGATCCTCGCGTCGCCGCCGATGGACTTCCAGGTCACCGACTCGTACTTCGTGGTGGCGCACTTCCACTACACGGTCTTCGGCACGGTCGCCTTCGCGACGTTCGCCGGCTTCTACTTCTGGTGGCCCAAGTTCACCGGCCGGATGCTCGACGAGCAGCTGGGCCGGCTGCACTTCTGGACGCTGTTCGTCGGCTTCCACACCACGTTCCTGGTGCAGCACTGGCTCGGCGCGGAGGGCATGCCGCGGCGGTACGCGGACTACCTGGCGGTCGACGGCTTCACCACGCTGAACACCATCTCGACGATCGGCGCGTTCCTGCTGGGCGCGTCGACGCTGCCGTTCCTCTACAACGTCTGGAAGACCCAGAAGTACGGGGCGAAGGTGGAGGTCGACGACCCGTGGGGGTACGGGCGCTCGCTGGAGTGGGCGACCTCCTGCCCGCCGCCCCGGCACAACTTCCACGCGGTGCCGCGGATCCGCTCCGAGTCCCCCGCGTTCGACCTGCACCACCCCGAGTACGCGGCCTTCGAGCAGGCCCGGCTCACCGTTCCAGAGCGCGCGACAGACGGTCCCTGAGGACGCGGATCCGCTCGTCGAGCTCAGGCGGGTCGAGCACCTCGAACTCGAAGCCCATCAGCGCCACATGGATCACCATCACGTCCAGGCTGTGCGCGCCGGTGCGCAGCAGGCAGCGGTCCGGGCCGTCCGCCTCCAGGACGCCGTCCATCGGCCCGACGACCCGCTCGGCCTCCGCGAGCGGCGCATGGAGCCTGACGACCGCCTCGGCGGCGTACGCGGCGCCGGACACGCCCTTGGCGACGTAGGCCGCCAGATCGGCGGCGGGCGGCTCGCGCGGCGGGAACCGCGGGCCGTGCGGCGGCGTGGGCGTGATCCGGTCGGCCCGGAAGGTGCGCCAGCCGTCCCGGTCCACGTCCCAGGCGACCAGGTACCAGCGGCGCTCGGTGCACACCAGACGGTGCGGCTCGACGGTGCGGCGGGTGGCGGCCCCGTGGTGGTCGCGGTACTCGAAGCGGAGCCGCTCGCTGTCCCGGCAGGCGTTGGCCAGCTCGGTGAGGACGGAGGGGTCGAGCTGGGCGGCGGGGGTGCGCAGCATCGGCACGGTGAAGGCGTGCAGCGTGCTCACCCGCCGCCGCAGCCGCGCGGGCAGCACCTGCTCCAGCTTGGCCAGGGCGCGCACGGAGGTCTCGCCGATGCCCTCGATGCCCTGCCCGGCGGCCGTGCGCAGCCCCACGGCGACCGCTACGGCCTCCTCGTCGTCGAGCAGCAGCGGCGGCAACTCGGCCCCCGCACCGAGCTGATACCCGCCGCCGGTGCCGGGACTGGCGTTGACCGGGTACCCGAGCTCCCGCAGCCGGTCGACGTCCCGCCGCACCGTCCGCGACGTCACCCCGAGCCGGTCGGCCAGCGCGGACCCGGACCATTCACGGTGCGTCTGAAGCAGCGAGAGCAGACGCAGCAGTCGTGCGGAGGTCTCCAACATGCGCCCGAGTCTGCCAGCCATCGCGGACAGGTACGGTCCGCGAGCGGGCCAGGAGACCGGCGCGGACCGGAGTTGGCCTACCGCTTGCGACGCAGGAAGTCCGCCGCCTTGTAGCGGATCGCGTAGGCCGCGTCGAGGATCGTGCCGCGGAGTTGGTGGAGGGCGTCTCGGGTGCGGCTGCGGGTGCGGCCGGTTTCGCCTCGGGCGACCAGTTCGGTCCACAGGGTCTCGTGGAGGGCGGCGATCCGGACCGGGTCGAAGCGCTCCGAGGCCGTGCGCGCGGCCCGGGCGGCAGCCGCACGGAGCTCGTCGTCGTCGATCAGCTCCAGGAGTGCGCCGGCGACCGCGTCCACGTCGCCGACCGGGACGAGCCGGCCGTCCACGCCGTCCTCGATGATCTCGCGCGGGCCGTGCGGGCAGTCCGTGGAGACGACCGGAAGTCCGCAGCGCATCGCCTCGACGATGGTCATCCCGAACGACTCCAGGCGGGAGGTCACCGCCGCGATCGAGCCCTTCGCCCACTCCGGCTCCATCGGGTTGGCCGTGCCCATGAGGGTCACGTTCTCCCCGATCCCGAGCTCCGCGATCTGCCGCTCCAGCGCCCCGCGCTCGTTGCCGGTGGCGTCCCCGGTGCCGTAGATCCGCAGCCGCCAGTCCGGCCGGGCCGCGACCACCTTGGCGAAGGCGTCGACCAGCACGTCGTACCGCTTCACCCGGGTCAGCCGGCCCGCCGCGACGACGACCTTCGACGCCGGGTCAGCGGCCGGCACGGCGGGCGCGGGCACGCTGTTGGGCACCGACTCGATCCGCACCCCGGGCAGCTTCAGCCGGGTCCGGTACGAGCGGGCGTCGGCCTCCGTGACCGTGGTGACCGCGTCGAGCAGCACGTACCGGTGGCCGATCTCGCGCCGCAGCCGGTACCCGTGGCCGTCCAGGGTCAGGTGCTCCTGGCCGACCCGGACCGGGCCGCGCCGGGTCTGCCGCGCGATGTGGACGTTCAGGCCGGGCCGGGTGCCGACGACGACGTCCGCCCGGAGGTTCTTCAGGTGCGCGGCGAGACGCTCGTCGGTCAGCCGGCTGTACTGCTTCCAGCGGCCGTCGCCGCGCGGGAAGACCCGGGCCGGCTTCGTGTAGTCCGGGTGGTTCCCGTCGTACTCCGGGCTGTTCTTCCGCAGGTCGACGAGGTGACGCATCGTCACCCCCGCGGGCGCGCCGAGCATCGGCTCGTCGCGGTGCCGGAAGACGGAGACGATCTCCACCTCGTGACGCTCCGCCAGCACCTGGGCGAGGTTGAACGTGGTGCGGATCGTGCCGCCGATGCCGTAGGCGTTGTGCAGCAGAAAGGAAATGCGCATGGCGCTTGACGCGCCTCCCCCGTCGAGAACGTCAGTTGTGGAAATGGTCTGCAGGCGACTGTACTGCCCCGGCCGGGCGGGCTTCACGGCCGGTAGGGGATCTGCGGCACGGTCGCACAGTCGGCAGTCATCCCTCCACTCTGTGTCACCCAGCCGTGGTTGTCCTGCCACCGGGCGACGGACAGACACGTCTTCCGGGTCTTCGGCGGCTCCTTCAGGTGCTCGAAGCGCACCGGCAGCAGCAGTCCGTCGGCGGTGTACGGCTCCGGCCGGTTCAGGTACCGCTCTACGCACGCCCGGGTGAGATCCGTGCCGCAGGACTTCGCGGCGTCGGCGAACCACTTCGCCGCCGCCCAGCCCTCCAGTTGCCACTGGGCCAGCGGCCGGCCCTTCAGCGTCCCCCGAATCGCCTCGCGGAACTCCCGGACCGCCGGGTGGTCCGTGTCCTCGTAATTGCGGCTGGAGCCGGTGACCCACAGGGCATTGCGGCAGACGGGCGACTTCGCGTACTCGTCGGCGACGGCCGCGTTCCAGTTCTGCACGTTGGTCACCTTGGCGGTGACCCGGACCCCGGCCTCGTCCATCGCCTCGCACAGCCGGGCGTTGCCGTGGCTGTCCAGCGCGTCGAAGACGAGGTCGGCGTGCTGGGCGCGCAGATCGGCGGCGACGGCACGGTAGTTGGGCAGCGCGAAGTCGACCTGCTCGGTGACCACCTTGTACCCCTCCGCGCGCAGCCCCTCGACGATCAGCCGCGCGTACGCGGCGGAGGCGGCCTGGTTGTACGAGACGACTGCGGCGGTGCCGGCGCCGTGCTCGGCCTTGAAGTAGCGGTAGACCTCGGTCCCGCCGTACAGGACGCCGTTCCAGCCGGGCGAGGCGCCCGTGCGCGGGGCGAGGCTGCCGTAGATCCCGTACAGGTGCGGATAGGTGTCGTACGCGGGGCCGAGCGGCTGACCGCCGATGTCGGGGACGCCCGCCCGGTCGACGAGCGGGGCGCCCGCGTAGTCCAGGGCGGTGGTGGCGACGAGCGCGAACACCTTCTTCTCGTCGAGGAGTTCGTGTACGCAGGCGGTGTTGCCGATGCCGCTGCCACCGTCGTCGCAGGTGACCGGCTCGATCCGGCGGCCGTTCAGCCCGCCGTCGGCGTTCAGCGCGGCGAAGTAGGCGAGCGCGCCGTCGCGCGGGCCGGTGAAGGCGTCGCCGCCGACGGGGCTGGTGGCGCTGGCGATGATGCCGACGCGGAGCGGCTCGCCGCCGGCGGGGGTCGTGGGCCGGGTTCCGAAGGCGGACTCGGGCAGACGGCTGCCGCAGGCCGTGGCGAGCCCGAGCGGCACGGCGAGCAGCAGCGTCAGGAGCAGTGCCTCAGCACCCCGGAACGGCCGCATTGCCGCTCTGCTTCACCAGGGCGCACAGCGTCTGGACGGAGACCTTCCAGGTGCCGTCCTGCTCGACCGAGGTCCCCTTGGCGTTCGGGACCGCGGGGGCTCCGCCGACCAGCAGGTCGTACGTCACGTCGGCCTTGTCGACGGCGGTGAAGGAGACGGCGGTCACCTTCGCGGAGGCCTTGGCCGCGTTCGGGTCGCTGCCGAAGGCGGCCAGCACCGGCCGCATCTGCTCGCCGTTCTCCAGGACCGCGACCCTGTCGTCCACCGACGTGTTCGGGTTGAAGAACACGGTCCAGTTCTTGGCGATCTCCGCCTTGGCGGCGACCGGGTCGGCCGGCGCGTCCGTCTGCGCCTGCGTCTGCGTCGGGGTCGGCGACGTGCCGCCCGAGTCGTTCCCGTCGTCGGAGCAGCCCACGGCGACCGGGGTGACGACCAGGACCGCGGCGGCCGCGAGGGCCGCGAGGCGGGAGCGTCCGCCGACTCTGCTGAGAACCATCTGGCTCACCACCGGGTGTCCGTTCAGGCCGCCTGGCCTGATGATGATTCCAGGGTGAGCCGGTTCCCGGCATAGTGCAAAGCAAGACGCGGGGAGGTCCCGTCCGTGCCGACGCGCAGGGTGCTGCTGTGGGCCGGGCTCGCGGCGGTCGCCGCGGGCGCGGTGCTGTGCGCGGTCGGCTGGTACGGCGTCTCGGGCGAGCGCTTCGCCGAACGGCAGCTGCCGTGGCTGGCGTCCGGGACGGTGCCGGGTGCGGCGCTGATCGTTGCGGGCGCGGTGCTGATGGCGACGGGTTTCCAAGCGGGCGGGCCCGCCACGGAGGACATCGCGCCGGAGGCCGAGCCGGGGTCCGAGCCGCCGGGGCCGTCCTCGACCGAGCCGCCGGTACGGGTGCCCGGCGGGACGCTGGCGCACCGCCCCGACTGCCCGCTGGTGGCGGGGAGACCGGAGGCCGTGCCGGTGGGGGACGAGGCGCTCGACCCCTGTCCGGTGTGTGAGCCGTGGCCTCGCTGACGTACGAGCTGACGCTCGCCGGTCTCGCGATCGGCAGCGCGGCGGCGCTCACCGGGATCGGACTGATCGTCACGTACCGCGCGACCGGGGTGCTGAACCTCGCCCACGGCGCGATCGCGATGATCTGCGCGTACGTGCTGCGGCAGTTCGTGGTCGAGTGGGGGTGGCCGCTGCCGCTGGGGGCGGCCGTGACGCTGCTCGTGGTGGCTCCGGGGATCGGTGTGGTCCTGGACCGCGTGGTCTTCCGCCCGCTGGCGCTGACCGGCTCCGATCCGGCGCGGACCCTGGTCGCCTCGATCGGCGTGTTCGTCCTCCTCGTGGGCGCGGCGGCGCTGTTGTGGGGCACGGGGGCGCGGGACGACGCGCCGGTGCTCCTCGGCGACGACCCGTGGGCCCCGCTCGGGACGGTGGTACTGCTCGCGTGCCTGGTCGGGGCGGTGACGCGGTGGTCCCGGTTCGGTCGGGAGCTGCGTGCCGTGGTGGACAACCGGCCGCTGGCGGTACTGGGCGGGATCGACGCGGACCGGGTGGCGGCGGTGGGGTGGGCGTTCGGCTCGTTCACGGCGGGGCTCACGGGCGTGCTGCTCGCGCCGTACGTCCGACTGGACCCGTACGGGATGCCGCTGCTGGTCGTCGAGGTGATCGCGGTCGCGGTGGCGGCCCGGATGCGGAGCCTGCCGGTGGCGATCGGGGCGGCGCTCGCGATCGGCGTGGCGCAGGCACAGATGACGAGGCTGCATCCGGAGGGGTGGGCGGGGCCGCTGGTGCAGGCGGTCGGGGCGAACCTGTTCGTGGTGGCCCTGCTGGTGGCGGCGCTGCTGCTGCCGGGCGTGGGGACGCGGGACAGCCTTCCGCCGCCGACGGCGCCGACGCGCACGCCGCCGGGGGTGTGGCCGGTGGTGGCTGCGCTCTTCCTGCTCCCGCTGGGATTCGCAGGCTCGGACCTGCGGACGTCGATGCAGATCCCGGCACTGGCGATCGTGCTGCTGTCGCTGGTGACGGTGACGGGACGGGCCGGCCAGATCGCGCTGGGCCAAGCGGCGTACGCGGGCCTGGGCGCGCTGCTGACCGGGGTACTGGCGGGGGCGGGCCTGCCGGAGGCGACGGCGCTCGTACTGGCGGTGGCGATGGTGGCCGTGACGGGCTTGTTGACGGGCTGGCCGGCGATCCGCCGCCGGGGGCTTGCACTGGCGCTGGCGACGCTGGCGGTCGGGGTGGCGGTGAGCCGCTTCGTCTTCGCACAGCCGTACGCGACGGCGGGCCTGTCGCTGGACCGCCCGACGGGCTTCGAGGACGACCGCGCGTTCTACGCCCTGGAGCTGGCCGTACTGGCCGGCTGCCTGCTCGTGGTGGCGGCGCTCCGCCGAGGCCGCACGGGCCGCGCCCTGGCGGCCCTCCGGGACCACGAGCAGGGCGCGGAGGCGGCGGGGGTTGCGGTGGCCCGCCTGAAACTCCTGGCCTTCGTCCTGGGCGCGGCCCTGGCAGCCCTGGGCGGCGGCCTGCTGGGCATGTCCCTCCGCGCCTTCGACCCAGAGGCCTACGACCCCGTCCGAGCCCTGCTGTGGTTCGCCGCCATCGCAGTCCTGGGCGCCGACAACCTCCTCTCCCCCTTGATCGCCGCCGCCCTCCTGGTCTCCCTGGACGCGGGCCCCAGAGGCGGCCTGGCAGCCGCCCTCATCGGCGTCCTGGCGGCTCTGATCGCCCGAGTACCGCCGCTGACGGGGTGGCTGGGGGCGGGGGGCAGCGGGGCCGGGGCGGGCAGGGCGCGGATGGGAGGGGCGGGCAGGGCGCGCCGGAGGGGCGAGGCGGGGGCGTCGGCACTCTG